>NZ_BAABRT010000004.1:0-200093 GCF_039545115.1 Microbulbifer aestuariivivens | reverse complement strand
CACGGTCACCGCCAGCTACCGGTATGATGCGTTTGGCCGCCGTATCCAGAAATCCGTAACCGGTGTCGCGGAAGTCGAGGGCACGACGGAATACCTCTGGCTCGGCAGCCAGCTGGTCGCGGAATTTTCCCCCGGTGAGATGGTGGCACAGCGGCGCTATCGTTACGCCGGCGGTTACGCCCCGGTGAGCTACTCCGAAGGCGGCAACCACTATACGGTTGGCAGCGATTACCTGGGCACGCCCAAAGTGATGATGGACCTGTCCGGCAACAGTGTCGGGGCGCAGGTGATGAGCCCCTACGGTGAGTCGCAGGTGCATGAGGATCTGGACAGGGACGGGAATCAGGTTGCCCTAAATCTGAGATTTCCAGGACAGTATTATGACCAAGAAAGTGGCTTGTATTACAGCATGTTCAGATATTACGACCCCAGTTTGGGGCGGTATGTTCAATCCGATCCGATTGGGTTGAAAGGTGGACTCAATACCTATGCTTATGTGGGAGGGAATCCGATTAGCTTTGTCGATCCATTTGGATTGCAGACTGCTCTCATCAATAATGGTTATACAACAACGTTGACGAATCTAAATAATCCTTTTGGACATTCTGCTGTGGCACTTACTGGACAAGGTATTTACAGTCCCGGTAATGATACTCCGCCGAATTCAAGTCTAACGGACTATCTTTTGAGGGAGGCGCCCAAACGAGATACTTCGGTTTATATTTTTGATACCACTCCCGAACAAGAGAAACGAATAAAAGAGTATCTTGATAGTGTAAAAAATAAACCTCTAGAAATGTGGCCGGACAATTGTGCTGCTCGTGCATCCAATGCACTTGAAGCTGGTGGTATGCCTAACATTAACACAGGGTTTCCCGATGATTTACGGATACAGATGCTTTTGTTATACAACCAAACGGTTATAAATATTCCTCAAAATAGTACGAGCATTCCGGAATCTCTTAATTCGTTTAATCCTTAAAAGGCTGGTATCCATTGTGAATCGTTTTCTGCTATTTTTTGTGTTCTTTATGGTTGGCTGTGAATCCGGTAGTGATGTGAATATTCAAAAAATTAAAATGGGAGATGATAAATCCACGGTTATTTCAATATTGGGAGAGCCGGATGAAATAACAAAATGTGATCGCAATCTTTGGTGGGGTGCGGAGTATTTGGGTGAAGATGTAAAATCGTTATGTCGATACAGTTTTTGGTACGGCACGGTGAAGTTTGATAGATGGCGTATTGGTTTTGATGAAAAAAACAAAGTCATATCAAAATATCATTATGTTTCAGAATAAAATTACATATATTGCAGCGTGGTGCTGGCTGGGCCAACCAAAGGGCTGATCCAACAAGAACAAATTTAAAAAAAATTGGGGTCAGAGTACAATTATGGCGCCTATTTTTCTGTTCGACCCTGAGAAACTCCATCGATGATTTTCCTCATTTTTTTATAATCTCTTTTTCAGGTTGTAGTGAGTGGTCTGAAAAGTGCCTATGGATCGCAAGAGATGTTCAGTGGGATTCTACGCCTTAATTTTACTCTGACCCCAATTATTGACTTGTGACCTTGATGGCGATGGCTTGTCGGATGCACATTACAAATATGGACAGTGTGTAAAAGGCGAAAATTGAGGTTCTATTGTGATTTACTCAAGATGGTGGTTTTCTGGTCTACTTATGCTGCCGTCATATGTGATAGCGGCCCTTGTAAGCTCGAGGTTTACCGGTGTGACCTGGGTTCTTGTTCTGTTTGTGTTGATATGGGCGATTGGTTCAGCTTACTCAAAGATAGTGATTGAGCGTATTGGCCCTCTTCAGCGGAAAAGTAGGAAGAGCATAGCAACAACATTAATGGCCTTTCAGTTATTTGTGCTTGGGTTTGCAGCTCTTTTTATCCACCTAATATAGGATTTCGTAGGGCCCAATCTTGGATCGGGTTTTCCCTCTTAAAATCAGGGTCAGAGTAAAATTATGACGCCTATTTTTTCTGTCCGATCCTGATAAACCCCATCGGTGATTTGCCTCTTCTTTTTATAATCTCTTGTTCAGGTCTCAGTGAGTGGCCTGAAAAAGTGGCTATGGCCCGCAAGAGATGTTCAGCGGGATTCTATATTCGCCGCGCACACGGAATTTACTTGGGGGGCTCGACTGACGCTGTGTCCGGCCGAGAATTCGCTACGCGAAGGTGCTGCTTAATAGAATCTGCAAGTATGAGGTGCCGGCTTTCGTTGTGGAAAGTGGCGGCCTGGTGGCTCCTGGCCTGGGCTTTCCGCTTCCCGCTTCCCGCTTCCCGCTTCCCGCTTTTCATTGCTCTTCCTGCAAGGCACGCCCTGCAAGCTTTATCTCTTACAGCGTTTTTGGCAATGCCCGTCCCAGTGCAAGCTGCCATTGTATTTGCAAACGCTCCCACTGCTGAGTCGCGGCTGGAGCCTGGATAGATAAGCAAAATAAAACTTTGCAGTCAGGGTGGCTGTGCTATAGTGCTCTGGCTGGTCATATGCCCAGCTGCGTCATCTGTAGACCGCCGTGACCTGGCGGTACCCTCCCTGGAACACTCCCCGCAGTCTCCCCGGAACCCCTACTGAATGCCGCACCGACTCGGCCTCGGTATGGCCGTGATTTGACGGCAGAGCGGACCCGTGCGTCCGGCGACTCTGATTCATTCTCTCTCCGCCCTGGGCGGTGCGCTTTGGCTGCGAGCAAATGCGGCCTGAGGAAAATTATGTTGTTCGAAGATCTGGGACTGGCTTCCGAGCTTTCCCGTGCTGTGGCCGAACAGGGCTACGAGAAACCCACACCAATTCAGGCCCAGGCCATTCCGGCGGTGATGAAGGGCGGTGACATCATGGCGGCGGCGCAGACCGGCACCGGCAAGACCGCCGGCTTCACCCTGCCGCTGCTGCACCGCTTATCCCAGGGCGCTGCGGCGCGAAACAATCAGGTGCGCGCGCTGGTGCTTACGCCCACCCGCGAACTGGCTGCGCAGGTGTTCGATAATGTGCAGCTGTACAGCAAATATCTGCCGCTGCGCCACTCGGTGGTGTTCGGCGGGGTGAAAATCAATCCGCAGATGCAGCGCCTGCGCGGCGGTGCCGACATCCTCGTGGCTACGCCCGGCCGCCTGCTGGATTTGTACAACCAGCGTGCGATTCGCTTCGACAAGCTGGAAGCGCTGGTACTGGATGAAGCCGACCGCATGCTGGACATGGGCTTTATTCACGATATCAAGCGCATCCTCAAGGTGTTGCCGGCCAAGCGCCAGAACCTGCTGTTCTCCGCGACTTTCTCGCCGGAAATCCGCCAGCTGGCCAAGGGGCTGGTGAACAACCCGGTGGAAATCGACGTGAGTCCGCGCAACAGTACGACGGAAACCGTGCTGCAGAAACTGCACCCGGTGGACAAGGCGCGCAAGCAGAAGCTGCTGAGCCACCTGATCCACGCCAACAACTGGCATCAGGCGCTGGTATTCAGTCGCACCAAGCACGGCGCCAACCGTCTGGTGAAACAGCTGGAGGCGGACAATATCCGCGCCGCTGCGATTCATGGCAACAAGAGCCAGAATGCGCGCACCAAGGCGCTGGCGGAATTCAAGAACGGCAAGGTGCAGGTGCTGGTGGCGACGGATATCGCCGCCCGCGGCATCGATATCGATCAGCTGCCGCAGGTGGTGAATTTCGATCTGCCCAACGTGCCCGAGGACTATGTGCATCGCATTGGCCGCACCGGCCGCGCCGGTGCCCGCGGGCAGGCGGTGTCGCTGGTCAGCGCCGATGAAATCAAGCAGCTGCGCGATATCGAACGCCTGATCAAAAAACCGATCACCCGTGAGGAAATCGAGGGTTTTGAGCCCGATCACGTGGTGCCCGATTCCGGCAAGCCCGGTGCGTCTGGCGGACAGGGCCAGCGCAGTGGCAGAGGCAGTGGTAACGGCGGCGCCGCCAAGCGTTCTGGGCAGTCCCGCAACAGCCGTTCCGAGGGCAATGGCCGGGCCGATGGCAACCGCGGCGGCCGCAGCGCTAACGGCGGCAATCGAGGCAGCGGCGGTAATGGTGGCAATAACGGCAATGGCGGCCAGGAAGCGCCCCGTCGTCGGCGCCGTCCACCGCAGAAAACCTCTGCGTAGTCCGTTATTTAATAACGGCCAATAAAAAAGCCAGCCCGGCCTATTACTGTAGGCCGCGTTGGCTTTTTCTTTTTCCGCTTGCTTGCGATTTCTAATCGGTTCGCGTGGCGGGGACTTTTAATGGCTGTTGTTGGCCATGTAAGCCAGGGTGAGCCTGGTCAGTGCCTCGGTGCCGGTCGCCAGGGCTTTCTCGTCCACATAAAAATGCGGTGAGTGATTACTGGCGGCCTTGGATGGATCGGTGCCTTTTGGGGTTACACCGAGGAAATAATAAAAGCCCGGGATCTCGTTGGCGAAGTAGGAAAAGTCTTCCGCGCCGGTGACTTTCGGAACTTCCATCACTCTGCGCTCACCGGCTAGCGCCTGCAGAACCGGCACCGCCATTTGCGTAAGCGCGGCATGATTGACGGTGACCGGATAGCCTTCTTCGATGGTGACCTCGGCGCTGGCGCCGGCGCTCTGGGCGATATTTTCAGCGGTGATTTTCAAGCGCTCGAAAATCTGCTGGCGGTTATCCATATCGAAATTGCGGATGGTGCCGACCAGTTCGACGCTGTCCGGAATAATATTGTTGCGTACGCCCCCATCGATTTTGCCGAAAGACACCACCGCCGGTTCCTTGGTGATATCGATCTGGCGGCTGACGATGGTCTGCACTCCCATCACGATTTGCGCGGCGGTGGTGATCGGGTCCACACCACCCCAGGGGCGCGAACCGTGGGTCTGGCGGCCGTTCACCCTGATGCGAAACCTGTCCGAGCTGGCCATCAGCGGTCCGGCGCGGTAGCCAATCATATTCACCGGCAGGCTGGAGGTAACGTGTTGGCCGAAGGCCACATCCGGCTTGTATTTGCTGAACAGGCCCTCTTTCAACATCAGCTCCGCGCCGCCTTCTTCTCCTTCCGGCGCGCCCTCTTCGGCGGGCTGGAAGATAAACAGTACATTGCCCCGCAGCTGCTCGCGCATACCGGCGAGGACTTCTGCCGCCCCCATCAGCATCGCCACATGGGTGTCGTGGCCGCAGGCGTGCATCACGCCCACTGTCTCGCCGTTGTATTGCGTGGTTACCCTGGAGGCGAAGGGCAGGTCCACTTTTTCAGTGACCGGCAGCGCGTCCATATCCGCTCGCAGGGCGACGGTGGGACCGGGTTTGGCGCCCTTGAGTAGGCCGACGACACCGGTATGGGCGATGCCGGTTTGCACCTCCATGCCGAGGGATTGCAGGTGCTGGGCGACGTAGCGGGCGGTTGCGGTTTCCCGGTTGCCAAGCTCCGGGTTCCGGTGGATATGGCGGCGCCACTCGATGACCTTGTCCTCGGTCTGTGCCAGCCGCTGCTGCAGATCCTCGCCCGGCTGTGCGCTGGCGGAGCCGCAAGCGAGCGCCAGGCCCAGAGCCAGTGGCGTAAGTAGTTGTTTCATCAATACCTCCGGTGATGCGTTATTCTCATGTGATGCCCGAGGGATTCTAGCGCGGAACGAAAACGCGTCCCCATGACCAATCCGATCAGAGACGGGGTGGGTGAGGAGGCGGAGCGATGCAGATGAAGAGGCGAGGCGGTGAGGAGATGGCAGCGGGAATACCCTATGGCGATGCGTGCCTTGATCTTTCGCCTTCATGCGTCGCGCTGTCTACCAAAAGCTGCACAGCATAAGGAAGATTTACAGGAGGTGAGTCGCACTCGCGTACTCTTTTAGGTGGTTGAGAATGTGGTTAGTGATAGGGTTTTTATAAGTTTATTTTGCTGATGAGATAGTGGTTGGGCCTGTGCCGGGCTGGACAGTTGCGCCGCAAAGCGACTGCTGCGCGGCAGCAAGGAGGGTGAACAAAGCATGACATCGATCGTAGCGGATATCGGCGGCACCAACGCGCGTTTCGCCATCGCCGTGCCCAAGAAGGGGGGCGTCGGGCGCAGCGGTTATACGCTTGAGGCGCTGACGGTGGTGGATTGCAAGCGCTTCGACGGTTTCGCCGCGGCGCTGCAGCACTGGCTCCACGGGCTGGAGCAGCCGCACCCACTGCGCGCCTGTATTGCCGCGGCGGGACCGGTGGAGCATAGCTGCGCTGGCGGGCGGGTGATTATGACCAACCTCGGCTGGCAGATTTCAGCCAAGGCGCTGCAGGCGGACCTGGGGCTGGAGCGGGCCCTGCTGATCAATGACTTTGCCGCGCTGGCCCGGTCACTGCCTCTGCTGGGCAGCGAAGAATACCGGGTGCTGCGGGATGTGCCGCGTTTGCCCGGCGCAACCATGGCCGTGCTGGGGCCGGGGACGGGCCTGGGGGTGGCGGGACTGGCGCTTGCGGGCGACAAGCCACAGGTGCTGGCGGGCGAGGGCGGTCACGCGAATTTGGCTGTGACCACTGAGCGCGAACTGCAGCTGTTGCAGATCATGATGCGCAGCCGCCGTCCGGTATTTAACGAGTGGGTGCTGTCCGGTGCGGGGCTGGTGCGCCTGTACCGCGCAGTGTGCACATTACACGGCCGCAGGGCGGAAGACCTGCAACCGCCGGAAGTCAGTGCGCGGGGGCTGGATGGCTCCGACCCCCTGTGTCGGGAAACCCTGCTGGATTTTCTCAATTTTCTCGGTGGCGTTGCCGGAGATACGGCGCTTTACCTGGGCGCCCGGGGGGGGGTGTTTATCGGTGGCGGTATCTTGCCGCGCATTGCGGCGCTGCTGTCGGAGAGTGAATTCGAGCAGCGCTTTCTCGCCAAGGGGCGGGTTGAACAGTGGATAAAAACGGTGCCGCTTTACGCCCTGAATGCCGGATACCAGGCGCTGATTGGTGCGGCGGCGGCACTGCAGGACGAGGACTGGATACCGAGGTCTGAATAACAGGCCCGGATTTTGCTCCGGGCTTGTATTTCTTCAATTCCCCCTGTTCTCTCTGTTCTCTCTGTTCTCTCTGTTCTCTCTGTTCTCTCTGTTCTCTCTGTTCCTCCTACTCCTTCTGTTCCTTCTAATCTTTCAATCGCGCCTATTCTTATTACCCGCTCTATCGCATTAAGGGTTTTGCTTCGGCATGGCTTCGAGCGCTGCTTTCAGTGCACGAAGTTTTTCCTTAACCCGCGCCGCGTTTTCCGGCCCGATGCGAATCATCAGTTTGTGTACTCCGGGCAGTTTTTCCAGTTGCGGGTCGGCGAACTTGTAGTAGACCGATGGCCGCACCAGCTGGATCGGCTGCTCGGCTTGCGGTGCCGCCAGCGCCACATCGATGGCTTTGAGAAATACCTGCTGGAAGGTTTTGTCGCCCATGCCCAGTTCACCGAAAGCCTGCGACAGGCGCGGGTACCAGAAGCGATAGAGCTGGATGGCGGTGTCGGTGTCCGCCATGGCGAATAGCCGCACCGGCGCGTCGTAGCGCTGGTAATTCTCCTCCGACAGCTGCATGCCGGTGGCTCCCGCCTCTTTGATGATCAGCTCCTCCGGCGGGCTGTTGTAGGGGCGGTTTTTCGCCATCATTTCGCCACCGGCTGCGGCGGTGACCGCGGCGACCCATTTGCGCACTACCTCGTCGGGGACGATCCAGCGGCCCAGTGCGCCATCGGGAGCCAGGCTCAACAGGTCTGCCCGGGCGGCGGCATCGCTCTGATTCAGGGGCGGCAGTGGCCGCTGGGGTTCCGGTGCCGGTGCGGGTGCGGGCGCTGCCGTTTGCGGTTCGGGTTCAGGCTCCAGAGTCACTTCTGGCGCGGGTTCCGGCTGCGGTTCGGCCGCTGGTGGCGGCGCTGGGGCAGGTGCGGGCGAGCCGCGAAGAAAAAAATAGGCGCCGGCCGCAATGGCGGCGACGATGATCAGGCCCAGAATCCAGCCCCTGCTCGATTGCTGTTCAGACATTCCCGTCTCCTTGTGCCTTCTTATTCGCGCAATTTGTTCGCGCGATTTCCTGCTAGCGCAATACGATCCGTTGCGATGCCAATGCTTTAACCATAGCTTGGTGTAAAGCTGTGCCAGGCGTCAGTGTATTTAGACTGTTCGCCAGCGCATGGTTCCCGGAAGCGCAATCAAGCCGGAGTTTTTTCGATAAAGGCCGCAGGTGCAACGGGCCGTGGTCGGTAAGTGGCGGGAATGCGAACCCTCGGGCTTCGCTGATACGGTGTTGCTGGGCGGAATTGAGGGGGGGATGTTGAGGGGGCGATGTTGGGAGAGCGATATTGGGGGCGCAGTGTTGGAGGAGCGGTGTTGAGGGAGCGGTGTTGAGGGCGCGGAATTGCAGGGCGGGGCAAACTCGCGGGCCAGCAAAAGCGCGGTTAAACCGCGCTCCGCTGGGTGTTGCCGCCGGCCTGCGCCTGAGGGCGGTATGGCCTCAGGGCGCCTCTGCGGCCTCAGCCTCGGCTGGCTGCGCCACCATCGCCTCCTTGCCGCTGGTGTTGGTGAAGCCGTTGCACACCATCACATCCAGCTCCAGTCCACCGATCACGCGCTCGGCGGTATTGCCGCGCAGGATGGAGCCGGTCTCACCGTACTGGTTCAGGGTGCCCATCACCACCAGGTCCGCATCGATTTCCTTGGCCACGGCGGAAACCACTTCGTTGGTGTAGCCGCGCTTCACATGAATGCGGTCGGTGGGCACGCCGGTCTTGTCCGCCAGCTTGGCCAGCGCGCCGCGATCCGGGTAAAGCATGGAATCCAGATAGGCATTCACCAGGTGCAGCTCGGCCCCGTAGCAGGCGGCAATATAGCGGGCCCGCTCGGTGATCTGGCGGTTGAGCTGACGATGGCGATCGGTCTTGGCCTGGTAGTTCACGGTGGCCAGCACCACCTTGCGCTGGTCCTTGGCGCCGGGGCGGATCAGTACCACCGGGCAGCGGGCCTGCTTCAGTACATGCCATTTGGACTCGGCGAAGGTGAAGCGGCGGCTGGTCTTGGCGTGCACCGGCAGGTAGATCATTTCCGCATTGCAGCGGCGGGATTCCTGAATGATGGCGCCCTGCCAGTCGCTGGACCAGCACACCTGGATGTCGCACTGCAGGCCCGCGTCGGCGATGGGCTGGCGAATCTGCTCGCGGAACCAGGATTCGTCACGGAACAGGTGGTCGTTCACGGCGCGGGTGTCCACCGCCTCGCCATCGACGGCGACAAACACCAGCAGGCGCGGCTGCGGGTCGCGCAGCTTGGCGATAGTCAGGGCGCGCTCGAGTGCGACGTGACGCTCATCGTTGGGATCTACGACGACGAAGATGGTGGGTTGCTGTTGCATGCTTCCTCCTGATGACAGCGGCACTGATGAAAAAATCGCCGGCTGATAGTGCAACGGATAGCGGCACCCCGGCCTGCGCGCACCAGTATACCTGTGGTGTGTGACAGTTTGGCGTCCATTATGCCGGTCTTGCGGGTGACGTCCATGAGGGAAATCAACGACACCGCATTCCCCGGCAACACAGTGCAAGCGTGCAGGGTGTGGACGGCAGCGTGCGCGGCTGCCCCCTGTGCCGGGGCGCAGGTGCGAGGCGCGGGTGCAGGGTATCGGTGCCGGGGTGGGAAGCCGTGAAGATAGGCCGCCGGCTAATGGCTGGGGGAATGAGGGCGTGGGGTAATGACAGCGGCAGATACGCACCAAGCATCGGCTGCGCATAACCCATAAAAAGTGAAGGCCAGGTGCCGCATTGCGGCAGCTTTGCCCCGCATTGGCGGCCTCAAATTTGCCTTGGTTCGCATTCGCGGTTTTTCTGTGCTGAGCCGCTGGCACACACGGTGGTTGGTAGTGCGCGTTCCGCGGTGAAAGTTTGCCGAGAGTGCGCGGCGGCAGGACCGTTATTTCAACAGATCCATGAAGGTGCTCCTTTGTAAAAGCCCTACAGTGAAAATCCCGTTGCGAAAGTGCGCTGGTGAAAGCGGTGAAAGGGCGCAGTAAACGGTAATTGCAAAAATATCCCTGCCAGTGTGCGGCGCCGTGTCGCTGCGTTTTGACAAGCTCAAGCCCCGCTTCATAGACTGGCCGCCCTGAAAACAGCCGACCCAAGTTCCATGACAATATTGCAATCCATCGAGGCGGCCCTGGCCGCGTTCGTTACCTTTGTCTGGGGACCCCCGCTGCTGGTGCTGCTGGTGGGCGGTGGTCTCTATCTGCTGATCGTCTCGCGCGCGCGTCCCTATCGCCATCTGGGGCACAGCATCGATCTGTTGTTGGGCCGGTATGACGATGCCCATGATCCCGGGCAGGTGTCCCACCGCCAGGCGCTGTCCACGGCGCTGTCGGGCACCCTCGGTCTGGGCAATATCGCCGGTGTCGCCATCGCCATCAGCACCGGCGGTCCCGGGGCCATTTTCTGGATGTGGGTGACCGCACTGGTGGGAGTGGCCACCAAGTTTTACACCGCCACCCTGTCGGTGATGTATCGGGGCCGCGATGCCGACGGTGAGCTGCAGGGCGGGCCCATGTATGTGATTCGCGAGGGATTGGGGCGGCGCTGGATGCCCCTGGCCATCCTGTTTGCCATCGCCGGGCTTTGCGGCATGTTGCCGTTGTTCCAATCCAATCAGACCGTGCAGCTGTTGCGGGAATCCTTTGCCGAGCCCTGGGGTATGGTCGGCGCCGATGGCTCCCTGCTGTTCGATGTTGCGGTGGGGCTGGTGCTGGCGATTGCGGCACTGCTGGTGATCGCCGGTCGCATCCAGCGCATCGGCAAGTTTGCCGAGCGCATCGTGCCGGCCATGGTGCTTTTCTACCTGGCGCTGACGCTGATTGTGATCGGCAGCTTCTGGCAAGAGGTGCCCGCCGCCTTCGCGCTGATCTTTACCGATGCCTTCAGTGGCCAGGCGGCGGCCGGCGGTGCACTGGGCGCGGTGATCGCCACGGGTATCAGTCGCGGGGCGTTTTCCAACGAGGCGGGAATCGGCACCGAGTCCCTCGCTCACGGCGCCGCCAAGACCCGCGAACCCGTTCGCGAGGGGGTGGTGGCGATGCTGGGGCCGATCATCGATACGCTGTTGATCTGCACCTGTACCGCGCTGGTGATCCTGCTCGCCGGGGACTGGCAGCACGGCGGCGGGATAGAGGGGGTTTCCCTGACCGCGGCGGCGTTTGCGCAGGTATTCGGTAGCTGGGGGCCGCTGCTGCTGTTGCTGATGGTATTGCCTCTGGCGTTCAGCACCATGGTCACCTTCTGGTATTACGGCGTGAAGTGCTTTGTGTTCCTGTTTGGCAGCCGCTGGCAGAGCGTGTACACGGCGTTCTATCTGGGCCTGATCGTGATTGGCGCGGTGGCCTCGCTGGCAGCCGTGAACAGCATCATTATCGGCATGTACGCCATCATGGCGATTCCCACCATGGTTTCGACACTGCTGCTGGCGCAGCGCGTTAATCGCGCCGCCCACGATTATTTTTGTGCGCTGGCGGGGCAGACAGTACCGAAGCGCCAGGGTGGGTTGAATAGGCGCGGGGAGAAGACCTGAACCCTTTTGCGCGGTCTGCTGCCGGCACTGGCAAGAGAAATCCGGATTTAGAAACCGGAACAGTAAAGCATCCGAAAAAAGTAAAAGGGCCGCAGTTCGCTGCGGCCCTTTGTTTTTCTCGTTTACTGTTCACAAGCGGGCGGCGCTTACGGCACGATGCTCACCTTGGTCCCAACCGGCGCATGGGCAAAGAAAGTTTTCGCCATATGCCAGGGCAGGCGGATGCAGCCGTGCGAGGCGGGGTAGCCGGGTACATAGCCGGCGTGCATGCTCACGGGACCGTTGACCCGCATCATGTAATCCATGGCGGCGCCACGAAAAACAGAGCCGGCGGGGCGGCGGTCGCGGCGTACATCCACGTTGCTGCGCAGCACGTGGCCGTTGCGGCTTACGTAGTGGCCGTAGAGGTTGGAGCGGTGATTGATCTTCTTTTCGGAAATACGGAAAGTTCCGGCAGGAGTGCGGTGGCCGGGCTTGCCGGTGGACACCGGGGACACACCGGCAAGGCGCCCGCCTTTGTAGAAATACGCCATCTGTTCACTGAGATCGATCTTGATATGCGGCGTGCCACCGGTCACATCATGTCGCCACCAGGACTTGTTGGTGAATCGCATCGCGTCTCTCTGCTGCTGCGGCGAGGCGCCCGGCGCGCTACTGCGATAGCCCTGGGCATTATTACGATAGCCCTGAGCATTATTACGATAGCCTTGGGCGTTACTGCGGTAGCCCTGAGCATTGTTGCGATAGTATTCGCGCACCCAGTCGGGAGGATTGTTGGGATCGCGGTAATCCCGCGCCTCCGCCACCGGGGTGATCTGGGTCATGCCGCCGACAAACAGCAGCGCGACCAGTGACGATCGAATCAGCAGTGAAACATGGCTTTGCATTGCGTACCTCTCTTTTGCAAGCTTCAGCAAGTTGCCAGCCCGATATGTCCACCTGCTGGCGGGCGCAGGGAAATGCACCGCGGCAAGCGGTTGGCGGACAGTCGGGTATTCCCCAGCGCAGCGGTCCGATGTTTCCCGGCTTGGCTGCAAAATGGGCACACAGCGGCGATTACCGCAGCGAGTGGCCTGAAGGCTAAAGTGGAGGGATGCGCCTTTTTACATCGTTTCGATCTGAGGCCAGTGACTCATAGAGCAAATGAATCGGTTGTAGAGGCGTGATTATGTTCTCACTCCTGGGCACAGGAGCGGTCACGGATTTCCGACGGAAAGCCCCGCGGGTGCGGGGAGAAAAACTTTTGCGTGGCCATGCTTTGTATTTCCTCCCGGCTCCCTCTGGGTTACCGTTCCATTCTCGCGGAGAAGCAAAATGATCGCGGAAAGCAAAATGGAAAATTCGAGATGAGTACACACAAACGCTGGCTGCTGGTACTGATGTGTCTGCTGGGCGCCATTTCCTGTTACATCTATGGTTTGCCGCAAGGCAGCGGGGTCTTTCTGGCGCTGGGGATGCTGTTTGAGGCGGGTTTCTGGGTCGGGGCCAGTCGCCGCCGGCGTGAAAGCGGCGAGCAGGCGGAGTAGTGGCCGGGGTGCTTCTGGCGTACCGGTTTAGCCGCACCGCTTCTTACCCGCACTGATATGGCCGCACCGCTTTAGCCAAACCAGCTTGACCACAGCCAGTGCCGGGGTAAACGCAGGGGCAGTGTTCAAGTCTCAAGTCCCAAGTCCCAAGTCCCAAGTTTCGAGTTTCGAGTCGTGCGGGCGACTCCAAAACTGCCCGGTAAGAGCGGTGCTGAACAGGCAGGGGAAAGCGGTAGAAAAATGCCGGATAAACCGCCTGTGATCCCCTTCCGCTGGTCTTATCTACATCTACATCTACATCTACATCTACATCTACATCTACATCTACATCTACATCTACATCTGCACCTGTCCCGGGCAATCCGCCAGTCAGGCCTGGCGATTTCTGCCCTCAGCGGGGTTGCGCGCCACGGCCCCTGCCGAGACTCGGCATACGGCCGGGCATATGGCAGGTATAGGCGGGTTATATTGGCCCTTTCTTTGCAAAGCCCCGGGCAAGTGGTAGCTTTGACCGATTCAGCGATGCCCACTACCAACGAATAAGACGATGCCTGCCCGGGCCTGATGCGTATAGGCGCAGCAAAGATGGAGCGGGGCGTCGCAAGCAAAAAAAATCAGGGGCGGATCATGGCGGACATCATTATTCTGGCGGCACCGGGCATGGGGGCGGTGGACAGCGAATTTGCCGCGCCGGTTTTCGCGGCCCTGCGCGAGGGGCTGGGCGAGGACTGGTCGCGGGTCTACTGCGACACGCTGGTGTGCCAGGAGCATCTGCAGCCCAATATCGAGCGCATCTTCGAGGGCATGCAGAAGCGCGATATGGAATACCTGCGCGCGCGCAAGTTCATGCTCTACGGCATGGCCGAGACCGCCGCGCAGCTCAGCGATATCCAGCAGCACGGCGGCAACTACGAGAAAAGTCAGGAGGCGATCTACCGCACTCTGGAGCGGGTGGCCAAAAAAGCGGGGGAGAACACCCCGATTGTGCTGATCAGCCACTCGGTCAGTTGCGTGAGCCTGTCCAATTATCTGTGGGATGCCCAGCGTCCCTCGATCAGTCACGGCATCTGGCGCGATGGTGGTCCCGGCGGTGTGCACAAGGGTTCTGCCATGGACCTGTTCCTGCGTCTGAAGACCCTCAGCAGCTGGTACACCCTGGGCCCGACCAATCCCCTCTGGTGCGCCGGCCTGCCGCGGGACAAGGTGCAGGCGGTGATCTCGGAAACCCGTGGCTACCGCTTCCGCTGGAAGAACTTCTACCATCCGGACGACCTGTTCGGCTGGCCCCTCAAGCCCCTGAGTCCCTCCTACAATCAGGCGGTTTACCGCGACTACGAGACGGTGCCCCTCACCGACTGGCGCTCTGCCAGCAGTGGCCCGCAACTGGGCGCGCACGGCGACTACTGGCACTCGCCGCTGGTGCAGAAAATGCTGCTGGCGGACGTGCGCGAGCTGCTCGCCACGCAGGGGCGGCAGCGAGCCGCAACGGCGGGGCGAACTCGCGGCGCGGCCACGGTATAATCCCGCCCACACTTTCTTGGCTGCGGATTATTCATGGCACTGCAATTTCACACCGTACCGGTCACGCCCTTTCAGCAGAACTGTACCCTTCTGTGGTGCGACCTCAGCCAGCGCGCGGCGGTGGTGGACCCGGGCGGCGACCTCGAGCGCATCCTGGCGGCGGTGGCGGAGCGCGGCTTGAAGCTGGAGAAAATCCTGCTGACCCACGGACACCTGGATCATGTGGGGGGCACCGCGGCTCTGATGGCACAGCAACAGCTGCCGGTTGAGGGGCCCCATCGCGAGGACGCCTTCTGGATCGAACAACTGCCCATGCAGGCGCAGACGTTCGGTTTTCCCGCTGTCGAGACTTTCACTCCGGACCGCTGGCTGCAGCAGGGCGATACCGTCACGGTTGGCGAGGAAGTGCTGGAGGTCCACCACTGCCCCGGCCACACCCCCGGGCACGTTATCTTTTTCCATGGCCCGAGCAAGCTGGCGCTGGTGGGCGATGTGCTGTTCGCCGGCTCCATCGGCCGCACCGATTTCCCCAAGGGCGATTACGATACCCTGATCCGCTCCATTACCGAAAAGCTCTGGCCGCTGGGGGACGATGTGCGCTTTATTCCCGGCCACGGCCCCATGTCCACCTTCGGTCAGGAGCGGCAGAGCAATCCGTTTGTGGCCGACAAGCGTTTCGGCTGAGCCCTTGCGCCCGCTTCGCAGAATCCTCACCCGCAGGCTGGGCTGGCTTGCGCTAATTCTGGCCGTGCTGTTCAGCGGTGGCTGCGCGGTGATTTCCGCAGACCAGTGCCGCGCCGGCCTCTGGTACGAGCGCGGCCTCGAGGACGGTGCCCGCGGCCGCAGTCAGGCGCTGATTTACGAGATTGCCCAGCAGTGCCAGCGGCACGGGGTGCGCGTGGACAGTGCGGCCTGGCTGCGCGGCCACGAGATGGGCGTCGAGCAGTTCTGCACCCCGGAAAACGGCTACTACCTCGGCCGTCGCGGCCACAGCTACGAGGGGGTCTGCACCGGCCCAACCGCCGACCTCTTTATGGGCGAGTACCAGCGCGGGCTCGCCCACTTCCAGGTGGCGCAGCGCTACCGGCAGCTGCGCGAGCGCCAGGATTATCTGGTCTCCGAGCTGACGGTTCTGCGCGCGGCGATCCACGCAGAGGACGACGAATCCCGCCTGCAGGAATTGCACCTGCGCCGGCGCGCCCTGGTGCGCGAATTGCGCCTGCTGGACCTGGAGCGGCTGCGCTTCAGCGACAGCGGTTTTGATCTGTTTTTTCCGGGGCCCTAGGGCCCGCTTTTGATGGGGAAGTCACCAATGAGTATCTGGCACGGCCAGCCCACGCTGGAGCAGCTGAACGAGATTCTACAGGGCTGTATGCCCGGTCACCTGGATATGCGTTTCACCGAACTGGGCGACGATTACCTGGTGGGCACCATGCCGGTGGATGCCCGCACCCGCCAGCCGTTTGGCGTTCTGCATGGGGGTGCCAGTGTGGTACTGGCGGAGACCCTCGGCTCCATGGCCGCCAACCTGGTGGTGGATCGCTCCAGCTATTACTGCGTGGGGCAGGAGGTGAACGCCAACCACCTGCGGCCGGTCGCGGACGGAGAGGTGACCGGTGTTGCCCGCGCCGTGCATCTGGGCCGCACCAGCCAGGTGTGGGAAATGCGCATCACCGCGCCGGACGGCAAGCTGAGCTGTATCTCGCGCCTCACCATGGCGATAGTCGCCCACGGGTGAGCGCCTGATGAGCAGTGCGGCGGATTTTGTCTACGAGGACATTGCCTACACCCTGGTGCGCTCGCCCCGGCGCAAGCGCGTCGGCCTGGTGATGGCGCGCCACGGCATCGAGGTGCGCATCCCCCAGCGCTGCGCCGAGGTGCACGGCCATCGCTTCCTGCAGGACAACATAGAGTGGGTGCGCGCCCAGCTGTCGCGGGCCAGGTCCCGCGCCGCCGAGGTGCCGAAACATCGCTATCAGTGGGGCGAGACCTTTCCCTGGCTTGGGCGCCGCCTGGTTCTGCAGCGCGCCGAACGGGCGGCGGATGCGGGTATCGATCACAGCGAAATCCGCCTGTACACCCGCGAGCGGATGCCCGAGCCGGCGCGGCTGCAGGCGGCGCTGCAGAAACTCTACCAGCGCGAGGCGCTGGCGCTGTTGACGGAAAAATCTGAGAGGCTGGCCGCGCGGCTGGGCCTGCGGCCGGCGGCGGTGCGGGTGCGGCGCACCCGCAGCAAGTGGGGACACTGCACCCTGCGCGGAGAGCTGCAGTACAACTGGCTGGTGTGCCTGGCGCCGGAGCCGGTGGTGGATTACTTGGTGACCCACGAGGTCTGCCATATGCGTCATCACAATCACAGCCGCGACTTCTGGCAGCTGGTGGAACAGTTCTGTCCCGACTGCAAAACCCTGCGCCGCTGGCTGCGGGAAAACGGCCACCGCCTGGTGCTCTGATTAGCTGCAACACCTTATTTAAGCTGCAGCGCCTGACTCCAGGCTTGTTGCGCCTCACCTGAAAAGACGACACCGATGGCGAAAAAACCCAGATTCTTTAAGCCCACCGCAGCCAGGGCCAAGCGGCCGCTGCCGGGTAAACCGCTGGAGGCGGATATCCTGAATTTCAGCCACGACCTGCGCGGTGTCGCCCGGGTCGAGGAGCGGCCGGTGTTTATCGATGGCGCGCTGCCGGGAGAGCGGGTGCGCTTTAGCTACAGTGAGCGCCGCGCGCGCTTTGACGAGGGGCGGCTGCTTGAGGTGATCGAGGCCGCCGATACACGCTGCGCCCCGCGCTGCGCGCATAGCGACACCTGCGGAGGCTGCGCGCTGCAGCATCTGCAGCCGGCGGCGCAGATCGCCGAGAAGGCGCAGATGCTGCTCGACCAGTTGTCCCGCATCGGCGCGGTGGCGGTGCCGGAAGTGCTGCCGCCGCTGGTCGGGGAGGAATTTGGTTACCGCCGCAAGGCGCGCATCGGTATTCGCCTGCAGGGACCAAAGCGGGGTGCAACGCGGGGGGCAAAGCCGGGTGCGAACACCGGCAGCGCCTCGACCCCGGTAATCGGTTTTCGCGCCAAGGCTTCCAACGAGCTGGTGGATATCCGCGAGTGCCCCGTTCTGCCCCCGGCGGTGGCGGATCAGATTCCCGCCCTGCGGGCGCTGGTGGCGGAGAGCGAGGGGCGGGCCCATTTCACCCATTTGGAAGTGGCGGTGGGTGAGGATGCCGCCGCCCTGGTGCTGCGCCATACGCAGCCGCTGGACGCGGCCGACCGGCAGCGCTGGCTCAGTTTTGCCGCCGACACCGGGCTGCACCTGTATCTGCAGCCGGGGGAGGCCGCCAGCGCGCAGCGGGTCTGGCCCGCCAGTGGTGTTGAGCGCCTCGAATACCGGCTGCCGCAGTTCGATCTGACCCTGCGCTTTCACCCGCTGGACTTTGTGCAGGTGAACTTTGCCGTAAACCGGCAGATGGTGGCGCGCGCCGTGGCGCTGCTGGACCCGCAGCCGCAGGAGCGGGTGCTGGATCTGTTCTGCGGTCTGGGCAATTTCACCCTGCCGCTGGCCCGGCGCGCCGCGCAGGTGGTGGGCGTCGAGGGCGAGGGCGCGCTCACCGCCCGCGCGGAGGAGAACGCCGCCGCCAACGGCATCGACAATGTCCGCTTCGTGACCGCCGATCTCAGCGTCGATATGCGCCGCCACCGGTGGGCGGAGGGCGGGTTTCACAAGGTACTGCTGGACCCGCCGCGCGCCGGCGCCATCGAGGTGCTGCCACAGCTGGCCAGGCTGCGGCCACAGCGCATTGTCTATATCTCCTGCAATCCCTCCACACTGGCGCGGGATGCCGGCGAGTTGGCGCAGCTGGGCTACCGGCTGCGCAGTGCCGGGGTGATGGATATGTTTCCGCACACCGCGCACGTGGAATCCATCGCCGTATTCGAGCCCGCCTGAGCGCGCCGGGCTTTTTGGTGCAGCCGATAAACTGGCGTAAACTGCCGTGAACCCCCGAGGTACTGGAAACATGCAAGTCGAACCGTTGAGCGATGATTTCGAGGAAAACTGCGCGCGCTTTTTGCCGGAGAGTGCGGATCAGGGCTGCGTCTGGGCCCTGGAGGGGGAGGAGGGCTTCGCCCTGTGCGAGTCGGAGAAATATCCCGACACCGAGGTGATGCCCTTCTGGTCCCAGCGCGAGTTCGCCGAGCAGCAGGTGGAGGGCGAATGGCAGGGTTACCAGGTGGTGGCCGTGGACCTGGAGGAATTTATGGACGACTGGCTCACCGGTATGCACGATGATGTGATTCTGGTGGGCATCAACTGGAATGCCGAGCTTGAGGGGGTGGAGATGGAACCGCTCGACCTGCTCGAACAGCTGGAGCGGGAGCTGCAGTAACCCCAGGCACTCTGCGATTGGCTCTGCAACCCGGCGCAAGCGAGCGGTGGCAACCGTGTGACGATCCTTCACTCACGCTGTCCAATGCGCAGATGCCCGCCCTGTGACTCCGGCGAGCGAGTTCAGGGCTCATGAATTCAGGGCCCTTGAGGAGAGCGCGGCGCCCGGTGACAGAGAAGAGAAAGGAAAAGAATAAACACAAGGGAAACGGATAAAGAGAAAAGTAACCAAGGTTACAAGGAGCCTAAGGATGGGACAGTTTCTCGGATTGCGCAGCGTGATTTATGGTGTCGGTGACCTGACCCGGGCCCGGGACTGGTATCAGCAGTTGCTGGAAGTGGAGCCCTATTTCAATCAGGACAACTACGTGGGCTTTAACGTGGGGGGATTTGAGCTGGGGCTCAACCCCGATGCCCGCAGTGTGACCAGCCGCGCCGATGGCGTCATCGCCTACTGGGGAGTCAGTGATATGGCCGCCCAGGTGGAGCGTATCAACGCCCTCGGCGCCCGCCAGCACAGCGAGATCACCGATGTGGGCGGTGGCGTGCTGATGAGTTCCTTTCTGGACCCCGATGGCAACCTTTTCGGTCTGATCCAGAACCCCCACTTCTGTGTCGAGTAGCCCCCAGGAGATTTACCCTTGAGCAAGCCGCCGGCTTCCCGGTTCCGCCCCTCAGATAATACCTTCGCCGCTGAAAGCCTGGCCCAGATCGGCCGTGGCTATGTTGTGCCGGACCGGGTGGCGCTGGTCACCGGCTGTTCCAGCGGCATCGGCCGCGAGCTGGCGCTGGCGCTGCACCGCCGCGGCACCATCGTCATCGCCACCGCGCGGCGCCCCGAGAGCCTGCAGGAGCTGGCGGACCTGGGCATCGCCACCGAGGCGCTGGACGTCAATTCCCAGGCCGACATCAACCGGGTTGTGCACGCCCTCAAGGCCGCCTACGGCCGCCTGGACATACTGATCAATAATGCCGGTTTCGGTCAGATGGGACCGCTGCTGGAGCTGGACACGCGGGCACTGGAGGAGCAGTTCCGCACCAATGTGTTCGCGCCCATGGCCCTGACCCGCGCCTGCGCGCCGCTGATGCGCTCCGCCCGGCGCGGCGTGGTGTGCAATATCGGCTCCGTGTCCGGCGTGCTGCCGACGCCGTTTTCCGGTGCCTACTGCGCTTCCAAGGCGGCGCTGCACACCCTGTCGGACGTGCTGCGCCTGGAACTGAAACCCTTCGGCATCCGCGTGATGACGGTGCAGCCGGGCGCTATTGCCTCGGAGTTCGGTCGCCATGCGCAGGTTTCCCTGCGCGGGCTGTTGGCGCCGGATTCCTGGTACAAGAAGCAGGAGGAGGTGGTGCGGGCGCGGGCGCTGGAATCGCAGCAGAACGCCACCCTCGCCAGTACCCTGGCGCGCAAGGTGGTGAAGGAACTGCTGCGCAAGCGGCCGCCGGTGATACTGCGGGTGGGCAATCGCAGCGGCCTGCTGCCGTGGATGGCGCGCTGGCTGCCGCTGGGCCTGCGGGACTGGATTCTGTCGCGGCGCTTCCGCCTGCGCCGCGCCGCTCTCAAATCCTGAGTTTTTTCTCTATATCCCTATTTCTATTTCTCTCTCTATCGGACGGGCGCCGGATTCAGGCCGGTGCCTGGTTCCCGCCGTTCTCCGCAATCCACTGGCCGACCTCCTGCAGCGAGCCGCTGAACAAGATGGCGCTGTCGCGCTTTTCCATCAGGTGGTCGTACATACCGTCGTAGTAATCCGTCAGCAGCGCCATCACCACCGGGATATAGGCGTCGGCGCTGCCACTGCGGGCCAGTTCCCGGTTGGCATTTTGCAGCGCGTCATCCAGCTGCTGATAGCGCAGGCCGCCGAGGCGCTTTTTCAGGCGCGCGAGGCTGTCGCGCAGGGTGCGACCCAGGGCCTCGGCGGGAAGCTCCTCGCCACCCGCGAAGCGCGGCAGCGCCTCGTGCACATAATCGGCCACGATGCGCCGCGCCCGGTCTTCCACCGGCTCCCGCACCAGCACTCTCGGCGCCGCCTGCATGGCCTCCTGCAGCACTGGCGGCAGGGCGCAGCGGCCGATGAGGCGGCTCTCGTCCTCCACAAACACCCGCCCGGGCGCCTGTGCCAGCTTGAGCATATCCACCGCGATGCGGTTTTCGAAATCGATCTGCGCGGGCTGCTGGCGGCCGGTGCCGCCGAAGCTGGAGCCGCGGTGGTGGGCGATGCCCTCGAGGTCCACGGCGCGAGGCGCGCGGTGGATCAGCTCGGTTTTGCCGCTGCCGGTATGCCCGGAAATCACCACCAGCGGCAGGCCGGCGCAGCTCTCGTCCAAAACCTGCAGCAGGAAGTTGCGCAGGGCCTTGTAACCCCCTTCCACCAGCGGATAGTCGATGCCGGATTCGCGCAGCAGCTCCTGGCTGGTGCGGGAGCGCAAGCCGCCGCGGAAGCAGTAGAGGCAGCCCTCGGGGTGGCGCTCGGTGAATGCGCGCCAGCTGGCGAGTCGCTGCGCTCGCACCTCGTCGGTGGCGAGCCGCCAGCCCAGGTCGATGGCCGCCTCCTGGCCGCGGCGCTTGTATTCGGTGCCCACCAGTTCGCGCTGGCGATCGTCCAGCAGGGGCAGGTTGGTGGACGCGGGAAAAGCGCCCTTGCCGAATTCCACCGGCGCACGCACGTCCATCAGCGGCGTGTCATCGAGGAACAGCTGTCGGTATTGAGCGGGGGAAATGTTCTGGCGCAAATCAAGTCTCCGTAAATCCGGGGCGCAGTGTAACCTGAATAGACGGTTGCCTCCGACCGTTTAACGCCGCCGCTATAGTGCTCCGCATGACGCTGGACCAGATCACGATTCTCTCCATACTCGCCGCCACGATCGTCCTGTTTATCTGGGGCTCCTGGCGGCACGATGTGGTGGCGCTGGCCTCCCTGCTGGCCTGTGTCTTTGTCGGCCTGATTCCGCCGTCCCATGCCTTCGATGGCTTTGGTCACCCGGCGGTGGTCACCGTGGCCTGCGTGCTGATCCTGAGCCGCGGCCTGCAGAGCACCGGCGCCATGGATGCCTTTGCCCAGCGCATGATCCCCAAGAGCGGCAGCACCACCCTGGCGATTGGCGCCATCACCGCGGTGGGCGCGCTGATGTCCAGTTTTATGAACAATGTGGGCGCCATGGCCCTGCTGATGCCGGTGGCCTCGGGGTTGGCGGAGAAACATCACCTGCCGCCGGGCAAGGTCCTGATGCCGCTGTCTTTCGGCACCATTCTCGGCGGCATGACCACACTGATCGGCACCCCCCCCAACCTGATCGTGTCGAGTTTCCGCGCCAGTGCCGGCGCCGGCAGTTACGGCATGTTTGATTTCACCCCGGTGGGTCTCGGCGTGGCGATAGTGGGCATCCTGTTCGTGTGCCTGATCGGCTGGCGGCTGGTGCCCGAGCGCACCCAGGCGGGGGCCGCCACCTTCGACACCGGCACCTACCTGACCGAAGCCCTGGTGCCGGAAAAGAGCCCGGTCGCCGGCAAAACCCTGTGGGAAATCGCCCGCATGCTGGAAGACGAGGACGCACAGGTGGTGGGGGTTGTGCGCGACGATGGGCGGGTATCGCCCGCCAGGCCCCGCCACCGGGTACGGGTCGGCGACATACTGGTGATCGAGGCGGAGCCGGAGTCACTGGCGGCGGCGATCAGCCATCTGGGCCTGAAACTGGAAGGCGAGCCCGCAGAAGCCGAGGAGCCCGACGGGCCGGGCGAAGAGAGCAAAGCGCTGGCGGAAGGGCGGCCAGGGACGGCAAAGCGCGATCGTGGACGCCGGGATGAGAGCGGGGGCGCCGGTGACGGGGCTGGCCACCAGGACGGCGGTGGCGCAAAAGGGGAGAGCGATGGCGATGACGGCGACAAGCTGGCAGGAGGCGAAAGCAGAAAGGAAGGCAAAAAAGAGCGTGAGAAAGAGCGGGACAAGGAGCGCGGCGAGGACCTGCGACTGCGCGAGCTGGTGGTCATGCCCGACTCCGACCTGGTGGGGCGCACTATCCAGTTTCTGCGCCTGCCGGCGCATTACGAGATCAACCTGCTGGCGCTGTCGCGGCAGGGGCGACGCTCGGTGCGGCGGCTGCGCTCCACCCCGCTGCTGGCCGGCGATGCCCTGTTGATGATGGGCACCGATGACAACCTCAATACCTTCGCCAGCGAGAAAGGCTGTGTGCCGCTGGCACAGCGCGACATCGCCATTCCCAACAAGGAGAAAGCGGCGATCGCCCTTGTGACCATGGCGCTGGCGGTGGCCGGTGCCGCCTTCGGCCTGCTGCCCGCGGCCATATCCTTTGCCACCTGTGTGCTGGCCTATATGGCGTTGAAAGTGGTGTCGCTGCGCAATGTGTACGAATCCATCGATGGCTCGGTGATCGTGCTGCTGGGGGCGCTGATCGCGGTGGCCGGGGTGATGGAAAGCTCCGGCGCGGCGGATCTGGTTTCGCGCTGGATGCTGAGCGCCATCGCCGGGGGCGACCCGGTCATCGCACTGGTGACCCTGCTGGTTGTGACCATGACCCTGTCGGACTTTATGAACAATGCCGCCACCGCAGCGGTGATGTGCTCCATCGCCCTCAGCGCATCGGCGCAACTGGGGGTGAACCCGGACAGCTTCCTGATGGCGGTGGCCATCGGCGCCTCCTGCGCCTTTCTGACACCGGTGGGCCATCAGAACAACACCCTGATTCTGGGCCCCGGTGGATTTCACTTTGGCGATTACTGGCGCCTGGGGCTGCCGCTGGAGATCATGGTGGTGGCGGTCAGCGTGCCCTTGCTGCTGTGGGTCTGGCCGCTGTAGCTCTGGCCACTGTAGCTCTGGCCGCGCTGGCTGTCGCTGTGAGATGGCACGCTTACATGGTCTGCTCAGGCGATGGAGTCGTCCAGCGGCTGGGTCACCTGAACGAGATAGTGCGCGCAGAAGCGCAGCATATCGGTCACCGTCACAATACCTGCCAGTTCGCCCTCGCGCATTACCAGTACCGAACCGATCCCGGCATCGGCCATGGCCAGCAATATCCTGTCCAGCGGGTCGTGGAGATCGGCGATATAGGGGCGGCGGGCGCACAGGTCGTGCACGTACAGTTGCTGCTCTTCAAGGCGGTGGCCGGGGGCGTGGGCGCGCTCGATATCGCCGCGGGAAATTACCGTTTCCAGGTCGCCGTCGCGGGTGACCGGCAGGTGGTGCACCTTGTGCTGCGCCATCAATTGCAGCGCCTCCTCCACCTTGGCGTTGATATCGATGTGATAGGGGAAGGGCGTCATCACTGTCGCCAGTGTCGGCATCTGGTGGATATCCTGTCTATTTTTCATAGGGTTTTGCGGCCATTTATCCAATTGCGCGGCCCGTATAGCTTAGGCCGGCAACGAAAAGAGTCCAAAAGGTGTCTATAGTTGGCGCGGATATATTATCCCGCGGCCGGTTATCGCATATTTCAGTGGTAAAAGTACTGTACTAGCAAGCGCGGCGCTTGATATTTATCACCGAACACTTATCATCTGCCGCCCCAGCCTACGGCGCGGGGACGCCCGCGAGCGCGTGAGTATCCATTAAACTAGGGTTTTTAACCCCGGGGCGCGTTCGAGCGGTGTTTTATGCCTGACCGGCAGTTATTTGAAGCCTCTATTATCTGAAGTGTTTATTAAGCGTTTGCTATTTCAGGCGTCTATATTTAGTGCGATTTAGTGCGCCTTGGCGTGTCTGGTACATCGTGTATCGGCAGATTACGTATTTGTGCGTGTATTACCGATATGGGCAGTCAGATAGCGGTTCAGATAACGATATGGGAATTCTCCCTGTGCCGGTAAGCAATATTGTCGGTAAATAAAAATAGCGAAAGTGCAATCGAGAAACGGACGTGGTTTGCGATTCGAATTTGGGTTCGTATTGCCCGCAGCCGGTTTTTTCCTATTACAGCAACACTCACTGAGGTCCTTAGATGTTTCAGGATTACAACAAGATTGAGCAGCAGATTGCCGAGCACCAGGCAAAAATAGAAGAACTGCAGGAGCAAATGGCCCTTGCGGAGCGCAAGAAAGAGGGCGTTATCGCTTTCGATAAGGCGCTGGTTAATATTGCCGCCGAGTACCAGATGGACGAAGAGGAACTGTACGTCGCCCGCGGCGAGCAGATCGTTGAATGGCTGGTAAGTCAGCTGAGCGACGAGGATGCCCCGGACTACGTCAACACCCTCAAGGCCCGGGTCGCCCGTTCACTCAAGAAAGGTGGTGATACCCCCCGCCGTGGCCGCGGCGCCGCAGCCAAGAGTAAGGGCAAGGGCAGCGAGCCCAAGCTGGAGACCGGTCACTACCGCAACCCCTATACCGGTGCGACGATCGAGAAGAAAAAGCGCAACCCCAAGCCGCTGAATCAGTGGGTTGAGGAGCACGGGCTGGATATCGTGCAAAGCTGGAAGATCTGACCCCCTGATCGCGGCACCTGAGTGGCGGCGGCATGCTTCAACGCTGTCGTCACCACTCTCGTGACCGCTGTGTTGCGGCTGTCATCGCTGTGACCGTCACGGTGGCCGCCACGGTATTCACCGCGGCGGTTGTCATCGGCAGTTTTCAGCTGGGCCAGTCAGCAGAGGTAGTCAGCAGAGGTAGTCAGCAGAGGTAGTCAGCAGAGGTAGTCATCAGGGCTAGTCATCAGGGCTAGCCAGCAGGGGTAGTTACCGAGTATTGACTGCCCGGCACTGACACTCCAGTACCGGCGCTGCAGCACCGACCGCTTTCTATGACCTTCAGGTCGGAGCCGGCTTGCGCCATCGCGGTTATTTTCAATCCCCTTTTAGTCTCCCCGCGATTTTCCCCGCGATTTTCCCCGCGATTTTACCCGTATTTCTCTCCGCGATTCCCCCCGCAATTCCCCCGTGGTTTTTCCGCCGTTCGTATTTTTATTTCTTTGCTGATTTTCCTCGCTGTTTTTCCTTGCCTAATCAGCGACGCGGCCTCGCTTGCTGTTTAGCCGATTTCCTTAGCGTAATAAAGCGGCTTTTCGGTCCTGTCCAACTGGGTGGCTGCCGGGGAAATTTTCCCGGCGCGAGAAAGGCCAGAGGAGACGAGAAGCGGCGAGAAAAGAAAAAATAAGAATAAGTGCCCGCGTGGATCAGCCTAATAATTCGCGCACATAGTCCGCGACCACCAGCGAGGCATTGCCCTGGCGGTGTTCGGCGAAGGCATCGCCGACGCTGCTGCGCTCGAGATTCAGCTCCACCGTGTGGGCGCCGGCCATATTGGCGCACTCGACAAAACCCGCCGCCGGATAGACATTGCCCGAGGTGCCGATGCTGATAAACAGATCGCAGCGGCTCAGGGCGTCGTAGATGCGCTCCATCTGCAATGGCATCTCGCCAAACCAGACCACATGCGGACGCAGGTTGCCGGGTGCGCCACAACAGTCGCACGGAATGTCGGTGCTCAGGTCGCCATCGACGGGGTAGAGCTTGCCGCTGGCCTGGCAGCGGGCCTTGCGCAGTTCACCGTGCATATGGATCAGCTTGTGGCTGCCGGCCCGTTCGTGCAGGTCGTCGATATTCTGCGTCACCAGCAGAAATTCCCCGGGGAATTTCCGCTCCAGTTCCGCCAGCGCCACATGGGCGGCGTTGGGGGCCACGGCAGCGGAGAGCAGCTGGCGCCGGCGGGCATTGTAGAAGCGCTGCACCAGCTCCGGGTCGCGAATGAACGCTGCCGGTGTGGCAACATCCTCCAGGCGATGGTTTTCCCAAAGTCCGTCTCCGCCGCGAAAGGTGCGGATGCCGGACTCGGCGGAAATTCCCGCCCCGGTGAGCACCACGATTCGCTGATAGTTCATGCCCGTCTTGGCCTCCCCGTAGGTAGTGTTATTGGTTTAGCGCATTGGGTTAATGCCATTGGCTCAGTGCAATTTCATGCGCGGTTTGACGAAGCGGTTGGCCTGGCCCACCACGTAGATCAGCATCGCCTTGGCCCAGCCGTGTACCGCCGCCAAATGCATCCGGTACAGGGAGCGGTAGGCGACGCCGGCGAGGCGCCCCTCGACGGTCAGGCTGCCCTTGACCAGCGCACCCATAAGGTTGCCGATGGCGGTGTACTTGCTCAGGGAGACCAGAGAGCCGTGGTCGCGGTAGCGGAAGGCTTGCAGCGGCCGCCCTTCGATCTGCGCAATCAGGTTGTGCTCGGCAACACCCGCCATCTGCTGGGCCGCCTGTGCCCGTGGCGGCACCCGCTGCCCGGCGGAATCGACACAGCCGGCGCAATCGCCGAGGGCAAAAATCTTGCCGTCGCTGACAGACTGCAGCTGGGTGTTGACCTTGATCTGGTTGATGCGGTTGGTGGTCAGGCCATCCAGCCCGCGGAGAAACTCTGGAGCCTTGACTCCGGCCGCCCACAAGCGGATGGCCGCGGGGATTTTGTCGCCGGCGGCGGTGACAAATCCCTCATCGCTGGCTTCCTTCACCGCGCAGCCGGTCATTACCCGCACACCCATGCGGGTGAGTTCCCGCTGTGCGTTGTTGCCGAGCCGCGCTGGCAGTGCCGGCAGCAGGTGGGCGCCCGCTTCGATCAAGGTCACTTGCAAAGCGTTTGGGGGAATATGGCCATAGCGCGCCATTTGCCCGCTAGCTTCCACCAGCTCCGCCGCCAGCTCCACACCGGTGGCGCCGCCGCCGACGATGGCCACGTCGATGGTTGCTGCGGTGTGGGTTTGCAGCTGCAGGAATCGGTCCAGCAGCTGCTGGTGAAAGCGCTGCGCCTGTTGCGTGCTGTCGAGGAACACGCAGTGCTCGCGTACGCCGGGGGTGTTGAAGTCATTGCTGTGGCTGCCCAGTGCGATCACCAGTTGGTCATAGGGCAGTTCCCGCGCCGGCACCAGTTGGCGGCCGTCGGCGTCCTCGACCGGAGCCAGTTCAATCACCTGCCGCTGGCGGTCGAGTTTCTGCAGGTGGCCCAGTTCGAAGCGGAAACCATTTTTGCGCGCGTGCACATGGTAGTTGAGGGCGTCGAGGCCAGAGTCCAGCGAGCCGGTGGCCACCTGGTGTAGCAGTGGCTTCCAGATATGCGTGCGGTTGCGGTCGACCAGGGTCACCCGGACATCGGGCGCAGTACGCCGCCGGCGCAGGATGGACTTGCCAGTGAAATAGTGGCCGAGCCGGGTTGCCAGCTGCAGGCCGCCGGCACCACCGCCGACGATAACGATATGTTGCATAGGAGGTCTTCCTGTCGGTTTATGAAAACTCGACTCCCCACTCTGTGAAGACCCATCGAAGAGAACGCCGTGGCCGTTGCTGCCGGCTCTTATGGTTGGCGCTGTTGGCCACAGTATCCCGATTGTGGCGCTGTGGCAATTTTGTGGCGAGCGAAGGCAATTGCATCCCGGAGCTTGCCCGGGCTGGGCAGCATATGGCCCGTCGTTCAGGCCGTTCTGATCAGGCCGTTCAGGTTAGAGGGCTCCGCTCAGCCTCACCGGGGTGTTGCGCGCTTGCTCTTCAAGGGCCTCCACCTCGCCAATCACCGCGGCCTCGGCATAGCCGGCCTTGCGCAGCGCCGCTATGCAAGCCTGCGCCTGCTCTGCCGGCACTGTGGCCAAGAGCCCGCCACAGGTCTGTGGGTCCACCAGCAGCGGCCAGCGCGCGCCGGCCCGCCAGGGTTCGGGGTTGGCAATGCGCTCCAGGGCGCGGGCGTTCTGCGGCTGCAGGCTCGACAGCCAGCCGCGCCCGGCGCAGGTTTCCGCGCCGGGCAGCAGGGGCAGCGCGTGCATCAACAGGGTGGCGCCCATGGGCGCCTCGCCGGCCAGGGTTTCCAGCAGGTGGCCGAGCAGGCCGAAACCGGTGACGTCGGTCAGCGAGTGCGCCTGGTGCTGCGCCAGTATTTCGGCGGCAGCGGCGTTGCTCTGCAGCATGATTTCGTGCGCGGCGGTGACCCAGCGCGGGTTGGCCCTGCCCAGGCCCTCGGCGGCGAGAATGGCGCCGGTGCCGAGCGGCTTGCACAGGATCAGCTGGTCGCCGGGTTTTGCGCCGGTCTTTGCCAGCAGCTGCGGCGCATCGGCGAAGCCGTTGACGGACAGGCCCAGTTGCAGCTCCGCGCCCTCCGAGGTGTGCCCGCCGCTCAGCACGCAGCCGTGGCGGTTCAGCTCCAGCACCGCGCCGGCCAGCAACTGCTGCAGATCCCGCCGGGTCAGGGGTTCCGCCGCCAGCGGCAGGGTCACCAGTGTCTGCGCCGTGGCCGGCCGCGCGTGCATGGCGAACAGGTCGGAGAGGGCGTGCAGGGCGGCCATGCGCCCGAACAGCCAGGGGTCGTCCACCAGTGCCCGCAGCTGGTCGGTGCTCTGTACCAGCAGCTCCCCCGCGGGCACCTGCATCACGGCGGCGTCATCGCCGATTCCGCGCTGCAGCAGTGGTGAGCGCTGCGGCGGCAATGAGGCCAGTGCGCGGGACAGGGCATCGGCGCCCACCTTGGCGCCGCAGCCATTGCAGCGCATCGGCGCCAGGTGCTGGCCGTCGCGCTGGCTGATGATCTCCCCGGGGGTTGCGCTGCCGGCAACCATCTCCACTGGCAGCTCGCTGAAGCGGGCCATGAAGCGTCTGTCGATATGGTCTTTCCACTGCCACAGGGGGCCGCCGGCGAGGGCGAGGCCGTTGCGCACCGCTACGGCGCGGCGGTCGCCGCAGGCCAGCAGCCGCAGGAAATCCCGCTGCGGGCGGAAGCGGCGCAGGGGTTGGCCGGTGAGGGTCGCGCGCAGGTTGTGAAACAGCACCGGCCCCTGACGCACGGCATAGACGCCGGCCTTGGGCAGCGGCCGCCCGTCAAAGCTGGCCACATCGCCGGCGGCATAAATATGTTCGTGCCCCGGTGCGCGCAGATAGCTGTCGACTCGCACAAAGCCGGCCGGGTCCAGTTTGAGGCCTGTATCGGCGAGCCAGGCCGGGGCGCCGGCGCCGGTGCACAGTATCACCCGGTCCAGCGGCAGGGTGCGGCCGTCCGCCGCGCGCACCGTGTCGGCCTCGATCGCCGCCACCGCCCAGCCGGTGTGCACCTGCACCCGCAGGCGCTGCATTTCCCTCGCCACCAGAGTCTGCGCCATCGGCGGGAACTGCTCCGGCACCCGCTGGCCGCGCGTCAGCAGGTGGACGGAAGCGCGGCCGGCGCGGATTGGCGCGGCCAGTGCCTGGGCCATGGCCATGGCCAGCTCGCAGCCGCCGGCGCCGCCGCCAATCACACCCAGCGCCAGCGGCTGCTGCGCCGTGTCGATATCGCTCCGCAACCGCTGCCACTGCCGCCAGAAGCCAGCCACCGGCTTGATGGGTATGGCGGTTTCGGCGCCCGGGATGGTGTGCGCCGGCGTGGAGCCCACGTCGATGGAGAGCAGGTCGAATTCCAGTCCCGGGCGCCCGGTCATGGCAATGGTGCGCAGCTCCGGGTCGATAGCGGTGACCGCCGCGCGGATAAAGCGCGCGCCGGCGGCGCGGCACAGGCGTGCCAGGTCGATATGGGCATCGTCGTGCTGGTAGTGGCCGGCCACCATGCCCGGCAGCATGCCGGAGTAGGCGGTCTGGGCCTCGGGCGAAATCAGCGTCAGGCGCACGCCGCGCAACGGGCGCATGGCCCACATCTGCAGGACGAGGGCGTGGCTGTGCCCGCCGCCGACGAGGACCAGATCCTGGTAGTTGGGGTATTGCTGCATGCTTGCTGGCCGGGTGTTCTTTCGCCGTGTTGTATCCCTGTGTCGCGGCCGCGGGCCGCGGGGATGAACTGAGGCGGCAGAGCATACCTAAAGTCAGCGGTGCTGGTCTTTACTTACGGGGCATAAATGCACCCGTATTCCGCCCGGTCCATTTCCGCGTCAGGCATATTTTCTGTGTGCCATGTGAAAAACCAGCGGAGGCGAGGTGCCCGATTCACCGCAGCCGATGAACTGACTCCATGCCGCAGCCGTCCGCCGGTTCCGCTTCCCGCGCCTATCGCCCGCTGTGGTGGCTGCTGGGCGTGCTGTTGTTGTGCGGGGCGCTCGCCATCGGCCTGTCCGCCTGGCTGCACAGCCGGGTCGAAGATGCGCTGCGCCAGCGCGGGCTGGAAGCGGAGATTGGCCGCCTGTGGTTCTCGCTTCCGCGCCTGGCGCTGCAACTGCGGGATGTGCGTGTGCGCAACCGCGAGGGGCGGGGGCTTGAGGCCGAGCAGCTGGTGTTGAACTACGGCTGGCTGGAGCTGCTGCGCGGGCGGCTGCACCTGCAGGATGCGGAGCTGAGCGGCATCGATATGGACCTGACCTCCACGGTCAGCGCCGGCGGCCGGCGCTGGGAGGTGGCCGGCTGGCTGATCGGTGGCGATGGTGATGAGGATGGCAATGGCGATAGTCGCGCCTCGGGCCAGAGTCTGGAGCAGGACCTGAACTTGCACCTCGGCATCGGCCGCCTGCGCATCCGCGACAGCCGCCTCTGTTATCTGGATCGGCCCCTGTGGCAAGCGCCCAGCTGTCTGACCTTTAGCGACCTGACCGCGCGAGACTGGTCCCTGTCGCTACAGCGTTCCGGTGGCGGGCCGCTTGCGCTGCGAGTGGGCGCCGGCGGACTGGATCTTCGCCAGCTGGCGGTGCGGCATCAGGGCGGCGCGCGCGCCCATACGGTGGTCGCCAGACTGGTTTTACAGGAGGGGCTGTTCGCCCTGCCGGGCAATCACCTGAGTATCGACGAGCTGGCGCTGCGCGGTTTCGGCAGCTGCCCGCCGGCGCGCTGGGCGCAGGTGCTGCCGGTCATTGGCCAGCTGGTGGGTCACTGCGCCAGTGCCCGCCAGCTGAGCCTGGCCGGCGATGTGCAGGCCAGCTTCGGCGAGGGTGCGGCAGTGGCCTGGCAGCGGGCGCAGGGGCAGGGAGTGCAGCTGCGTTACGCCGGCAGCCGCGGGCACAACTGGCGGGCGGAAACCATCCAGCTGAGGGAAGCGCGCTTTATTCACAGCGAACACCGCCTGCGCTGGTCGCAGGCGGGCGCCACCGGCTTCGACTGGTGTCCCGAACGCCTGCGCGATAGCCGCCATCACCTGTGCCTGCGCGCCGGCAGCCTGTCGCTGCCCGAGCCGGTGGCCTTCGACTGGCGGGGCAACCTGACAGTGGCCGCTGGCGCCGCGCGCCTGCAGCAGACCGAGCTGCAGGATCTGACGGGGCAGATTCGCGATCCGCTGACACTGCACGATATCCGCCTGGCCTCGCTCGACTACGCCGAGCGGCGCCTGACCCTGGCTGAATTACAGCTGCAGAGCGCTTCCGGCTGTGTGCCGGGAGGCCTGTGGCGCTTGCCGGACCACTGCCTGCGTATCGCCGGACTGCGCGGCGAGCGGGAGCTGCAGGTGCAGTTTGCCGATGAGGAAAGCGCGCTGCCCTGGGGTTTCGCCAGCGGCCCCCTGGCCATTGACCGGTTGCGGCTGGCGCAGGCGGATGGGGGGGGAAAGACAGCGGCGCAGCCGCTGCAGCTGCGAAAGCTGCACTGGCAGCAGTTGCGGGCCCTCGGTGGGCCGGCCTCCGCTGCGGAGCCGCTGCTGCTGCAGGACCCGCAGCTGCTATCGCTGCAGGGCTGTGTGCCCGCGGCGCTGCTGGCGGAGCGCCTGCGCCCCCTGTGCGCGGAACTGGAGAGCCTGCAAGGGCGCGGCAGCTTCGCCTGGTCCGGGGGCGAACAGGGCTATCTGATTTTCGGCGACCTGCAGTTGCAGCGGCTGCTGCTGGGGGCTGGTCAGCTGCCTGAATCTGGCCGGGCTAACAGAACCGGCGGCAGCGCGGGTGGGGCTGGTGATGGGCGAGGTGGTGCAGAAGCGGGCGGCGGACTGCTGGTGCAGCAGCTGGCGCTGGGGAGCGGCTTCCTGCGCCCGCAGGCGGGCGGCGGCAGCGGTGCTAGCGCCGGTTCTATGCGCTCCGCCGGTGGCGTGCCTGTTAATAATGATCAAGACGGGCTGGAAAAGGGGCAATTGCCGCAGCGCTCGCCAGCACAGGCCCAGCTTGCCGGGGCCGGCGCGGCTGCTCCGCTGCCGGATTTATCCGCCCCCAATCTGTACCTGTCCAGTCTCGCGCTGCGCGCTGTGGACGGCTGCCTGCCGCCCGGCTGGGCGCAGCTGCTCTACCCCCAGCCGCAAATCGTACCCGGCTGTTTCGACCTGCGCGGGCTGGTTATTGCCGCGCCGTTGCGGCTGGTGTGGCGAGAGGGTTTCGGTTTTGAGGCGGGTGCGCTGGCGCTGGAGCGGCTCGGCATCGGCGGCGCCGACGGGAGTTCCCTGCTGGAGCTGGAGCAGCTCGACCTGCCCGATGGCCGGCTGCAGGTAGCCCGGGATGGGCGCCGCTTGCACCTCTCCCTGCCGGGGCTGTCCCTGCGCCGCCTCGACGGCTGCCTGCCCTTAAGCCAGTCAGCGGCAAGCGTTCTGCTTTCCCCGCTCTTTGTGCGCTGTGTGGCAGTGGCAGACCTGCAGCTTGGCCCCGCCGCCAGTCTCAGCAAGACGCAGCGGCGGCTGGCGCTGCAACTGCATAGCGCTGAACTGGCGCGCCTGCAGTTGACCGGTCTCGGCGAAAGCGCGGCGCTGGAGTTGCGGGATTTTGTCGCCGGGCAAGTACGGGTGGACTGGCCCGGTCCCCCGGCAGCCGCCGGCGCGCTGCAATTGCGCGGACTGAAGCTGGCGAACTTGAGCGCCTGCCTGCCGGTGGAAAAACCGGCCAGTACGGGGCAGGGCGGTCAGGGCACCGTCGCGCTTCCCCGCTGCCTGGATATCCGCCACCTGCACAGCACCGCCGACACCGGCAGCCTGGTCGCCGGGCCGGTGAGCCTGAGCAGCGCGCCGGCGGCGGCCCCCCTGTGGCGTGCGCAAACGGTGATATTTGGCCGCCCCGCTGTCACCGCCGACACGGTGCAGCTGGATGCCGTGCGCCTTGAAGGGGTGCGGGTCTGCGGTCTCGACGCTCTACTTGGGGGCAAGGCTCCGCTGCCGGCCAATAGCGCGGGCGGCTGTGTCACCTGGCCCTGGCTGCAACTGGCGGCGGGCAGCCGCATCATGTTCACAGCCGACGGCCCAAGCGTACGGCTGGCGGCGCTGGAAACCGCGCCGCTGATTCTGGGCGATGGACGCCATCCGGCGCTCGCCTTCGAGAGCCTGGGCTGGTCCCGGCTCAACTGGGATGGGGGGGCGAGGCTGGCGCTGGCGGATTTTGCCCTGCGCGGCCTGCGCGCCTGCCGGCTGAACGACGACGCTAAACCCCGTTGTGTGTTTCTGCGCGAGCTGGCGCTGCCCGGCGCGGAATCCTTCTCTGTCTCCGGTCCCTTTTCCGTCAGCGGCAATATTCGCCTCAAGGGGCTGGGTTTTGGCCCGGCGGGGGCGGACGCGAAAGCTGCCGGCGCCTCTGTCAGCATGCGCGGGGCTGTCTATCGCGGTTCCGGTGCTGGTAGCGGAAATGAGACTGGCGGGGGAGCTGGCACAGCGATGGAAGACGCCGTCGGCGAACTGGCGGAGATCAGCGGCTGCGTACCGGCGGGCTGGCTCGGCGGCGATCGCCTCGCTCCCTGTTACGAAATCGGCCGGGTGGAGCTGAAGGGAATCGAGCGTGTGCAGACCGATGCCGGTACGGTGACCGAGCTGGTGGGGTTGGCCATCGATGGCCTGAGTCTGCGCCAGCCGCCGGAGGCAGGGCTGTCGAGGCAGGCTGCAGGGCTGTCAGCGGAGTTGCTGCAGCTGCAGCATGCGGCTGTGGCGCGGCTGGCGTTTGGCGGTGGGCGCGTGGCCTTCAGCGGTTTATCCCTGCAGGGGGTCGCCGGCTGTCTGCCGCCGGGAGATGTCGAGCGGCCGAATCATTGCCTGAACCTTGGCGATCTTACCGCCAGCGGCAGTGTCCACACTGGTCGCGATCTGCTGCAGCTGGCGCGCCTGGAGCTGTCTGATCTGCAGCTGCTGAGCGATGATGGCCAGCGCCTGCTGCAGACGGAAGCGGCCCTGCTGCAACAGCTGGCGCTGGAGCGTGGGCGTCTGACGCTCGGGGAGCTGCGGGTGCGCGGTTTCGGCCTGTTCGGCCGTGGCGAAGATGCACCGGAATACCAGCGCCACACCTGGCAGCTGGAGAGCGGCGATGCGCTGATTCAGCGGCTTGTGGTGGATATTGATGGGCGCCAGCTGGATTTGCAGCACGCATCTTTTTCCGAGCCCCGCATTATTCTCGCGCGCGATGCGCAGGGAAATTTTACCTTGCGCAAGAGTCTGGGGGATCTGTTCGCTGAGTCCCGGAACCCGTCAGCGAAGGCCGCGGAAAAGGCGATTCGCGCCGCGCACGAGCGCAGGCCATTTCGCTACCGACTGGGCGAACTGTACGTGGACAACGGGCGCTTTACCTGGATCGACCGGCAGAATCTGATGCGGGCAAGGCTGCCCATCCGCCAGATTAACGTGGTCGTCCGCGGCGCCAGCAATCACCCGGCGGACCCGCCAGCCGAGATTCTCCTCGGTGGCCATCCGGGAGGCTTTGGTGAAGTGCATATGGCCGGCGAGCTGGATTATCTGGCGACGGAAAAGTGGGATGCGCAACTCATTGGTTATCTCGCCAACGCCAATCTGATTCCCGCTCAACCCTATATCGCCGAACTGCTCGGCTACAAGATTCTGCAGGGACAGCTGGATTCGCGCTTCAATATTGAGGTGCGAGCCAATGAAGTGGATGCGCTCGCGCATATACGCCTCAATAAAATCCGATTGCGGCGCCTGCGCAACAGCGACCAGTTGCCGGTGGAACCGCCGCTGATTCCGCTGGATATCGCGCTGCTGCTGATGGAAGACCGCCACCGCAATGTGAATTTTCTGCTGCCGGTGAGCGGCGATCTCTACGACCCGACTTTTTCCTTCAGTTACATTTTCAGCGACCTGCTGCAGAAAGCCATCATGGAATCGCTGTTCGCTTACTTCACCCCGGTGGGCGTTTACATTCTGGCGAGTCGGGCCTGGAATCGTTTCCGGACCCTGGTGTATCTGAATCCCATCGACTTTGCGCCGGGCAGTTTTGCCCTCACTGCCGAGTCGCGGCGACAGCTGGACGAGGTGGTGGCGACGCTGGAGAAAAAACCCCAGACTCGCCCGGGAATCTGCGGTATCGCCAATGCCCGCGACTGGATGGCGCTCTACCCGGACAGCACGCCGGGCATGCGCGGCAGCCGCAGGGTGAGGGAGCGTTTTTATCGCAACCCGCCGGCAGAGATTTACTGGAAAATGCAGGAGCTGGCGCACAAGCGTGGCCGCCAGGTGGAGCGTTACCTGCTGGAGCAGGGTATTTCCGCAAACGAATTTATCCAGTGCGCGCCGGACTATGACGGCAGCGATTTTAAAACGCCGCGGGTGGAATTCTCCCAGTGAAAACTGTTGCAGCTTTTCCTCTATTGGCAAGCCTGCCAGTTATCAAAAAACAGCCCCGTTTATGACTGCATGGATGCGCAGCGGGAGTTTCGTCAGGAAGCCGGCGCGCTCAAACCTGTTACCGCGAGCGAACGGAACTGCGGCCACAATCTCGGGGAGTAAAGTGCGAGCTAGTGACGTCAGGCAGTTTTAAGGCGATCCAGCCGCAGACGTTCGTGGCCGTCGAACAGTCGCCGCGAGGCGACGCTGACGGCGATAAAAGTGCCGAAGCCGGTGCCGGCGGCAATGGTGAACATGATCAGGATCTGGTACTTCACCGCCAGCGCCGGCGCGGTGCCGGAGAGGATCTGGCCGGTCATCATGCCCGGCAGAGACACTAGGCCCGCCGCCGCCATGGCGTTGATGATGGGCATCAGCCCCGCGCGCATCGCCCCCCGGCGCAGCTCAGCGCAGGCCTCGCGCCAGCTCTGCCCCAGCATCAGGCGGCCCTCAACCAGCTGGCGCTCGCGGCGCACGCCCTCGCTGAGCCGGTCCAGGGCCAGGGCGATACCGGTCATGGTGTTGCCGAGCAGCATCCCCAGCAGCGGGATGGCGTACTGCGGTGAATACCAGGGGCTAGGGCCGATGACCACGATCAGTGTCAGCACGGTGACGCTGAAGGCCGACACAAACATGGACAGGGTGCCGATGGCAAAGCCCCAGCCGCCGCGCAGGCGGTAACTCTGCCGCGCCATCACCTCCCGGCCGGCCAGCAGCAGCATCGCCAGCCCCATCAGTGCCACCCACAGTGGCCGCCCGAGGGCGAACAGGGCCTCCAGCACAAATCCGATCAGGGTCAGCTGCACGGCGGTGCGTGCGGCACTGAGCAGCAGCGCGTTGCCGACGCCGAGCCTCGCCCGGTAGACACAGGCGGCGAGGGCGATCACCAGTGTCGCCGCCATTGCCAGTTGCCACCAGCTGAGTGCGATCACATCCATCCGTTCTGCCCCCCGGCGCTTTCGTTCAAGCGACCGCCCTCGATATGCAGGTGGCGGCTGGCCACCCGCTCGATCTGCGCCCGGTCGTGGGCCACCCACAGGGTTGGCAGTGCGCGCTGGCGAATTACCTCGCACAGCCAGCGCTCGGTTTGCCGGGTGGTGTCGGGGTCGAGATTGGCGGTGGGCTCATCGAGCAACAGCGCGCGGGGTTCATGGGCCAGGGCGCGCACCAGAGCCAGGCGCTGCTTCTCCCCCGATGACAGGCGGTCGATGGACCAGTCTGTGACATCGGCGGTAAACCCCAGTTGTCCCAGTGCCGCATCCATGGGCTTGGGCAGGTGTTCGCCCACGGTTTCATGCCACCAGGCGCTCTCCGCCGGCACCATCATCACCGCCCGCCGCCAGAGATGGCCGCGCAACGTCTGCTGGGTTTCAGCGCCGAGACTTGCGCTGCCGCCGTGGGGGTCCAGGTCGGCGACCGCGCGCAGCAGCCGGCTCTTGCCGCTGCCGGAAGGGCCGGACAGGCAGAGGATTTCGCCGGCGCGAATTTGCAGCGATACAGGTTGCAGCAGGTCGGTGCTTAGCTGGATCAGGGAGAGCGGCGGTGTTTTCAAGGAGCCTTCCAGTCTGTGCTTATCGTGGTGTCAGTGAGGTGCTTAATGGGGTGTTTAGTGGGGCGCTGTGAATGAACTGCCGCAGCGGTGTGATCATTAGTCAAAAATCTTAGGGCGTTTTATTTGTTGGCAGGAAAGCATTTTGCTTTAATCACGTCGTCTATTTAATTTCACATAATAACTTTACATATTAAATTTACATATTTTAGCTCTATACAGTTTCGCGCATCTGCGTGTTAACTCTGTATATTAGAGGAACGCTTGGATGGCTATCCTGAAAAAACTGCAACCGGCCCTGCTGGCCGCAGGCCTCATTATTTTACCTGCCGCCCTGCTCGCCACACCCCTCGCGGCGCAGACAATTTTCGACACGGGGTCCGTATACCAGAGCAGCTGGGGTGTGCAGGGTGAGAGTATCACCATCAACAGCGACACGGCACAGTTCAACGGTATTGGCGACAGCGGCTTTGGTATCGGCGGCAGTTACAATGGCCAGCAGGGTCTGCTCAATTTTTCCGTTGGCGTTACGCTGTTTTTTATCGACGACGAGGCGCAGTTCTCTCAGGGCGTGCAAAATAATCTGACCGGCGACCAGTCCACGGAAAAATCCAGCATTGACGCCGGCTCCCTGTATGTGGACGGCGGCATTGTTTACCCCTTCAGCGAGCGTTTGCAGGCCGGCGTGAATCTGGGCTGGCGCTATTTCGATGTCGAGCGCGGCATCAGTAACTGCAGCGACTGCTACAGCGAGAGCGTCGGCATCGACAGCGACACCTACATCAAACCTTTTGCACGATTCTCGTTCAACGAGCGCTACAGCGGTTCCCTGGCCTATTACAGCTACACCGGTGACAGGGGCATGGAGAACTCAGTGCAGTTCTCGTTCGAATTCCGCCGCTGAGTCCCGCAGCTCGCCGAGGGCAGGCAGGGCCGTAGTGTGTGAGAGTGAGAGTGAGAGTGAGAGCGCGAGTGCATGATGGCACTCGCCGCACTGGCGCCGCACCGGTCCCTCTTAACCTCTTACCCTTTGTACCCCTCATGTACTCCTTGTGCCCCTCTTGCTCTTCCCGCCCCTCGCCCCTTCTCTAGCGGTGCCGCCCGTTGCGGTAGCGCAGAAGCCGCCCCTGAGCGACCCCGTGACTGCCGGGAAGGCGGGTTGCCGGACACTAAGCTCCAAGTGGGCTTTGAACCCCTCGCCGCTTGCCGCCATAATCCGCTACTTCCGAACAGAATAACGAGACGGATGCAGTATGACCGAACCCTCCGTGTACGACGCGACAGAGCGCCTGCCGCTGAAGGAATATACCGAGAAGGCCTACCTGGATTACTCCATGTACGTGATCCTGGACCGCGCCCTGCCGAATATCGGCGACGGTCTGAAGCCGGTGCAGCGCCGCATCGTCTACGCCATGAGCGAGCTGGGCCTCAAGAACAGCGCCAAGTACAAGAAGTCCGCCCGCACCGTGGGCGACGTGATCGGTAAGTACCATCCGCACGGCGACAGCGCCGTGTACGAGGCCATGGTGCTGATGGCGCAGCCCTTCTCCTACCGCTACCCGCTGGTGGACGGGCAGGGCAACTGGGGTTCGCCGGACGATCCCAAGTCCTTCGCCGCCATGCGTTACACCGAATCGCGCATGGGCAAATACGCCGAGGTGCTGCTGTCGGAGCTGGGCCAGGGCACCGTGGACTGGCAGCCCAACTTCGACGGCACCATGGACGAACCCGCCGTGTTGCCGGCGCGGGTGCCCAATATCCTCCTGAACGGCACCACCGGTATCGCCGTGGGCATGGCCACCGACATTCCCCCGCACAACCTGCGCGAAGTGGTGGACGCCACTGTGCATATGCTGGAAAACCCCAAGGCCACGGTTGCCGAACTGTGCCAGTTCATACAGGGGCCGGATATGCCCACCGAGGCGGAACTCGTCACCCCCCGTGCCGATATCCACAAGGTCTACGAGACCGGTCGCGGTTCGGTGAAAATGCGCGCGGTGTGGAACAGGGAAGATGGCGATATCGTCATCACCGCACTGCCCTATCAGGCCAGTGGCGCCAAGGTGCTGGAGCAGATCGCCGCGCAGATGCAGGCCAAGAAGCTGCCCATGGTCACCGACCTGCGCGACGAGTCCGACCACGAAAATCCCACCCGCCTGGTGATCGTGCCCAAGTCCAACCGCGTGGATCTGGAGCAGGTGATGAACCACCTGTTCGCCACCACCGACCTGGAAAAGAGCTACCGCATCAACCTCAATATGATCGGTGTCGACGGTCGCCCGCAGGTCAAGTCCCTGGACGTTATCCTCAGCGAGTGGCTCAGCTTCCGTACCGAAACCACCCGCCGCCGCCTGCAGTTCCGCCTCGACAAAGTCGAGAAGCGCCTGCACCTGCTGGCCGGTTTGCTGATCGCTTTCCTCAATATCGATGAGGTGATCGAGATCATCCGCACCCACGACGAGCCCAAAAAGGCGTTGATGGAGCGTTTCGAACTCACCGACACCCAGGCGGAATACATTCTCGACACCAAGCTGCGCCAGCTGGCGCGGCTTGAGGAAATGAAGATTCGCGGCGAACAGGCGGAGCTGGAAAAAGAGCGGGATTATCTCACCAAGACCCTCGACAGCCCCCGTCGCCTGAAAACCCTGATCAAAAAGGAGCTGCTGGAGGCCGCCGCAGAGTTTGGCGATGAGCGCCGCTCGCCGCTGGTGGAGCGCGGCGAGGCCAAAGCCTTCGATGCCGCCGATTTGCTGTCTTCCGACCCCATCACCGTGGTGCTGTCCGACAAGGGCTGGATTCGCGCCGCCAAGGGGCACGAGATCGACCCCACCTCGCTCAATTACAAGGCCGGCGACCACTTCAAGCTCGCCGCCCGCGGCAAGAGCAACCAGATGGCCCTGCTGCTGGACAGCACCGGGCGCAGTTACGCCATCGCCACCCACACCCTGCCCTCGGCGCGGGGCCAGGGCGACCCCCTGAGCGGGCGCATCAACCCGCCTTCCGGCGCCACCTTCGAGGGCCTGCTGATGGGCGCGGATGAGCAGCGCATACTGCTGGCTTCCGATGCCGGCTACGGTTTCGTGGCCAAGCTCGGCGATCTGCAGTCCCGCAATAAGGCCGGTAAAGCCATGCTGAGCCTGCCCAACAATGCCCGCGTACTGCCGCCACGGGAGATCCAAAACCCGGATGAGGCTATGCTGGCGGCGGTCACCAGCGAGGGCCGTATGCTGGTGTTCCCGGTATCGGAACTGCCGGAACTGTCCAAGGGCAAGGGCAACAAGATCGTCAATATCCCCTCCGCCCGCGCCGCCAGCCGCGACGAGATCATGGTCGGTGTCGCGGTACTGGAAGGCAACGCCCAGCTGGTGATCCACGCCGGCAAGCGTCACACCAAGATCAAAATCTCCGAGCTGGATCACTACATCGGCGAACGCGGCCGCCGCGGTAACAAACTGCCGCGAGGGTTCCAGAAAGTAGATCGCATCGAAGTGCTGAACTAATTTTTCAGCCATTGCCAAAAAATGCCCGGCGGGCCGCGTGTCTGCCGGGCATTGTCTGAAAATAATAATCACGCGCGGTGATTTCAGCGCTGAAAGCACTGAGACTTATCTGTATATCCCCCGCAATCCCATTAAACCCGCAGAAAAAATTCCAGAGAGTCTCCCGCATAGCCTGCCTCAGTGAAGACGGCAGACCGCGGAATTTTTATTGAACAAAGGCTGATCGGCCACTTACCCTGGGAAACATTAGCCCCACTGATCCGAGGGCTTGGGCTTGGGCTTGGGTTTGGGTTTGGGTTTGGGTTTGGGGCTGGGTTTCGGGCTTGGTGTTTAAACAGTGCTGGGGGAGAAAACAGGATTCTGAAAATAGAGATTTCCGCGCAATAAGGAAGCTTATGTCCAAAGTAACCTTGCGGGGTTATATCCTGGTTCCGGAATCGGAGCTTGAAGTGGTAAAAAACGAGCTGGACAATCATAAACGTCCCACGCTCGAAGAGCCCGGCTGCCTGGTTTTCCGTGTCACGGAAAACCCGGAAAACCCCCTTCGCTTTGACGTTTATGAGGAGTTCGCGCATCGGGCGGCGTTTGACCTGCATCAGCAAAGAGTCAGGGCATCTCGCTGGGGGCAAGTGACGCTCAATATTGAGCGCCACTATCAGATTCATGTGTAAGGGCATTCGAGTCGGCCGCCTCTTTACTGAATCCGCGCCTTGACTGAATCCGGCCTTTACTGAATCCGCACCCTGAACGCGAATTCCGCCCAGCTGGCGTTATCGCCGGATGCCGGGGCCATGCTGCCGCTGGGGCGCATACGGATATGGCGCACCGATGCATCGAAGCCATCGGCGCCGGGGGTGGGGACGTAGCTCCAGTCTGTACCATCCCGGGAAAATTCGAGCCCATCGCTGTCGCTGTCCAGGGCGATGAACTGCCAGGACAGGGCGCTTGAGGGGGAGCCATCGGTGAATGCCACCGGCCCCTGGCCCGCGCCATTAAGATCACCCACATACAGCTCCACTGCAGCCGGCAGTGCGTCGGTTACCACCAGGCTGTCAGCATCCACTTCGCCTTCGCCGGCATTGCTGAGGCGAATGGTATAGCGGCTGTAGGATTGGGGTATGGCCTTGGGGTTGTTGCTGTTGTTGATGGGGTCCCACTCCACCTGTGCCTGTTTCACCACCGACAGTTCCGGCAGTTTGAGGCTGTTGGTGGCGGTACAGCTGATGGCGGTATCGCTGCCACCGATGGTCAGGCTGTTGCCGCTCACACCGCTGGTGCCGGAGCAGTCGAGGGTCAGCTTGTACTTGGCCGGGTCGCCGACCGAGTAGGTTTCGGTGAAGGTGGCGGACTCTCCTGCATAGACCCTGACCGGCGCACCGGTAACGGTATTGTTGCCATTGGCCTCTACCGCGCCGGTGGTGGTGTCGTTGATAAAACCATTGGAGGTGACGGTTGCGGTAACGCCATTGGGGGCATTGACCCAGGTTTTACTCAGGGTCAGGGTGGCGGAGCGGCGGGTATTGGTAAAGACACAGGCCACATCCGCATTGGGCATGGTCAGGCTGGCACTGCTGCCAGTGCCGGTGGTTTCCGGGCTGGTATCGCAGCGGTAGCTGGCATCGTAGTTTTCCAGTGCCGTACCGGTGCCGGCTTTCTCCGCAATGCTCGGGTTGCTGCCGACGTCTACTAAAGTGCTGACACTGGTGCCGTCACCGCCCGCGGCGCTGTCGGTGCCGTTGGCGCTCATGATAAACAGAGCGTTATCGCCTGCCGGCCATGGCTCCAGGGCCCGCACATAGGGTCCGAAGAATAAGCAGTTGTTGCTGCCGTCCGGGCATTCTGGCCTGTTCTCATCCCAGTGATCGTACAGAGCCTCGCGTTCCTGCTGTGTGCTCAATGATTGATCGGAACTCTCTCTCCAGCGTAGAGATCGAAAAAAGCCACTATCAGGATACGGCGGATACAGGGGAATGAGGTTTTTCGTCACGGTCAGCGTGCGCTGGCGCACGTTGGTGAAGGTGCAGTCAATATCCGCGCCCGGCTCGTTTACCGCCGCCGCATCGAGGGTGACCTTGCCGCTGGCGAGGTCGACGGCGGCGCTGCCGCCGCTGCCGAGGCCCGAGCAGCTGATATCCGCCAGCCGCCAACCGGGCTGGATTTGCTCGACCAGTTCGGTGGGTACGGCGAAATTCGCCAGGGGCCTGGTGGGGCTGCTGACCGCACTGCCCGGGGTGGTGGTGGTCAGTGTTTCGCCGCCCCAGCCGTTACCCGCGGTAAAAGAAAAACTGCCGGTATCGCCGTTGCTGACCTTGTTGACGGTGAGGGTGGGCAGCTTGCGGTTGATGAAGGTACAGGCAGCGGCAGAGTTACTCTCATCCAGCTGTGCCGACACGGTGCGGTTGGCGCTGTCGATGGTGGTGGGGGGCGCACCGCGCTGGGCGCTGCAGCTGATGAGGGCGGGGGCATCCCAGCCCGGGGCCTTCTCCTCCACTACGGTCAGTGTCTGCGCCGAGGGCAGCGCAGTGATATAGGCGCGGGCGGTCTGGCCATCGGAGAGGGTGAAGGTCGCCTGACCGGTGGCGCTGTTGAGGTCCGAGGTGAAACTGCCGTCCGCATTGCGCACGATCACCTTCGAGCCAGCCGGTCCACTGGCGGTGTAGGTGAATAGCTGCCCTTCACCACCGGGCTGGGTCTCTTTGGTGATGTCGATATGGGCACCGGCGGACACCGGCACCACGCCATCCACAAGGGCATTATCGCCCTGACACTTGGATTTGCCGCCGGGCACCACGTCTGCCGGCGATGAACACTGGCCGCCGGATTTTTGCTCGTAGGTCAGCACGTAGGGCACTTGCAGGGCGCCGGTGGAACCGTCCCCCTGACAGACCACCTTGATCTCGGTGACCCGTATGGTGTCGTCGCCGCCATTGTAAAAATCCCCGCAGGCGTTGTTATCGGCACTAAACCAGGGCGCGGGCGCAGTGGGGAAAGTCGCCACCGAGCAGCTGTTGCCCGACACCGTCGCTTGTGGATCGTTGCCCTCCTGGCCAACAAACAGGCCGATATTGTAGCGGTCGGCATTGCTGTCATAGAGCCGCACATCCACCACGAATTCGAATTCGGCACCGGCCTCGCAGAAGGGGGGGGTGCCCGGTTCGGCACTGAAGGAAGGGGAAACGGTAAATTCCTTCGCGGTACAGTTTGGGCTTGAGATGCGTTGGGCCAGGCAGGTCTGGTCCTTCCATGCGGGAGTGCCGGTGGGCGCAGTCTGGGCGAGAGAAGGCAGAGCCAGCAGGGCAAGCAGCGTCAGGCCCGCCCATCTGCAAACATCGATGCTGCGCTGTGTCATCACGGCCAACTTTATTCTCGCTAAGCTCGTTCTCGCCAACTTCGTCTTTGCCAACATCATTTTTCCCGTTTCCCTGCCTGTGCCGAAGCGGGTGTTCTGGTCGAATTTAAATCCCAGCTGCAGGTAAGGACCCTGGGCGGTATCGCGGGCGGCTTGAAATCCCGGTTGCGGAAGCCGCTCAGGTTCCAGCCCAGGGTCACCCAGCCGTCGCCGGCGGGGAGAAGCAGACCTGCCGGCCTGCGCTCCAAGAGGTTACTGCGCTGGACCAATCCAGCCAGAGGGGTTGGTCACGGCGCACTGCCCGGCCCCGCATGGTCGGTGTGGCTGGCGAATTCCTGGCCATCAAAGCTGGGCAGTACATACCTGACGTGGCAATACAGTCACCACTGCCTGCGCCCATAGCCTTGTAACAGGCTGCCGCTGCGGTTTTCTGTATCACACGGGGGGATACCCGGTTGAGGGCGAAGCTGTTGACCAGTTGGCGGCTCTGTACATCGTTGCCGGTACCGCAGTTGACGCTGAACAGACCGCCGCTGGCGGAATTTGCATCGATATGGCGCGATTTAACCGGCTTTCACCACGGAATTCAAGCTGGCTCAGCCGCGGCCTGTGGCATTCCTGCGGGGCCGCAGCCTCGATATGCTTGGCGGGAGGGGTTTCCGTGTCGGGATACCTTGTTTGGGGCTTGGGGCTTGGGGCTTGGGCCGGCGTTTGACCTTCACCAGCAGAGAGTCAAAGTGTCTCTTTGGCTAGGGCGATACCCAATGCTGAGATTGATCATAAGCTCGCCGAGTGGGCGCACCGGACTCTGCCGCCCCTTCACTTGATCCGCACCCTGAATTCGAACTCCGCCCAGCTGGCGTTGCCGCCGGATGCCGGGGCCATATTGCCGGTGGGACGAATGCGGATATGGCGTACCGATGCGTCGAAGCCATCGGCGTCGGGGGTGGGGACGTAGCCCCAGTCTGTGCCGTTCTGTGAAAACTCTACCCCGTCGCTGGCGCTGGCCAGACCGCTGAACACGTATGAGAGGGCGCTGCTGGGGGAGCCATCGGTAAATGCGATCGGCCCCTGGCCTGGGGCGGTAAGGTCGGCCACAAATAGCTCCACCTCATCCGGCAGTGCGTCCGTTACCACCAGGCTGTCCGGATCCACCCCACCTCCGCCGGAATTGCTCAGGCGAATGGTATAGCGGTTGTGGGATTGGGGGATGGCTTTGGGGTTGTTGCCGCCGTTGATGGCGTCCCACTCCGGTTGCGCCTGTTTCAGCAGCTCCAGAAGCGGCAGCTTAAAGTTGGTGATGGTGCAGGCGAGGGCGGAGTTGTTCTCGTCCAGTTGCGCGGAAACCGCGCGGCTGGCTTGGTTGATGGAGGTTGCGGGAGTGCCCCGCTGGGAGCTGCAGCTGATCTGGGCGGTGGAGTCCCAGCCCGGGGTCTGATCCTCCGCGATGAGCAGGGTCTGCGCCGTGGACAGGGCGTTGATATACACGCGCGCGCTCTGCCCATCGGACAGGGTGAACGTCACCTGGTCGCTGGCACTGTTGATACCCGAGGTAAAACTGCCGTCCGCATTGCGCACGATGACCTTGGAACCCGCCGGGCCGCTGGCGGTGTAGGTGAATACCTGCCCATCGCCAGCGGGGTCGGTCTGTTTGGTAATGTCGATATAGGCTCCGGCGGACACTGCCACCGCGCCATCCACATGGGCCGTTCCCCCCTGACACTCGTCTACCTCCACGTCCTGGGTTGATGGGCAGTTGTCGCTTCCGCGTCCTCCCTTTTCAAAAGTCAGTGCGTAGGGAATCCTTAGGGCCCCGTTCGCAGCGTCGTCCCCCTGGCAGAGTACTTTGAGCTGCTTGATCCGCACCGTGTCGCTCGCGCCTCTTCTGAAGTCCCCGCAGGCGTCTGTATCCTCATTGAACCAGGGGGATGTGAGCGTGTTGCTATTGGGATCTAGCCAGTCGGCTGTGGAAGTGGTGGGGAAGGTCGCCACAGAGCAGGATGCGATCCCCTTGTCGGTCGTTATCGGGTCGTTGCCAACCTGGCCAACGAACAGGGCGACATCGTTGAGCAACGGCTTGTTATCGGTGGGGTCGCCACTGAACACGAGATCCATATCCAGCCCGAAGACGAAATCTGCACCGGCCTCGCAGAAAGGCGCGGTGCCCGGCTCGGCGCTGAAGGATTGGGGCGGGGCAAACTCCAGCACATCACATTTTGGCTTTCCTCGGCCATTGCGGTCGTCCAGGCAGGTCAGCCCCTGTACCGCGGTCGTCTCGGTGGGGGCATTGGTCTGGGCGAGGGTCAGGTGCGCCAGCAGGGCAATCACCACAACCACAGCCAGGAATCGCAACGCTCCCGGCCACCTGAAAAAACCGATACAGCGTTGCGTCATTCCTGTCATTGTCATTATTCCCCTGAATCGCTGCCTGTACCGAAGCGGGTGTTCTGGTCGAATTTAAATCGGAGCTGCAGGTAGGGGCCCTTAGCGGTATAGCGGGCGGCCTCGAAATCCCGGTCGCGGAAGCCGCTCAGGTTCCAGCCCAGGGTTACCCAGCCGTCGCGTACGGGGGAGAAGCCCACCTGCGGGCCAAAGGAGAAACTGTGGGTGCCGGCGCTCCAGGAATTGAGGGCGCTGGCCTGCAGGCCGAGATCCAGCCAGGGGGTCAGGTCATGGCGCACTTCCAGGCCGAGCATGTCGGTATAGCCGCTGTACTCCTGGCCATCGAAGCTGTCCAGCACATACTTGGCGCCATAAAACAGTGACCACTGGCTGCGTGTATAACGCTGGAACAGGTTGCCGCTGCGCTCTTCCGCATCCCAGGGGCTGGATACCCGGTTGAGGGCGAAGTTGTTGATGAGCCGGCGGCTCTGCACGTCGCTGCCGGTGAGACTGTCGAAGCCGAACAGGCCGCTATTGAGCGTATCGACGCTGGCCGGGCTGAACAGGCTTTCGTAGCGGAATTCCAGCCGGTTCAGCAGCGACCAGCGGCTGTCCAGCGGGCGCCAGGCCCAGGACAGGTCGAGGCTCGCCAGTCTCCCCTCCACACCGCTGTCGGAGGCGTCGTGGAAGGCTTCCAGCTGGCTGGAGAAGGCGACGCCGGCGCGGGCCTGGCGCAGGAAGCTGCTGGTCAGGCCGAAGCGCTCGCTGCTGTCCGAATTCCGGGATTCCAGCCGCCCGCGCCAGCCCCAGAGGTCGCCGCGCCAGGAGGCGCCGGCACTCAGGGCGACAAAGTCGTCGCTCACCGCCGTGGCGCTGGCCTGGCCGAAGGGGCTGCTGCCGGGTTCGCTGTCCACGCTCGGCAGGGGGGCGCCGCCGTCCAGGGTGTTGCTGCTGTCGAGTCCGAATTCCAGGCGCCACTGCTCGCCGAGGGCGGCTACCTGCGACAGGCCCAGCTGGCTGTAGTGGCGGGGATCAAAGTCACCGGTGCGGCTCTGGTTGAGGGTGGAGGTGATGCGCGCCCCCTGCCAGGGCGTGACCTGCACGCCGAAGCGGGTGGCGGTGGTGTCCTGGTCGCTGCCGTCGGTGAACTCCCGCGCCAGCAGCACGCGGGTGCTGTCCGTCAGCGCGTAGGTGGCGCCCAGCACATAGCGGTCGGGGTAGTCCGCGCTCTGCGCCTGGCCGCTGTCGAGGGTGGTTTCCGCCTGCAGGGAGACATCCATGCGGCCGTCCAGCAGGCGGCGGCTGACGGCCACCAGTGCCTGGCTGGAGGCCGCTTCCTCCGCTGTGCCCAGGTCGCCGGGGAGTTTATCGGCGATATGCTGGGCGCCCAGGCTCAGGCTGCCGGCATCGCCGTCAAAGCGCAGCTTGCCGATGGCGGCATTTCTCTCGGCATCGCTGACCAGATTCTGCTGATGGTAGGCCTCGGCTTCCAGCGACCAGCGCTCGCCGAGGCGCAGCTGGCCCTGGGCGCCGGTTTTGCGCTGGCCGGCGTTGCCCAGGTTCTGCTGGTTGAGGCCGAAGTCGGCGTCCTGATGGCGGCTGTAGGCGAGCAGGTCATAGCGGCTGCTGTGGTGTTCGAGCTCCGCCAGCCAGGCCTCGCCGCTGCGCCCTGTGCCGGCGCTGCTGCCTTCGCTCTGCGCGGTTTCCAGGCGCAGTTCCGTGTCGTCGGCAAAGCGCCAGCCGAGGTCGGCGCCGGCGAGGTCGGTGCGGCCCAGGCTGCTGTCGTCGCGAAGCGCACTCACGCCCAGTTCCAGGGTGTCGTCGAACAGCTGCAGGCCGATGCGGCCACCGCCGTTGAACTGGCGGTTGTCGGCGGCGCTGGTTTCATATTCGGCGACGATATAGACCGGGTTGAAGTCGAGGTCGCGGCTGTATACCGGCTCGCGGAAAAACAGGGTGCCGGCGGCGTAGTCGATTTCGTAGTCGAGGTAGGGGGTCAGGTTGCGGGTCTCCAGCACCCGCTGCTGCTGCACGCGATCGCGGATTTCAATGCGCACCCGCTCGCTGTTGAGGACAATGCCGGGGAAACTGAGCGGGTACAGGCCGGAGGTGCCGTTGCCCTGGATCTCATCGCGGGCATAGCTCTGTTCGGTTTCCGCCGCGAACACGTTGAAGACCAGCGGGCCGGCGCCATTTTCCGCCTTGAAGCCGTTCAGTGCGCGGCTGTAGCGGGACAGCTGGGTGTTGACCAGGCCGGTTTCGTAGTCGCCGAACAGGGCGTAAAACTGGCCGCGCTCCATTTTCACGTACAGCTTGTCGCGGCTGGGGGCGCCGTAGACCGGGGTGGTGCCATCGCCGTACAGGGTGTAGTAGCGCGACGGGTCGATGGGCGACAGCAGGCCCTCCTCGCGGGTCTTGTCGCTGTCGTAGGCCATGGTCAAAAGCCAGCGCCCGAGCACCCGGCCCTTGGCGTAGAAGCTGATCTGGCCATCGGTATAAACCCCTTCCTCGTCGCCAGCGGCCAGCGGCTGCATATTCTGCTCGAGGGTGTTGTAGCCCAGGGTGCCCTCGGCGAAGCCCACGACCACCCACTCTCGCGCCGCCGGCGCCATCCACCCCTGCAGCTGCTGGGTGCGCACGCTGTCTGTGCCGGTGCGGAAGCGGAAGTCGAGGGTGAAGGCGCCGGAGTTGGTGGTGGGGGCCAGCTCGATGCGGGCGATGCCCTCGTCGCCCTGGACCAGGTACTGGGGGCGCAGGGCCTCCATGCCCGCCAGTTGGCGCTGCTGGCGGTCGTCGTTGCTCTGCCAGGTCTCGTAGGGGGCGCTGATGCCGAGAGTGCCGGTGATACCGTCCCGCACCGGATAGCCGTCGCGGTCGAGAATGCGCACCGCAATCTGGGGACGGCTGACACCGTCCGCCACCAGCCGGGACTGCTCTTCCACCAGCACCGCCCGCGCCGGGGTGTTGGCGTAGTGCACATTGCGGCTATAGCGGGCCAGTTCGCGTCCGCCGTCGTCCAGCACCCGCGCTTCCAGCAGGTTGTCCCCTTCTTCCAGCGGCAGCGCGCGCCACTTGCTGATGGCGCTGTTGCCGGAGGCCGCGGTTTCGACGCCATCGAAACTGAGCGCCGGGGCCGGCTCGCCATTGATAGAGAGTTCCACTTTCTCACCCACCCCATGGGCGATCACGGCGCGCACGGCGGGGGCGCGGGGATTGTGTTTTTCCGGCGGGAACAGCAGGCCGCTCTGGCCTCTGGCCCGCGCCAGCCAGTTCACATCGCCACCGGCGGCACTGATGGAGGAGGCTTTGGCGGGTTCGCTGCTGTCACCAGTCTCCGCCCCGGGCGCGCGGGCGCCTTTGCCATTGCCGGTGGCGGTGAGGGCGACCGCGAGGCGACCGCTGTCGAGGGTGGTGGTGGCCACGCCCGGCTCGCGGGCGCCTTGCTCTGCGCCGCCTTGCTGTCCGGTACCGGCGGGGCTGCTGCCGCCGCCGTTGTGGTCGGCGTCCCCGGGCAGCAGGGCGTCTGTCGGGCAGCCGAGGCGGTTTTCCGCCAGCGGCAGACGCAGATTCTTGCCCAGCGGCGTATCCACCAGCGCGTTCACTTTCAGGCTGGTGTCCTGCGCGCAGGTTGCGGCGGCGGTGTCGTCGCGGCGCTGCAGGGATTCGGTCTGGAAGGTGAAGTGGCGGGTGAAACGCTCGTCTCTGTCTTCATTACCGCTGGCAACTGTGTCCGGCAGGCGCCACAGCAGCATGTTGTCCATCTGGCGCGGGTCGGCTACCGCCACGCCGTCCAGTTGCGCGGTGCCGGGCAGGTAGCGCAGGCCCCCGGGCAGCATGGCGGTAATGCGCAGGTTGGAGAAGTCCCCCACGCTGGTGTCGAGGCGCAGTTGGTGGCGCAGCTGCAGGCGCTTGCCCACCACCTCGGTGGGCGGCCCGGTGCGCCCGTACACGGTTACTTCCACGCGGCGGTTCGTGGCCATGCCGGCGGCGCTGTCATTGCTGGCCAGCGGCTGATCGGGGCCCATGCCGCCGACGGTGATGCGTTCGGCGGAAAGACCCAGCGCCGCGCCGAGGGCGTCGGCGATGGTGGCGGCACGGGCCATGGCCAGGCCGTAGTTGTCCTGGAATTTGGCCGCCGCCCGCGCCGACAGGCGCTGGCTGTCGGTGTGGCCGACCGCCTGCAGGGTCAGCACCTCGCCGGTTTGCAGTTCCCGCAGCAGCGCCTGCAGCTCGGCCAAAGATTCCGGCAGCAACTGGTCATCACCGGAGGCAAAACGGCCGCGAAAGGTGAAGTTGCGCGGCGCCACCGGCTCGATCAGCGGGCTGGCGGCGGTGGTTTCGGTCTGCAGGCGCAGGCCCGCCTCGCCGGGGCGCAGCTGGAAGTCGACGCGCCACAGGCTGCCGCCGCGGGCGTCGACGAAGCGCGAGTAGCTGCTGCCGGCGGAGCGGGTGTTGTCGACGCAGGACACCGGCTGCCAGCCATCCGGCAGGTGGTCGATATCCAGCTGCACCACGTGGGTGCCCGGGCGCACACCCTGAAAGTGGTAGCGGCCGTCGCTGTCGGTGACCACATGGCTGCCGTCTTCGAGCAGCACGCGCACACCGGCGATGCCCTGGCGCTCGGCCGCGGGCGTGTCGCAGTCGCCGCCCAGCACGCTGCCCACCAGGGTAAAGCGGTCGCTGATAAAGGGCTGGCGGATGTTGACGGTTGCCTGCGCCAGGTTGGAATTCAGTGGCCGCCCGCCGGGGCCCTGGGCGCTGGCGCTGGCGCGGTTGACCGCCTCGCCGTTGGCGGTGCCGGCGGCGACTTCCACCACATAGCGCACTTCCACCTGGCCGGCGGGGGCGAGGGGGTCGAGGGGGATTTCCAGCACGCGGCCATCGGCGCTGATGGCCGGATCGGCCCGCCGCACGCCATCGATGGCCAGCGAGCCCTCGCGATAGCGCATGCCGGCGGGAAGCGTGTCGCTGATGCGACCCTGGGTGGCTTCGCGGGCGGTGAGGTTTTCCAGTTGCAGCCGGTATTGCAGGAAGTCGCCGATGGCGGCGCTGCTTTCCGACACGCTTTTTTCCAGCAGCAGGCCGCTGTTGCCCGGGTCCACCGGGATATCCACCACCAGTACCGGACCCGGCACCAGGGTGAAGACCTGGCCGCGGGAGGCCGGCACCACCTGGTAGGGGCTGCCGTCCGGGGCCGGCGGCATATCCGCATCCGCCACGGTGGATGGGGCACTGTAACCGGCCGGCGGGGTGACCAGCAGGCGGTAATCTCCCGGCGGCACGAAGGGGAAACGGAAGCCGACCATGCCATTGGCACCGGTCTGCTGCACGTTGGAGATGGGGGTGACGCCGTCATCGGCGAACACGGGTGCCGCCGAGCCGTCTGCGGCGCGCACCAGCGACACGGTGGCACCGGCCAGCGGGGTGCCGTCGACGGAATCGAACACCACGCCAAGGGGGTCTACCAGAATCGCGGTCTGGGCCGATTCCCCGTCGCACATGGGGTCGCCGTAGTCGAACTGCAGCCGCGCATTGATCCCCAGCACCAGCTGGCCGTCGCCATCCCGGGGCGTATATTGGCCGTCCGCCAGCCGGCTCTGAATCGCGGCACTGAAAATACCGGTATCGGCGCCGGTTTCCCGCAGGTAGAGGATTTCACGGTCGGGGGCGGCGCTGCTGGGATTATTGGCGCCATCACCATAAGCGCTGGCCAGGCTCACCTGCACCAGCTCGCGGATGGCCGGGTCGAGATTGCGGTTGGCGTCCTCGAGCGTCAGCAGTATCGGCTCGCCGGCGTGATACACCGTCGCCGGCACTGTGGCCAGCGCCGCCAGTGACAGGGCGCTGCCGTCCAGTGCGCTGGGCGGCGGCAGCGGTGCGTTGGCCGCGTCCGGGTCGGCGTTCGGGGCATAAGCGCCCCCCTCGAAAGCGCGCTCACGGGCGTCCGCCAAAGACTGCGCGGCGGGTACCTGCTGGTAGAAAAAGGCCGTGGACGGGGTGCAGGCGGGCACTTGCAGCAGCGGCAATGTCAGCGCGTTGGAGTCCTTTTGCACCGGAATGCCCGGGCTGCCGGGGTAAAACCAGCTGGCGCGGGCGGTATTGGTGATGCTCGGCTCGGTGGGCTGGCTCTGATTCTGAGCCTGGGCCGCGCTGGGTGCGAACAGGCTGATCAGGCTGAAAAAGAGGAAAACCAGCGGCAGCCAGACGTGCGCAGGTGCGGACACGGCTTTGTGCCCGGGCGTAGGGAATGCCGGGTGCTGCTGGGATACAGGCATGCTTGCTAACGCGGAAACAGCGGGCTTTCGTGAGCGCAGCTTGGGATGAGAACCCGCTCGACGAAAGACCGCTGTCAGATACCCGCTATGGCGTGATCAGTTGATGGTCACTTCGAAGGTGGCCCACACGCTGTTGCCTGCAGTCACATCACCAAAGTTCACAGTGATGGTTCCAGAGGATTCACTGCCCTTTACGGGATCATCGGCATTGGTGCCACAGGTGTCCCCGGTGCCGGTAGCGATACTGCTGGTCACAAAAGTGGTTTCGGCCGGAATGGCATCGGTCAGGGTGACGGTCTCAGCGGTTGCATCACCGGTGTTTTCTACCACCATGCAGTACTCAACGGTTGCTCCGGGGATGGCCTTGGGAAATACCGAGGCAGATGCGGCACCATTAATGGGATCATCGAGCACAGTGGAGCTTTTAACGATGCTCATGTCGGCATCGGTAATGATATAGGCGCCCTGGACGGTAACAATGGGGTTGCCTGAGGTGTTTTCGTCGAGGCTGTTATCAAAGACCGTTTCCAGAGCGTCGGTGTTAGCAGCATCTGTTTCCGTCAGGTCTGTGCCATCCGATGCCTTGGCGGTGGCGGTGAGTTCGACACCGATAATATCGCCGCTGTCAGCACCGGTGCCGTCGCTCGCGCGGGCTGGTACCGTGATCACAACAAATAACACGGCACTATCGCCGGCTGCGAGATCATCGACTGTGGTAACCAGCGTGTCGTTGCTGTCGTAATTGCCATCGGGGCTGCCGGTGTTAGCGGCGTCGTTGGTGTCAAGGAAGATTTGAATACCGCTGGCATCCAGATTGTCGGTGCCGAGGGAGTTTTCCAGCGCCGTGCTGTTGGTCACGTTAAGGGCCCCGAGGCCAAAATCCAGCATGTCGTTGGAGAGGTTGGTCAGGGTGTACTTGGTTGCGACGCCGGTGGCTTCCGGTGTGGTGTCGACAGGGCTGGAGCCGTCTTCGGTCAGCGTCATGTTCACGACGCGGTCAACCTGGAACTCATAGTCGTTACTGTCTACGGACTGTGAAGAGCCGCCGCCGACGGTAAAGGTGGCGCTGGCGGTATTGGTGACGGTGGTATCAGCCGCGGTTTGGGTTGAATAATCGTCACCGAGATCGGCAAGCGCCGGTGAGGTGAGCCCCAGCATCGCCAGCCCGGCCGCGGCGGCCAGAAGTGAACGGTTTTTGTTATAGGAAATCATGGTTAATCTCATCCCTTGTTGTTGATTCAGTCGATATCTGTTGTTTTGCATGCTTTACAGCGGTGGGCATGCCGCCCTATGTATTCCCGCACCGCGTGTTATTTGAGTACCGCGCGGTAGCGCACGGTGCCGGAGGTGCCCGGTGCCACAGCGCCTTCAATGGTCCAGCGCAGGGCGGTGACATCCGCCGCTTCCGCCGGGCGCAGTGCGCCATCGGCGGTCGGCACCCGCAGGCTGGCGAGGGGGCCGAAGGTGCTGCCGTCCACGGACATGGCGATCTGCGCCCGCTCGCCTTCGGCCGAGCCGCCCACATACTCCATTTGCGCCGGCACCTGGTTGTTGACCACCAGGCCCTGGGCCGGCTGGTCTCCGGTGTTGCGGTAGGTGATCACGTAGATGACTTCCTGGCCGGGGGCGGCGCTCTGCAGGGGCTCCAGCCTGGTGACCTGCTGGCCAGCGGCGTTGGTGGCGGCCACTTCGCGGAAGGCCCGGGTCTCCAGCTCCACTGCCGCCAGTGTCGGCAGGGCAGCACCGAGCAGGACGGCCGCGAGCGTTAATGAAGAGACAAGCTTGTTCACAGGTTGCTCCTGGTTGCTCAGTTGATTTCGACCTGGAAGGTCACGGTGTGGGTGGCCGGTGCGGTGACCGTGCCGATATCCACCCGGATCTGCTTGGGGGTGGTACTGCTGTCGAAAACCGCCTCGTCATCGCTGGCGGCATCGGTCTTAACTGCGCCATCGAGGGTGATGGAACCGGGCACATAGGTGGTGTTGTCGGGAATATCGTCGCTCAGGGCCAGGCCGGTGAGGTCGCCACTGCCGCTCGCTTCAAATTCCAGCGTGTAAGTGATTACCGACCCGCGAACCGCGGCGGTGCCACCAAAGGGGTCGCTGACACTCTGGCTCTTGGTGAACGTGGTTTCTACCTGGATCAGCTGATAGCCGCCCTGGTCCGAAGCGCGGGCGCCGCTGCTGCCCACGATGGCGTCGACACCACTGTCACCCTGGCCGGCGAATACACTGCCGGGGTTGTCTGCACCCACCGTCGCCTGGGCGGTGATGGATTCTGCGGTCAGCTCGACGAGGCCGATATCGCCGTTGTTGAGGGCTCCCGGAATGGTGGAGACCACAAAGACCACCAGTTTCTGGTCCGCATTCAGCTGCGGCGGCGTGGTGGTGCCGACAATAAACTGCTCGTCCGCGGCGTCATACACTTCGTCGCCATTGGTGTCGAGGAACAGTTGTACGTCCAGCGGGTCGAACTGGTCGCTGGTGAGGCTGGTATCCAGAATCAGGTCATAGGCCTCGGTGCCGTTACCGGTATTGGTGACCGTGAAGGACAGGAGGGCGCCGGTATCATCGGGCAGAACCGAGACATTGCCGGAATCGTTGCTGGACACCGTGACGTCCAGCAGCTCATCCACCGTGAGGCTGGTGGTGTTGGAGGTCACCGTGCGCGGATTGTTGTCGCTGTCGGTAAAGGTGGCGGTGGCGGTATTGGTAATCGGGGTGCCCGCACCAGTGCCCCCCGCCAGCGTTAGCTGTGGCAGCAGCAGGGTGGCGCATCCCAGCATCCAGCCGCACAGTTTCTTATTCATTTTGCTTTCCTAAAACGGTACTCAGCATGCCGCGTTGATTTGTGCGACACAAGTCACAAAAAAGACGGTTGATTTTCGCATTATCCCGCATTTAGACGCAGTTGGCATCTTTGGTCGTTACGGACGGACGTGAAGGGTGGATGAACGGTTGGTCGATTTCTGGTTTTTAGCCGCCACTGAGCGCCGGGAGTTCGGAATGGGGGGAATGACCGCTGGGCGGTCGGCTTTGGAATCACAATCCAGCGGTTTTACCGTGCCCGTCTTTGGTAGTCATTCATGGTGGTTTCTGCGTTTTACGGAGGATGCTTGGGGTAGTTCAGGGTCACCCGTCTCGCGCAAAGTGGAAAACGGCCATTTAGTGATAACCGGATAGCGGGATAAAAGAGCTAAAAAAAGCGATAAACAGCCCGGCCGGGGTCTGACTGCCCAGATGCGTATCCGGCCTTTCCTGACCCGTATCGACCGCGTGTTGATTACAAAAACACTACTGTTGGCAGCTGTCAGTACCGAACTTTATTCCTAAGGTTCTGGGTTCTGGGTTCTGGGTTCTGGATTCGGGATTGATCGGCAAGTGGCACGGGATAAACGACCAACTGGAGGATTGGTCGTTTATCCCATGGGTTGCCCGTGTGATCAGCGCGCGGGGCGCAGCACACAGACCTGATCACCGTAGTAGTTGTCCTGATAGTTGCACTCGCAGGTTTGGTTGCTGTTGCCTGTTGCTGGATTCAGTGTCATTGCGATTTCCTTGTTGGGTTGACCAATACTCTGTTAACGGGACAGCCCTGATGCTAGTGGGCTGATTTGAAACATTAAATTCAATCTTTTCTCTGGCTCTGATAATTTTTAACTATGGCTATGGCTATGGCTATGGCTATGGCTATAGCGCGGTATAGATACTGATGCTGGAGTGGCAGCTGGCCTGCTCGGCCTGCCGGCTGCGCCGTGGCCCATACTCAAAACTGCAGCGCCGCGCCGGGAGGCTCTCTGTCTGCCCGTATCCTTGTTTACCATCACTAACCGCTCAGTGACTTACTGCTGAATATCCGGGAGGAAAACCTATGGCGATCACCATGCGGGAGATAGGCGTGGCGAAGGCTGACGCGATCCGGGCCATCTGCCTGGATGCCTTCGGTACGGAAGGTGAGGAAGGCGAGGGCCCCGCAGTGGCCAGTCTGGCGGTGGCGTTACTGGCGGACGAGACCGCGCAGCCATGCCTGGCGCTGCTGGCGGAGGAGGAGGGCGAGCCTTGCGGCTGCGTAATCTTCAGCGCCGTGCGCATAGAGGGCGGCGACCCCATCAAAGCCCCCATCAAAGTTTCCATTCTGGCGCCTCTGGCGGTGAGCCGTCACCGCCACGGCGGGGGGATTGGCGGCAGCCTGGTGCGGCGCGGTCTCGAATTGCTCCGGGAGCGCGGTACTGAAGCGGTGCTGGTTTACGGCGACCCGGCCTACTACTCGCGCTTTGGTTTCAGCCACCGGCACCAGATTCAGGCGCCGTACCCGCTGTCATACCCTGCTGAGGCGTGGATGGCGCTGGAGCTGCGGCCCGGCGCGCTGGACTCCGTGACCGGTGTGGCCCGCTGTGGGCAGGCGCTGAGTGCGCCGGAGCACTGGTGATGGCAGGTGGCGATGGTTAAGGGTTTTTAGGGGCGAGCGCAGGATTTCCCGGTCCTATTATTGCTATTGGCATTGGCATTGGCATTGGCATTGGCATTGGCGGTCCTAGACAATCGATTTAATCAGGCCGCCCTCGGCTTTGATGCTGGCGCCATTAATGGCCGAGCTGAGGGGGGAGGCGATAAAAGCCACGATGCTGGCGATCTCTTCGGGCCGGATAAAGCGCTGGATCAGCGAGGTCGGCTCGGTTTTCTGGAAAAACTCGGCGACGAATTCCGCTTCGCTCTTGCCCTGCACCTGGGCGCTCTCCCTGAGCCAGTTTTTAACCCCCTCGGTGAGGGTCGGTCCGGGCAGCACCGAGTTGACGGTAATGTCCTTGCCGCTGCCCTGGGTCAGGTTGGCGAGCCCGCGGCCAATCACAATCTGCGCGCCCTTGGTCATGGAGTAGTGCACCATGCTCTCAAGCCCGCGAATGCCCGCCTCGCTGGCGATATTGATGATGCGGCCGAAATCCCGCTGCAGCATCCCGGGAAAAAAGTGGCGGCTGAGGCGCACGGTGCTCATGACGTTGACGTCAAAGAAAGTCTGCCACTCGCCGTCATCGATCTCGGCGAAGGGTTTGGGGTTAAAAATCCCCATGTTGTTGACGAGAATATCCAGCGGGCCAATGGCATCGATTTCCCGGCAGATGCGACGGGTGTCTTCGGGGTCCGCAAGGTCGCCCTCCAGCGCCAGCACATCACCGCGCCCGGCGAGGCTGTCCGCCTGCGCCTGGGTGCCACTGCGGCCGTTGAGGATCACGCGGGCGCCCTCGTCCAGCAGCGCCTCGGCGATGGCCAGGCCGATGCCCTTGGTGGAGCCGCTGACAAAAACAAGCCTGCCCTTCAATTGAAGATCCATTACCGCCACCCTCAGGTTTTAGAAAAATACCGTGAGGGCAGTATAGAGTGGCCGGCCGCCGGTGCCCCGTGAGGGGCAGTGATGACTAGCGCTGCTCTCCGCGCAGCCCCAGCACCAGCTGTTGCAGTTTTTCCGCCCGCGCGGAGGCCGCATCCAGCGGCTTGCCCGCCACCACACTGACCCGCGACCAGAATCGCCGGGGCCAGGTGCTAAAGGCGTGGCCATCCTTGTGGCTGAAGAAACTGCCCCACAGGCCGCGCAGCGCCATGGGGATCACTGGCACCGGCTTGTTTTGCAGGATTTTCTCGATGCCCGCCTTGAATGGCGCCAGCTCGCCGTCCTTGGTCAGCTGGCCCTCGGGGAAAATGCACAGCAGGTCGCCATCGCTCAGGGCCTGCTCGATTTCCTCGAAGGCGCGGGCATAGCCTTGCGGGTCTCGCTCTTTGGAGCAGATAGGTATGGCGCGGCTGGTGCGGAAAATAAAGTGCAGTACCGGGATCTCGTAAATGGGCTTGTACATAATGAAGCGGATCGGCCGCCGCACGGCCCCCGCCAGCAGCAGGGCATCCACGTAGCTGACATGGTTGCAGGCGATGATGGCCGGCCCGCTCTCGGGGATCTGTTCCAGCCCCTCGTGTCTGACCCGGTACATGGTGTGGGAGAGAAGCCACACCAGAAAGCGCATGGCGAACTCCGGCACCCGGTTGAAGACGAATACCGCCACCGCCGCATTCATCAGCGCGATCACCAGAAAGAACTGCGGAATGCTGAAATCGAGCAGGTTCAGGAAGGTGATGCCGAGGATGGCGGACACCACCATAAACAGCGCATTGAGAATATTGGTGACGGAGATCACCCGCGCGCGCAGCGCCTCCGCGCTGCGATCCTGGATCATGGCGTACAGCGGCACGATATAGAAACCACCGAAGATACCGATCAGCATCAGGTGGGCCAGAAACGCCTGGGCGCCGTCGCTGTGCCAGAAGTTGGCCAGCCCCGGCTCCTGCAGCGGCGTCAGGCTGCCGCCGATCACCGCCAGCATGATGCCGCCGTAGGTCAGCCCGGCGGCGCCCAGGGGCACCAGCCCCAGTTCGATGCGCCCGCCGGACAGGCGCTCGCACAGCAGCGAGCCGATGGCGACGCCGATGGTGAAACTGCACAGCAGCAGCGCCACCAGACTCTCGCTGCCGGCCAGCACATTCTTGCTGAAACTGGGGATCTGGGTGAGGTAAGCGGCGCCCAGCAGCCAGAACCAGGAAATACCGATGATGGAGTAAAAAATGGCGGGGGTTTTGACGATTTCCCGCAGCAGCCGCGTGGTCTGGCGCAGCGGGTTCAGGTCGATGCGCAGCTCCGGCACCGGAGCCGGCGCGGCGGGAACCTGGCGGCTGACGAGATAGCCAATTACCGCCACCGCAATGATCACGGCGCCAATCCACCAGAGGCCGTCACCACCGTCACCGAGGGCAAACAGGGTGGTGCCGGCGATGGTGCCGGAAAGAATGGCGACAAAGGTGGCCATCTCGACCAGTGCATTGCCGCCGACCAGCTCCGAGCGCCGCAGATGCTGGGGCAGGATGGCGTACTTGATGGGGCCGAAAAATGCCGACTGTACGCCGAGCAGAAACAGCACCAGCAGGCTGAGACGGTTGCTGCCGCTCAACAGCGCATAGACCCCCAGCAGGGCAATGCCGATTTCGGCCAGTTTGATGCGGCGTATCAACAGGGTTTTGTCATATTTATCCGCCAGTTGGCCCGCCGTGGCGGAAAACAGGAAAAACGGCAGGATAAACAGCCCGGCGGCCAAATTATTGAGGGCGTTGGCCTCATCCGCCGCCAGCCGGAAGGCGATCATCACCATCAGTGCGCTCTTGAACACATTGTCGTTGAAGGCGCCGAGAAACTGGGTGGCAAAAAAAGGCAGGAATCGACGGCTGCCGAGCAGCTGGAATTGATTGTGGTGGGCCATTGCGGGGCTCCCCCTGTTATCAGGTGCCCTCTATAGTACGGAAATCCCCCGCAAATGAAATCTGGGTCAAGCCCACCTTTGTCATCCGTGCAGTCAGCGCTTTGGGGCTATGGAAAAACATGGTCGAGGATAAAAGACCGTTTCACGGTTTTCCCGAGGACAGGCAGTCGCTGGATAGAGCGATCACTAAGCCCGGGTGTTGGCCGGCCGCTGATGATGTTGCAGGGTGAGCGTTGAAGGGGAAATGTTGATGGGTAAGGAAGTTACGTCACGGCGCTAAAGGCTAAAGAAAACATCGCCCTGTTTTGGCGTGAGGCAAGAGTCCTAGACTTTTTCAAAGCCAAGGCCAAGGTCCAAGTGGCGATCATGCAGTGTGGCGTTATCGTTCAGAACAAAGGGATGCCCTGCTGAGATTCACTTGGGCTCCCAACAAAGCAGAAAGCCCCGCTCGCGGGGCTTTTGTGGTTACAGCCTACTGTGCCGACAGACCGGCGATAACGGTTCAGTTATCGCTGTCCGCTTGTGGCGACCGAGTGTTGCGACCGGTTGTTGCGGCCTGGCTGTGGCGACCCGGCTGTGACGGTCAGGCCGGTGTAACGCGGATCGCTGGATTTACCAGATCACAACGCGCTCCGCCTTCGGCAGGTACATGGCGTCGCCCTCCTTGACATCGAAAGCCGTGTAGAAAGCGTCGATATTTGGCACTACGCCCTGCACGCGGTACTTGGCCGGGGAGTGAGGGTCGGTCTTGAGCCGCTCGCTGAGCGCCTCGTCGCGCATCTTGCTGCGCCATACCTGAGCCCAGCCCATAAACACCCGCTGGTCACCGCTGAAGCCGTCGATCACCGGCGCCTCTTGGCCATTCAGGGACATTTTGTAGGCCTTGTAGGCGATGCCGAGGCCGGAGAGGTCGCCGATATTCTCGCCAAGGGTCAGTTCACCATTCACCTTTTCGCCTTCCAGCGGTTCAAAGCCGTTGTATTGCGCCACCAGTTTGCCGGTGAGTTGTTCGAAGTTGTCGCGGTCAGAGTCGGTCCACCAGTTGTTGAGGTAGCCCCTGCCGTCAAACTTGCTGCCTTTGTCGTCGAAGCCGTGGCCGATTTCGTGACCGATCACACCGCCGATACCGCCATAGTTCACAGCGTCTTCCGCCTGCATATTGAAGAAGGGCGGCTGCAGGATGGCGGCCGGGAAGACGATTTCGTTCATCGCCGGGTTGTAGTAGGCATTGACGGTCTGCGGACTCATGCCCCATTCGCCGCGATCGAGAGGTTTGCCGAGTTTGTTGCGGTCGTGGAGGCTCTCGAACAGGTTGGCAGCGAGAACATTGCCGGTCAGGTTGTCGGCGCTGACTTCCAGCGCGCTGTAATCGCGCCATTCATCCGGGTAGCCGATTTTGGTGGTGAAGTTGGCCAGCTTGTCCAGGGCCTGCTGTTTGGTTTCCTCGCTCATCCAGGTGAGCTCTTCGATGGATTCGCGGTAGGCGGCCTTGAGGTTGTCCACCAGCTGGACCATGCGCGCCTTGGCCTCGGGCGGGAAGTATTCCTGTACATAGCGCTGGCCCACCAGTTCGCCCGCTGCGCCATTGACGAACTGCACGGCGCGCTTCCAGCGCGGTTCCATTTCCTGAATGCCACGAACCGTGGTGCCGTAGAAGTCGAACTGCGCCTGGGCCAGCTCGCCGTGCATATAGGGCGCCATGGCGGTCAGCACCTTGACCTTCAGGTAGCGTTTCCAGGTGTTGAGGTCGGTATTGGCGATGATGTTGCTGGCGGCCTCGAGGTATTCGGGCTGACCGACCATAAAGAATTCGGCTTTTTCCAGGTGGGCCTGCTGCAGATAGCTGTCCCAGTCCACCGCCGGCATCATCGCTTTCAGGTCGGCGACGCTTTTCTTGTTGTAGTACTTTTCCGGGTCGCGGTTTTCCACGCGGCTGCGGTGATTCTCCGCCAGGCTTTTTTCCAGTGCGAAGATTTTATCCGCGTAGGCCGGGGCCTCTTCGAGACCGGCGATATTCTGGATGTTGATCAGGTAATCCGTGTATGCCTGCTGCAGTTTCTGCCCTTTGTCGGATTGGTCGAAGTAATAATCCCGGTCGGGGAGGCCGAGGCCGGCCTGCCACATGACGGTGATGTAGTTTTCCACCTCCTTCAGGTCCTGCCAGATGCCGGCACCGAAGGGTACGTCGTAACCGACGGTGTCGGCGTAAGCGAAGAAGTCGGTCAGGTCTTTCTGCGACTGAATAGCATCGACTTTGGCCAGCTCGCCGGCGATGGCGGAGAGGCCCTGTTTCTCGATCAGGGCTTCATTCATAAAGCTGTTGTAGAGATCCCCGATCTTTTTCCCGCTGTCGCTGTCGGCATGTTCGCCGGCCGCCATAATCAGCGCCTTGACCTCTTCAGTGGCTTTGTCGCGCAGGATGCTGAAGCCGCCCCAGCGGGATTTGTCCGCTGGAATCTCGGTGGTCTTGAGCCAGTTGCCGTTTACATAGGAGAAGAAGTCGTCCTGCGGGCGCACGGAGGTGTCCATGGCGTTGAGGTCGATGCCGGAGCCCAATTCGACGCTGGAGTCCTGTTCGAGAGCGGCGTTGGACTCGGTGATTTCGATGGCGGGACTTCCAGCTTGATCGGCCATTTGCGGCGCTTCGGATTTGGAGCAGCCGGTGATGGTGGCGGAGGTGGCGCCGGCGATGGCCAGGGAGAGCAGTAGTTTTTTCATGGTGACCGTGGTTTTCAATGAATTTTTATCCTGCCCGAGTGTAAGCCCGCTTTGAGCGCAGCGGCAACCGAGTCGCGGTCAGTGGTACGGCGGGCACGGTGAATGTCCCGGACGATAAAAGCTCAGGGTTTAAAGCTTACGTTTTCGATTGGAGGGGCGGGTAATCACAGTGAGCGGGAAAAGCTCTGTGGCTGGCGCGGCTTTAAAGAATAGGGGGCTTTGAGGCGTCAAAAAAGAAACCCCGCGTAAGCGGGGTTTGCTGTGGGGTTGGTCGCTGCAGCGATTAGTTCGGCAGGCGGAAGGTGATCGGCATGGTGAACTGGTAAGACTCTTTTGCCAGTTGCGGCGGCGCTGCCGGGTAGGGGCTGGCCCGTTCCACCGCTTGGCGAGCCTCGCGGTTGAGGCTGGTATAGCGGGATTCCTGCAGGGGCTCGATGTTGAGGATGCGTCCCTCTTTGTCGATGGACACGCTCAGGCGCACGCTGCCTTCCTGGCCACGGTCCTGGGCACGCTGCGGATAGCGAATGAATTTATAGGTGTGGCGCAGCAGCATGGATTGATAAATCTGCTGGGCGAGGATCATGTCGGCAGTCAGCGGCGCCTCATCCTCTTCCTCCTCTTCCTCCTCCATTGGCGCTTCAGCAACCTGTTTTACCGGCGCGGGTTTGGGCGTGGGCGCGGGTGCGGGCGCAGGCTGCTCGGCTTGTGGCTGGGTCGGGGCCGGTGTGTCAGGAGTCTCGCTGGGGGTATTGCCCGCAGAAGCCAGAGTGGGCGCGGGGATGCTTCCTGCCAGTGGCGGCTGTGCCGGCACAGGTCCATCCACTGTCGGTGCGGCGGCCACTGAAGTCTCATCGGCTGCGGGTTCTGCCACATCGCTTTCAGCCTGGGGTGCTATGCTGGATTTTATCTTGGCGACCCGTTCTGGCGCGGGCTCCAGCAGTTCATAGGTGCCCAGCAGGCTTGCATCGACATTGCCGCTGGCGAGCAGCCCATCGCGGAAGTCAGTGGACGGGGGAACCGGGCCTACCCAGGCGCGCAACAGAATATTGAAGAAGTTGCGATCGCTGACCTGCGCCAGATTCACTCCGTTCAGGGAGATGGTTGTGATCCCGCTGTTGCCGTCGAACGCGACGGTGAAACTGTCGCCTTTATACAGACGCCCCTTGAACACGTTGGCAAAGGTGACCATGTTCTCGGCCTGGCCACTGAGGGTGTTGCCGGAGTTGTTGATGGCGACCCCTTCCATCCACTGGTTTCGGAAGCGGCGTGCGGACAGGGAGTCGGCGATTATGCGCACTTCCAGCTGACGGTTGGTGTTGTTGTTAAGCAGGACGTCTGGCCTGTCTGCCAGTGTGTCCGAGTAGACTGCGGCGATGTAGCGGTCTTTATTGAACTGTTGCTCGAGCGCCAGTCCGTTCATTAGTGGTGCGGCTTTGGCAGAGATGGCCGTCGCGAACACCATGAGGGCGATGAGAGTTTTTATCGTTTTCATGGTTTGCTTTTTCTTTTATTTCGGTCGGGACGTTCCGGTGAGTTAAGACGGTGGGCACGCCTCATTATCACCGGGGTATGCCCACCAGATTACCTTTTTATTATCTCTATGTCGGGGGTAAATCTGTTGAATGCTTCTCAACTCTACTGTAATTGGTAGCTTGTTCAAGCTTAAAATGAGTACCGCATCACGTTTTTTTAAATATAATGTCGACAGGACACCCGTCAGCCTGCTTCTGGAACGCTTCTTCGAGGGCTTTCTTTTTGGCATCGAATCGATAGGGATCGATCACGCATTCAATTCACGATAAAGAAGATGCAAGTGCCGAATGAACATTACACCGCTTAGTGACTATTCACGAGATACCGTAGATCGGCTCTTAAGGGTCATTCACTTATTTCGTGACGTTCGTGCCATTAGTGAATGGCAATACGATATATTGCTGAAGCGATCACACCTGACCACGCTTGCCCCCGGCGAAAAACTGCTGGCGCTGGGCGACGGCGTGGGCGAAATGGATCATTGGGTCTACTTCCTGCTGCGCGGTGAGCTGCAGGTGCATGTGAACTCCCCGACGGGTGGGCGGGCGATGCGGCCACTGGCGACCGTTCGCCCCGGCGAGCTGTTCGGTGATCTGGCAATGTTGCTGGCGGAGCCGCGCAGCGCCGATGTGATCGCCGCGTCTGGCAACCTCGAGACCCAGGTGCTGGGTGTGGACAGCACCCTGTTTTCCGACCTGGAGGACTTCTCTCTGCTGACCCTGCCCACCAAACTGGTGTTCTACCGCAACATGGTCCATTCGTTGCGCTGGAAGCTGGAGGTCTACCGCTCCCAGTATTCCTCCCACCCACTGGCCAACAGCCACCGCAAGCTGAAGCTCTATACCGGTGCCAAGAATTGCGTCGAGGAGCTCCGCGCATTGGCAGATCAGGCCCGCGCCCTGGGCCGGATACTGCTGCAGTGGAATGCGGAATTTTGCAGTGGCGAACTGATGGACGAGAAGACCGAGATGGCTGATTTTCTCAAGGCAATGCTGAGCTGAAGCTGGCCTTCGCGTCGCCTCCCGCAAGCGGATAGAACCCCCGTCACATCACACCCCTTAAACCCTTCTCAATTTCGTTTTCCGTTGGCTTTTGTCAACAGCCCTCGTCACAATGCAGCGCTACAATCCGCTGCTCGCGCCCGTGCGTAAACAGCAACGCTTTATCCTTCGCTCAACAGACTAGATGACAGGCCTCTCCCTATGAATGTGTTTGCGAACCTCTGGCAACAGCGCAACTACCGGATCGCTATTATCGTGGCGCTGCTTTCCCTGCTGTGGCTGACCAGTGGCCTGATCGTACCGCAGGAGAGCGCTGACAGTGAGGGCAGTGCCGGGGCGCAAGCGGCCAATGCCCAGGGGGAGTCTCTGGTGGTGCAGGCGCGCCGGCTGCAGGCGCAGCCCTATACCACGCGGGTGGTGGTCAATGGTCATACCGAAGCCAATCGCGTGGTGCGGCTGCGCGCGGAGCTGGATGGTGTTATTTCCTCCCTGCCGGTGGCGGAGGGGCGAGCGGTGCGGCAGGGCGAAGTGATCTGCCGTATCGAGGCAGAGGACCGGCCGGAACGCTTGGCCCAGGCCAAGGCCGCCTTGCGCAAGGCGGAGCTCGACTATGCCGGCGCGCAGAAACTGCGGGACAAGGGACTGCAGTCGGAAACGGATATCGCCCAGCGTACCGTCGCCCTCGCCAATGCCCGCGCCGACTACAAGCGCGCGCAGGTGGCGATGGAGAACCTGGAAATTACCGCCCCCTTCGATGGGGTGGTGAACCACCGGGCGGTGGAATTGGGCGACTTTATTCGCCGCGGTGAGGAATGCGCCACCCTGCTCGACCTGGACCCGGTGCTGGTGGTGGGCGAGGTGTCCGAAGCCGAAGTGGGCAAGCTGATACCCGGCGCCCCGGCCAGTGCCCAGCTGCGCCAGGGGGACCTGGTGCGGGGAGAGCTGCGCTATGTCAGCCAGGAGGCCCACGAGGTAACCCGCGCCTACCGGGTGGAAGTGGCGGTGAATAATCGTGGCGGCAAATTGCGTGGTGGCCTCAGCGGCCGGCTCGCTCTGCCAACCGGGGAGGTGAATGCGCACCGCATCAACGCCTCTCTGCTGACCCTCGATGACCGGGGCGACCTCGGCGTGCGAATCCTCGACGAGGAAAACCGGGTGCAGTTTCGCAATGTGACGCTGGTCAGTGACGGCGACACCGGGGTCTGGGTGACCGGGTTGCCCAATCCGGTAACGCTGATCACGGTGGGGCAGGAATATGTGACCGTGGGCGAGACCGTAGAGGTGAAAATCGACGAGGCCGCCGGTGATCTGCCCGCGCCGAGCCAGGAGCAGGAGGAGGCCGCCGGCACCACGGTGGCGGAGCGCGCCGATGTCACCGAGCGGGGTGCGTCGCAATGAAGATACTCGACAAGGCGGTAGACCGGGCCCGCAGTACCATCAGCTTTATGCTGCTGGTGGTGCTGATCGGAATCGTCGCCCGCGGCATGATGACCATCGAAACCAACCCCGAGGTCAACCCGCCGTTTGTGATTGTGCAGGTGCGCCACGAGGGGATTTCCCCCGAGGACGGTGTGCGCCTGCTGGTGCGGCCGCTGGAGCAGGAAATCCGTTCCATCGAGGGTGTGGTGGAAACCATTGCCACCGCTCGTGAGTCCCTCGCCTATGTGGTCGTCGAATTCGATGCCGCCATCGACGTGGATATGGCGGTGGACGAGGTGCGCAACGCCGTTGACCGCGCCAAGGCCGAATTGCCGCGGGATGCGGACGAGCCGATCGTGGAGGAGGCCGCGGCACAGCCATTTCCTGCCATCGTCGTCACTCTGGCCGGCGAACAGGTGGGCGAGCGCGTATTGCTGCAGAGTGCGCAACACCTGAAGCGCAAGATCGAAAATATTGCCGAGGTTTTGAGTGCGGATATTCAGGGCAACCGCGAAGAAGTGGTGGAAGCGACCATCGACCCTGTGCGCCTGGAGCACTACCAGATCACCAGCAACCAGCTGATCGGTGCCATTACCGGTAATAATCTGCTGATTCCCGCCGGTGAACTGGAGATGGAGAGCGGCCGCTTCTCGGTCAAGGTGCCCGGGCTGATCGAGACCGCCCGCGATGTTTACGATATCCCGGTAAAAACCTCGCGGGACGGCGTGGTGACCCTCTCGGATGTGACGGACATCCGCCGCACCTTCAAGGATGCGTCCAGCTACACCAGCGTCAACGGCCGGCCGGGGCTGGCGATCAACGTGGAGAAGCGCAACGATGCCAGCTCGGTGCAGCTTGCGGACGCGGTGCGCGAGGTGGTACTGGCGGAGCGCGCCAGCCTGCCCCGCGGCGTGGAGCTGAATTTCGTTTTCGACCAGTCGCAGTTTGCCCGCGATATGGTCAGTGAAATGCAGGGGAATATCCTCACCGCCATGCTGCTGGTGATGATTATCGTGGTGGCGGCACTGGGCTTCCGTTCGGGAATGCTGGTGGGACTCGGTATTCCGTTTTCCCTGCTGTTCGGTTCCATCATCACCTGGTACCTCGGCTACTCCTTCAACTTCATGGTGATGTTCGGCATGCTGCTGGCGCTGGGCATGCTGATTGATGGCTCCATTGTTATTACCGAATACGCCGACCGCAAAATGGCCGAGGGCATGTCCGCGCGCATTGCCTATCTTCTCTCGGTGCGCCGCATGTTCTGGCCGGTGCTGGCATCCACCGGCACCACGCTGGCGGCGTTCCTGCCCATCATGTTCTGGCCCGGTGTGGTCGGTGAATTTATGCGCTACCTGCCGGTAACGGTGTTTGCCGTGCTGGCGGGATCGCTGGTGTACGCACTGTTCTTTGCTCCGGTGCTCGGCTCCCTGTTCGGCAAGGGCAGCCTCGATATGGCCACACAGGACTACCTCAAACAACTGGAGCACGGCGAGCCGACAACCCTCTCCGGCATCACCGGCTGGTATGCGCGGCTGCTGCAAGCGGTGGTGCATCGCCCCATCACCGCCTTCGCGACAACAATCATTTTGCTGTTTGGCATTTTTGTCGGTTTTGGCCGCTTTGGCGCCGGGGTGGAGTTTTTCACCGATACCGAGGAGCAGTACGGCAACGTGGAAGTGCGGGCCCAGGGCAATCTGTCGGTGGCGGAAAAGCGCGAGCTGGTGGCTCAGGTCGAGGGGGCAATTCTGGCGGTGCCGGAAGTGCGGGTTGCCTACACCGCGATTGGCTCCACAGGCCTGACCGGTAACCGCGATCGCGCCCCGGACCAGATCGCCAATATTCTGGTGGAGTTGATTCCCGCCAAGGAGCGCCAGCGTCGCAGCGGTGACATCTTCGCCGACCTGCGTGCGCGCTGCGCGAACTTCCCCGGCATTAAAGTAACCGCCAATGAGTTCGAGGGCGGCCCCCCCATCGGCAAGGACATCGTGCTTGAGTTGCGCGGGCGCGACTATGATGCGCTGCTGGTGGAAACACGGCGTCTCACCCACGCTCTCCTCCACGAATTCGACGGCCTGCGGGATATCACCAACACGGCGCCGCTGCCGGGTATCGAGTGGGAGGTGAAAGTCGATCGCTCCAAGGCCGCGCTCTATGGGGCCGACCTCACGGAAGTGGGGCGGGCGGTGCAGCTGGTCACCAACGGCGTGCGAGTGGCTGAATACCGCCCCGACGACAGCGACGAGGAAGTGGATATTCGCATTCGCTATCCAGAGGCATCCCGTGGCATCGCCGCGCTGGACCAGCTGAAGGTAAATACCCCCGGCGGCGCTGTGCCGGTCAGCAGTTTTGTGCGCACCGAGGCGCACCCGAAGGTGGACAAGATCGAACGGATCAACGGCATCACCCGTATGCAGGTGAAGGCGGATGCCGAAGAGGGGGTTCTGGCGGATGACAAGGTGCGGGAGATTCGCGCGTGGCTGGCGGAGAACCCGGTGGACAGCCGTGTGGAACTGCTGTTCCGGGGCGCCGATGAGGAGCAGAACGAATCCCTGACCTTCCTGGGCATCGCGTTCCTGCTGTCGCTGTTTCTGATGTATATCCTGCTGGTGACCCAGTTCAACAGCTTCTATCAGTCCCTGCTGATTCTCTCGTCGGTGGTGATGTCGACGCTGGGTGTGATGCTGGGCCTGCTGCTGACCCAGAGCACTTTCAGTGTGATCATGACCGGCGTGGGCATTGTGGCGCTGGCCGGGATTGTGGTGAACAACAATATCGTTTTGATCGATACCTACAATTATGTGCGCAACGCCGAGCCGGGCCTGTCGCCGGCGGCGGCGGCGGTGAAGGCCTCGGCACAGCGGCTGCGGCCGGTGTTTCTCACCACCGCGACCACCATCCTCGGCCTGCTGCCTCTCGCCCTCGGCGTGAGTGTGGATATGGTCGGCCGCGATGTAGTGGTTGGCGGCGTGGTGGCGTCCTTCTGGGTCAAGCTGGCCAGCGCCATTGTCTATGGCCTGACATTCTCGACGGTACTGACACTGGTGGTGACACCGGTGATGCTGGTGCTGCCGGGGCGCATCCGCGACCTCTTCGCCAGCCTGCTGCCACCGCCGATTCGCGGCACCCAGTGGGGCGAGGGTTGATCCCCCGCTGTGGGCATAACCGCTTTACCATGGGGCCGGCACGGAACCTGCATTGCTTCCTCTAGGCAGGCGCCAGCGCCGGCTGCAGAGCGCTCTCTTCGGATGGCGTATCGATAATGGCGCAGCGATAGTGGCGCATCGATAGTGGCGCAGCGATAGTGGCACACTGCTTGTGCCACAGCGATTGTGGGTGCGGTTGAGGCGCAGCAGGTGAGTCGCTTCAATTGAATCGCATAGAAAGCGCTGAACTCTCCCGGCCGGGAGCGGCAGCGGCTTTTAGCCTGGTAGCCTTTGAAACCCATGGGAAACGGGGTGACGCATGACATCCAGCTGGCCGGAAGCGATCCTGCAGCGTGCGCGGGCACTGCGACAGGCTTTAGAGGAGCCGATCGCAGAGTTTATCGCCGAGCAGCAGCTGCCATCCTCCTTCAACCGGGCGATTGATCAGTACCTGCTGCCTCTGGCCATCTGGCTTGAGGAGCAGCGGCATCAAGACCAGACCCGGCAGGAGCAGACACTGGTGGTTGGTCTCTGTGGCGGCCAGGGCTCCGGAAAATCCACGCTGACCGCATTTCTAACGCTTGTATGGGGACTCATAGGTGTTCGCAGTACAGGCTTTTCCCTCGATGATCTCTACCTGACCCGCGCCGAGCGCTTGCGACTGGGGCAGCAGGTACACCCGCTGCTGGCCACCCGAGGCGTACCCGGCACTCATGATGTGGCGCTCGGTATCGATACGATCCAGCGTCTCTGTCGCAGCGGCGAGGGCGACCAGACGCCGATCCCCCGCTTTGATAAATCCATTGATGACCGTGCGGCGACTTCAACCTGGAGCCACTATCGTGGCCCGGTGGATATTCTGCTGTTCGAGGGGTGGTGTGTCGGCGCCCTGCCATGGCAGGGCGCTGAGGAACCGATCAACAGTCTTGAGCGCCTTGAAGACCCCGAGGGGCACTGGCGGGATTACATCAATCAACAGCTGCAGGGGCCCTACCGGCAGCTGTTTTCCATGCTCGATGTGCTGGTAATGCTGAAAGTGCCGGATATGCAGAGCGTGCTCGCCTGGCGCACTCAGCAGGAGCACCAGCTGCGGGCTGCCCGTGGCGGCGGAATGTCGGATGCGGAGATCGTCCGCTTTGTACAGCACTATGAGCGTATTACCCGCAATCTGCTCGAAGAAATGCCCGGGCGCGCTGACTGTGTACTGGAGCTTGGCCGGGATCACGCTATTGCGGGGCTGCGGCTTAATCGCCCCTAGGGGGCTGTTGCTGGCCCGCTGCTGTGGCGAGCTGTTAGTGCCAGTTGGATACTGCCTGCTGGCCAGAAGCATTCGCCTGGTGAGCGCTGCTTTCTAAACCTGCGCCGCTTTCATAGTCTGCGCCGCTTTCATAGTCTGCGCCGCTTTCATAGCCTGCGGCGCTTCCATAGCCTGCGGCGGTTCAATAGCCCACGGCGGTTTAATAGCTCACGACGGTTTAGTAGCCGCGGCGCTGGCTAAATCCATACCGCTTTCCAAGCCCGGGTATCTCCCGAGCCTGCGCTACTGTCTAAGTCAGCGTTCTGAATCACCGTTCTAAGTCAGCGCTGCCTTGCCGGGGCAACAGTGTTTCCGGGTTTGCACAAGCCCCAGCCGACAAAAGCAATCTTCCCGCAATCGGGGCTGCTCCCTGCAGGAGGCAGCGTAAAAGCGAGTGTAAAAGGGAGTGTAAAAGGGGGGGCGAAAAAGGCGGTAGCAAGATAAGCAAAAGAGAGGAGGCGGAAAAATGAAAAACCCCGGCATTGGCCGGGGTCATGCGGTGATAGGCAACGGGGCCGGAGCCCCGAGATCCCACTGCGCGTTACTTCAGTCTTGCTTAGCCTTTGGCGGACGTCCGCGGCGGCCTGGGGTCTTTTTGGCGGTAGCGGCTTTCTTAGGGCGACCGGGAGACTTTTTAGCTGCAGCTTTTGTGGCGGCCTTCTTCGGGCGACCCGGAGACTTCTTGGCGGCTGTGGCTGCTTTCTTCGGGCGGCCGGGGGACTTCTTGGCGGTGGTGGCTGCCTTCTTAGGCCGACCGGGCTTTTTCTTGGCAGTGGCCTTTTTGGCTTTTGCCTTGGCTTTCTTGGCAGCGGCGGCAGCCTTTTTCTTGGCTGCAGCAGCTTTTTTCTTCTCGGCGGCAGCTTTCTTCTTGGCGGCAGCGGCGGCTTTCTTCTTCTCGGCGGCAGCTTTCTTCTTGGCAGCGGCGGCGGCTTTCTTCGCTTCGGCGGCAGCCTGCTTCTTGGCTTCGGCAGCCAGTTTCTTCGCTACAGCGGCTTCTTCCTTGGCGACAGCCTTGGCGACTTTAGCCGCGAGCTTGTTGTCTTGTTTGAGGACTGCAAGCTGTTCTTTGGCTTCCTTGGCTGCGGCTTTGGCACTGGCTGCCGCTTTCTTGGCGGCGCTTGCTGCGGCTACGGCACTTTTCAGCTGGCGCTGTTGTGCGGGGGTTTTCTTCTTCGCGCGGGTAGCTTTAACTTTAGCGGCTTCTTTATCAGCCTTGGCAGCAGCTTTGGCGGCATCCTTGGCCAGCTTGTCGGCAGCCTTGGCTGCGTCTTGTTCCTGTTTCTCGCGGGCCTTTACCAGCTGATCTTTGAGTTTGCTGAGTTCAGCTTCCAGTTTGGCAATCGGGCTTACCGCTGGGGCGACCGTTCTGGTGCTGGATTTCTTTCTTGCAGCCATAAAATATCCCTGTCTGTCAGTGTTGTTTTAGCTTTTAAAAGAAAAATAAACGAAGTGTAGAAAACATCGCGCTAATTGCAGCTTATTTATATACTTGATTGCAAGTTTTTCCGGGTATTTTTACCAGTATATGAGCAGAATCAAGGTATTTTTTACTTTCGTGGCTTTTATTTGGCTGTGGAGCTGCGGTTTTTGGGCCTTGTGGCAATATTTTCACGGCGGAGAAGTTGCCTGGCTGGGAGTATTTTTGTGCGCATGGGCCGTGCCTATATGGATGCTGCTGCGCTTCTTCCTGCCGGCAAGATTCGCCGGTGAGCAGTGGGAGCCCAAAGGTTTTGCGGTGCAGTTGATCGGGCTGGCGATCACCCTTCTTACCGCCAGTGAGCAGAGCCTGCCGTTGCAGCTCAGTCTCTATAACCTGTTTGTTGTGCTTGTCTATTTTTTCCATTGGAGCGCCTTGAACCACCCTGTGATGCAGTCCATCGACCAGAAAATACCCTCGCTCACACTCGCCGATGGCAGCTGCTGGCCGAGCGCAGGCCTCCTCAGCGACCACTGCGAAAATGATTCCGAGGGCGAATCTCCACTCGAAGCAAACGGTGGCTATCTGGTGGTATTTTTGCGCGGTACTTTTTGTGCGGACAGTCGCGCACAGCTCTATCAGCTGGCGCAGGGGCAGTATCGACTGGAAAAGAATAATGTAAAACTGGTACTGGTCAGCACCGAACCGGCAGAGCGCTGGCCGCAACTGTGGCCGGGGGAAAGCGCACCGGCGGTGTTGCAGCTTTCATCCTCGGCGCCGGCCAATAGGGCCTTTATTGCGCCTGCCAGTGTGCCGATCTGGTTCCGCCTGCTGGGGCCTTGGGTAAGACGTTGGGCAGGATCAGGGCAGGTTCGTTGTGCGGATAGTGTCACCGCTGCAGCCAGTGGCGGCGCCGCCTGTCGGCCCAGTGCCTGGTTGCTGGATGATGCCGGCTATATTGTCTGGCGTTACCTGCCGGGGAACTACCGGATGCCCGGCAGCGGCGAGTTTCTCTGCGGGCAGGTTTCGCGTCTGGAGGACTGAGTGCCAGAACATTCCATCTCAAGCCTTTTCACCAGCGTACCCGGCGTACTGTGGCTTGGCGGGTATTCGCCAAGCCATTATCACAGCGGTCGCAGCCATGCAGCCATGCAGCCATGCAGCCATAAAGAGGGCCTGGGTCTAAACCGGCTTATAGCGCAGCGGGACTGGTCATACGTCGGGGTATATAGCCCAGCTGGGCTTTATCGTAAAAGCCGCGGGCCTGGGGCGGGCCTTTATGGTCACAGCAGCGGGCCGTATGGCAGGTAGCGGTTGTCGGAGTTTTGCCGTATCCACAGCAGCTGTTCTTTTGACAGGGGCTGCTGTCGTTGGCGCAGGGCTTTTGCCAGCGGAATCACCGCAGACTCTGCACCAGCTTCCCAGCCTGGCAGTTGCGCCTCAGCCAGGGTGAAAAAACGGATCAGTTGCCAGATCTCGTCGGCCTGCCAGGATGCGCTCTCATCCAGCCAGGTCTGGCCGGGCAGCCGGTTCAGAATTGAGGCTGTGCGGTCCTGCGCACCCAGGGCTTCCTGCAGGGGCTGCGCCGACGTAATGGCAGCAATAAAGCGTTGCAGTTGCTTTCGGTCGATTTCCATTCTGGCTGTGGGCTGTTCCGGCTCCCAGGCTCCAACACTCATGGTGTGATTCCTTACTTCTTTATATGGGGTTTACATCTATAGGCATTATGTTGTGCCTCATTATAGATGCGGGCTGCCCACTGATGCAGCACCGTTAGTCGTGTGGTCGGGCTGATGGTGTGGCCAGGTTCATTGCGCGGTGCGGAAATCAGGGGCGCGCGCGAAGGTTTGGGGTCTGCTGGAGTTCACTCGGTTTGATGGGGGTATGGATTTGCGGTGCCGGTGGTATTCACTCTGTGGCGTTTTTCTAGCGTTTCCCTCTATTCCTCCACTCCATCGTTCCTCTCTATTCTCCCTCTCTATCGCTCCTCTCTTCTCCCTCTTCATCGCTCCTTTCTATTCTCCCTCTCTATCGCTCCTCACCATCGATCTTCTCTATTCCCCCTCTCTAGCGCTCAACTTCTATTTTGCTTCCTTTATAGGCGTTTTCATTGTGGCTCTGCTTGCTGGGCTCTTGTCTTCTGGCGGGGAAACTGCATCAATAGAGGGGAATATTTAAGGTCCATGATCCCGCGGAGTGTTCATGCAGTACATCTCGAAAACCATACCGGCCAGCAAGCGGGTTGCCCTGGTGGCCCACGATAACCGCAAGGGGGATCTCATCGAGTGGTGCGGCCGCCACAAGCTTCTGCTTGAACAGCACCAGCTGCTGGGCACTGGCACCACTGGCGCGCGCCTGGAGGCGGCCACCGGCCTGTCGGTGCAGAAATTGCTCAGCGGACCGCTGGGCGGTGACCAGCAACTGGGGGCTCGGATTGCCGAAGGGGAGATCGACCTGCTGGTTTTCTTCTGGGACCCCTTTGAGCCGATGCCCCATGACCCGGACGTCAAGGCGCTGCTGCGCATAGCGGCGGTGTGGAACATCCCGGTTGCCTGCAACTCTGCCAGTGCAGATATGATGGTCCGGTCGGTTCTGATGGGCGCCGCATTCGAGCGGCCGGTGCCCGATTACGCGGGCTACCTGGCCGCGCGCTGAGCGCTTGCTGGCCTGGCTGAATAGTGAGCGCACACTTCGATGGCGTCTGTAACCGCTTGATATATAAGGGGTATTGTCCCGTTTGGCAGGTTTCACTTGCAAAGCGGGCAGTTTCGCGGCAATCTTGCCCACCTGATTAGACCGGTCCATCCGGCGCCATTCGCATTAGATAACTGTACGGTGTTTTATGAGTAGACGACGCGGTAAGGCCGTAGAAGAGGAAAGAGCCGATATCGACCTGACGCCCATGCTGGACGTTGTGTTCATCATGCTGATCTTCTTTATCGTGACGGCGTCCTTTGTCAAGGAGAAGGCGTTGGATGTCAATGTTCCCGACCCGGATCAGACCGAACAGACTCCGCCGGACCCCGACAAGCAGAACATCCTGCTGACCGTCAATGCCAATGATGAAATCATGATGGGCAAGAGCCGGATTGATACCCGTGCGGTACGGGCGCGTATCGCCCAGCTGCACGCGGAAAACCCGCAGGCGATTGTGATTGTGCGCGCGCACATCAAATCCAGCGCCGATACCTACGTGCAGATCGCCGATGCTGCACAAGAGGTGAAGCCGGGTATTCAGGTGTCCCTGGTGCCTTACGAGAAGTAAGTCGGGAAGCCTCCTTCGCGCCGCCCCTGCAGGCGAGCCGAGATACAAAAAAGCCAGCTCAACGCTGGCTTTTTTGTGCCTGTCATATTTGTGTCCGTCTGGCGCCGCTCTCTGAGGCGCCTAGGAACTCTCCTGTGGCTGGCGAACCCCCGGTCCGGTTTTTTCTGGGCGAATTCTCATTTTGGCCAGCCAGCCAGCCAGCCAGCCAGCCAGCCGCAGCGCATGTCCGTTCACTTCCGTACAAGCGCTCCGCAAGCCCTCAGAACTCGGAGCGAATCGCCCAGAGATCGGGAAACACCGGGCGGAACAGGGTGCCCTGCAGGTAGCCTACACCGGTTGAACCGCCAGTACCCATCTTGCTGCCGATGGTCCTTTCCACCATCTTCACATGCCGGTAGCGCCACTGCTGCAGCGAAGAGTCGATATCCACCAGGGCCTCGCAGATCTCGCTGAGCAGAGGGTCGTGGCGGTAGATATCGATCAATACCCGCTGAACCGGCAGCGATGGCTCTGCCACCGCGGAAAAATCGCGGTTCAACACCTCGTCGGGGATATCGCGCCCCTGGCTGGCGAGGAATTTCAGGAAAGCATCCCAAAGGGTAGGGCTGTCGAGGCGTTTTTGCAGGCGCTTACGGTGCTCGGAGCCCTCCGGGTAATTCTGCAGTTTGGTCGCGTCTTTGGCACCGTAGAGGAATTCCAGTTCGCGGAACTGGTAGGACTGGAAGCCACTGGCGGTGGAGAGCCGGTCGCGGAAAGACATGAATTCCAGTGGGGTCAGGGTTTCCAGAATGTCCACCTGCTGGATCAGGGTGCGGTAAATGGCGTCGACGCGTTTCAGTGTATGCAATGCGCGGCTTTGCTCGCCCTGGTTGAGCAGGCGAATCAGGAAGTCCAGCTCGTGCAGCAGCTGCTTGAACCACAGCTCGTAGCTCTGGTGGATGATGATAAACAGCAGTTCGTCGTGCTCGGGACCCTCCGAGAGCGGGTGCTGGCACTGGAGCAGGTCGTCGACCTTGAGATAGGAGCTGTAGGTTACAGTCATGAAACGGGTACACCTGATGGAGTTTTGATCAGCGACAAAATAATGCGCACTTTGCGGGGTGCGGATCAAAACTTAAATTGCGGAAAACAGCTTAATATTGGCGGCATTATAGGGTCCGGAGTCTATCGAATGGAAAACACAGTAGAACACCTGCGAGTAGACGGCGCCCGCCTGTGGGAAAGCCTGATGGAAATGGCTCAGATCGGCGCTACGCCAGCCGGCGGCTGCAACCGCCAGGCGCTGACAGACGAAGACCGGCAGGGGCGCGACCTTTTTGCGCGCTGGTGCGGCGAGATCGGCTGCGAAATTCGCATGGACAAAATGGGCAATATCTTTGCCCGCCGCGCCGGCAGCGAGGAGCTGCCGCCGGTGATGACCGGCTCGCATCTGGATACCCAGCCCACCGGCGGCAAGTTCGATGGTGTCTACGGCGTGCTGGCGGGCCTTGAGGTGCTGCGCACTCTGGAGCAGAACCAGATTAAAACCCGCGCGCCGCTGGAAGTGGTGGTGTGGACCAACGAGGAGGGCGCGCGCTTTTCCCCGGCCATGATCGGCTCCGGGGTCTGGGCTGGAGAGTTCAGTCTCGAGTATGGCCACACTCGCACCGATAAAGCGGGCAGGACCATCGGCGCGGAGCTGCAACGCATCGGCTACCTGGGTGATATGCCCGCCGAGGCGCAGCCGGTCACCGCCGCCTTCGAGGCGCATATCGAGCAGGGTCCGATTCTGGAGAAGCAGGAGCAGGTCATCGGTGTGGTCACCGGTGTGCAGGGGATCCGCTGGTACGACGTGACCTTCCACGGCACCCCCTGTCATGCGGGGCCGACGCCGATGGAGGATCGCCGCGATCCGGTGCAGGCGCTGTCGCTGCTGTGCGAGAAACTTTACGCGCAGGTGAAAGCGTTCAGCGTCGATGCCCGTATGACCTGCGGTGATCTGCGCGCAGAGCCCGGCAGCCGCAATACCGTTCCGGAAAAAGTGGTGCTGGCGCTGGATCTGCGCCACCCACAGCCCGAGGGGCTGGAACACTTGCACCAGAGCCTCCAGCAGCTGGTGAAAGAGGTGGAGCGGGCGACAGGCACCCGTATTGAAGTGCGCGAAGAGTGGCATTCCCCACCCGTTGCTTTTAATGAGGATTGCATCGCCGCGGTGGATAGAGCGGTCCGTGCGCTCGGCTACAGTCACCGGAAAATGGTTTCGGGTGCCGGTCACGATTCCGTCTACGTTTCACGGGTGGCGCCGGTCTCCATGATCTTCGTGCCCTGCGCCGGTGGCCTCTCCCACAACGAGGCGGAATCCGCCGAGGCGCGCCATCTGGAAGCGGGCTGCAATGTGCTGCTGCAGGCCATGCTGGATCGCGCGGGCGTTGTCGCCTGATCAATACGGGAAAATATCGCTGGCCTGAGCGAAATCTGGCTGGCCAAACAACCACTGGAAGTGAAGTCATGAACGAATTTGTCATGCGTCGCCGCGAAGACAACGGCGGCACCAAACCTCTGGAAAAATGGGGCATGGACTCCGAATACGGTACCTTGCGGGAAGTGTTGATCGGGCCGGTGGACAACTTCAGCTGGCGCACGGGGAACTCCAGTTCGCGTCGCGCGGTGCGCCTGGGCATGCAGTTTGATCACAAGGTCGCGGCGGCCCAGCATGCGGAGATGCTCGACGCCTATCGCCACGCCGGTGTGAACACCCATCTGATACCCGCCGACAGCACCCTGCCGTACCAGATTTATGGCCGCGACTCCTCGGTGATGACGCCGTGGGGGCCGATCGTGACCCAGATGTACAGTCCATGGCGCCGAGGCGAATGGGCGCCCATCGTCAAAAAATATATGGAACTGGATATTCCTCTGTACGACATCATCACCGCCGGCTCGCTGGAGGGTGGCGATTTTATGGTGCTGGAACCCGGCGTCATCCTGTGTGGTTATTCCGGTGAGCGCACCAGCCCGCAGGGTTTTGCGCAGATGAAAAGCTGGGTCGAGAAAGAGGGCTGGGAAGTCAAAGGTTACCAGTTCGACCCCTTCTTCCTGCATATCGATGTGATGGTGGCGATGCTGGCGGACAAGCTGGCGGCCATCTGTATCGACGCGGTGGAGCCGGAGCTGGTGCAGTGGTTCCGCGATCGCCATATCGAGATTATCGACATTCCCTTCCCGCAGGTACTGGAGCTGGGCGTGAACGTGGTGGCGCTGGGTAACGACCGGGTGATGCTGCCAAAAGCGAATAAAGGCCTGGCGGAGAAATGCCGCGCCCACGGGCTGGAAGTGATCGACCCGGATATCTCCATGATCACTCCCGGCGGCGGTGGTGTGCACTGCATGTGCCAGCCCCTGCGGCGGGATTTTGTCGGCAAATAATGTGCTTCGAGAGGCGCCCCGGGGCGCCTCTTTGCTTTATAGGGGCCTTGTGGCGACCGCGGGCTGGATGGCGACACAGCATTTTCTGTCTTCGTATCACCCCTTCCACCGTTCTGTCCTTCTTCTGTTTTCTGGTTTTTCCTTGCGCAGATTGCCTGATTCCCGGCTCAGTATTCGTTATCGAAAAAATGTCCAGCCGGTCGCGCCGAACAGGCAAGGGCAGTCATTCAATCTGAGCGATTCGGAACTGCCATTCGCAGTCGGAGCCGTTACCATGGGGCTATAAAGGGGGCGGCCAATGGGTGCTGCCCCGATTCGATCAATGCCCCCCGCTCAACGAATAAAGTGGAGACTCCGATGCAGAATCCCATGCAGAGCTCATGTGCAGAAGTGCAGGCGCAGCTGAACGAGCGCGTGCTGGAAATCACGATTAATCGTCCCGAGCGCAAAAATGCACTCACCATGGCCATGTATTCCTCTATGGCGGAACTGCTCAACAGTGCCGCTGAGAATGCGGAAGTGCGGGTGGTGATCATCACTGGAGCGGGGGGAGTCTTTACCAGTGGCAACGACCTGATGGATTTCCTCGGTGGTTCCGCCGCCGGTGAAGAGTCGCCCGTGTACCAGTTTATGATGGCGCTGTATGAATTCCCCAAGCCGGTGGTGGCGGCCATCAATGGCCCCGCGGTGGGCATCGGCACCACCATGCTGCTGCACTGCGACATGGCGTTTGCCGGTGATGACGCCCTGTTCAAGATGCCGTTCGTGGATCTGGGACTCTGCCCAGAGTACGCATCGAGCTTTTTTATGCCGCGCATGATGGGCCATGTGCGCGCCTCAGAGCTGCTGCTGTTGAGCAAGAAATTCGATGCTGCGGAGGCGGTGGCTCTGGGACTGTGCAATGCCGCACTGCCGGCTGCCGAGGCGCTGACTCAGGCGCGTATGGCCGCGGCGGAGCTTGCGAGCAAGGCGCCGGAGGCGGTGCGACTCACCAAGCGGCTGTTGCGCGCCAGTACCCGCGAAATTGGCCTGCAGGTGATTCAGGAGGAGGCGCAGCATTTCCAGAAACGCCTGGGATCGGAGGAATTCAAGGAAGCGGCCACCGCTTTTATGGAAAAGCGACCGGCGGACTTTTCCCGTTTCGAGTGACGCTGCCTGTCGCTGTCTTTCTGTGATCGCGCCTATGTGATCGCAGCGCTGACACCATAACGGTGTCGTCACGCTTAAGGCAGGCCACCGCTGCTGTTGACGCTGCTGTTGACGCTTTGTTGGGGCTGTGGCCGGGCAGGCTCGGGAATGTGGCGGGGCAGGCTCGGGAATTTAGCGGGGCTGCGTCGGCAATGCATTGGGTCTTGGGCCCGTTTACTCGGCCCGCTGCGGTTTCTCTGTGCTCACTCTACCCGTCTCTTCTCTACCTTTCCCCTCTCCTCTACCTTTCCCCTCTCCTCCAGCCCCTTCTCCACCAGTCCCCTCTCTCCCAGTCTCTTCTTTATCAGTCTTCACTCTACCTGCTCCCCCTGCGGCGCAGGGGTTTGCGTGAATAGGTGGGCTGTTGGTAGGGGCTGCCGTCAATCCGCTCGTAACTGGCATTGAGCGGGTTTTCCGTCCTGCGCTCGGCGATACTCTTGTTGAAAACAGCCCGGTGACACGGCTCTATTAAGTCAGCGAGCGCGGCGTTATCCGTCAGGCCTAAAAACACCCCGGCCTGCATAAATCCCTCCAGCCGATGCCGCTCCTGTGCTGGCACGCGATAACCACTGCGCGAGGTGAAAAAAGGCGCATCAGCCTGGCTTCCACTGCGGATAAAAAGTGTGCTCGATCCGCTTCCATATTCGGTCCTTATGTTTTTTTTATCTCAGCTCCTGATGATTGAATCGTCTTCTCCACAATGGATCGACGAGCCCGGTGTGTTCACTGGAGTACTTGATCGATCCGAAAACGGTGGCGGTGTTATTCCGCAGCAGCCCTGTAACAACTGTATCCTCGGGGCTCAGGTTGCTCTGCTGCAGATGGGGAAGACGGTATTGGCTTGCCTTGGTCATTTTAACGCCAAGGTGCAGACGCAGGGGTTAGCGCGGGCTTTAGGTGCGGGATCTAGGTGCGGGGTTTAGGCCCGTGGGAACCTGAGGCAACCTGAGGCAATTAACGCTGCGCAGGCGGCTGGCCTGATTGCTTCTGCCAGGGCCAGCGTCCCTCGACTTCAAGGTGCAGGGTAATGCTGAGGAATGTGCGGATAAATATGATCAGGGCGAGAATGCCGACGTTTTCCAGCGTTTCCGCCACTACCACTGTCCTGACGATATCGCCAGCGATCAAGAATTCCAGGCCGAGAATAATGCCGCGACCGAGATTGCGCCGATAGCGGGTGTAGGATTCCTCGGGGCTGACGGTGCCGCGAGTTTTCACGAAGTGGACCGTGGACTGTGCCGTGGCGACGATCATCACCAGTACGCCGAAAACCTCGATGGCGTAGCCGGCAACCTCGACGATGGCTGTGGTTGAGTGCAGGAGCGACTGCAGTTCGTTTTTCATTGTGGAGGGCCCCGCGCCGGCGCTGCTCCGGGTGGAGCTCCGGTGTCGTCGCCCCAGTATAGCCGGCGCTGTCAGCCCCTGCTGGGCTGAAACCTGGCTGAGCTTAAACCCAGTTGGATTTAGGGCTTGCTGGATTTCAGTCACGTTGGGCTCAAGCCCCGCAGGTTTCAAGGCGCGGGGTGAGGTGACTGGGATTGAGGCTGGGATTGAGGCTGGCGTTGAGATTTAGATTGCGACTGGGACTCAGAAGAGCGCGCATCGAGAAAGGCGCGCACCCGGTCGGGGTTGTCGGTGAAGAAGCCATCGATGGCCAGTGGGCCACTGAACAGAGACAGTATGTCTTCAAAAGAGAGAAGGCCCCGAATAGCCTTGGGCAGGCTGTCGGCACGGAAGGTATAGGCGTGTATGGGCAGGCCCAGTTTTTTCGCGTGCCGGTGCAGCGGGCTTGCGGTCAGTCCTGTAATACCCAGTTGTGCCAGCATCATTGCGGATGGACCAATAGCATCGGCGTAACCGCTGATTTTTTTCAGGCCCTCTGGCGTGTGCATCCAGTCGTAACGGTAATTGCTCAGGATGCCGTCGTGTTCTACTTTCTTTTCCCCCCAGCTGGTTTCCGCAATCAGCTGCACCAGTGGTATATCCATATTCATTTGTGGCATCAGTTCCCGGTCGATACGCTGCAGCTCCTCGGCATCAAAGCTCTGTAGATACACTTTCTGTTGCCGGTCTCGGTAGCCGTATTGCTGCAGCACCTCCAGGGTGCGCTTGGCGATATCGCGCTTCTCGCGGTGGTGAAACCAGGGTTTCTTGATTTCTGGGTAAATGCCGATGTCGTAACCCAGTGACTGATTGAGTCCCTGGATGAGTTCGATTTCCTCATTGAAAGTGGCCAGCTGGAAACTGGATTTCCACAGCGGAAAGCGCCCGGGGTGCTTCTGGGTCAATTCGCTGCCGTTGCGTTCAAAGGCTTCGGTGACGCACAGCTGTTTCAATTCCGGCAGGGTGAAATCGATGGTGTAAAAGCGCCCATCCTCCCGCGCGCGGCCGGGGAAACGCTCGGCCACATCGGTGATCTGATCGAGATAGATATCGTGCATCACGATCAGGTGACCGTCCTTGCTCAATACCAGGTCCTGTTCGATATAGTCCGGGCGCATACCGTAGGCCAGTGCCTTGGCCTCGAGAGTGTGCTCAGGCAGGTACGCGGATGCGCCGCGATGGGCAATCACCAGCGGGGTGGAAGTGGTGGTGGCCACCGAGGGCAGCGCCAGAACCGGGGAGAATAGACCGCAGGCCAGCAGCAGAAGGACGAACGCAGGCCAGAAGCGCCGCGGCAAGAGCGGGTGAGGGGGCAGGATTCGGTTCAGCATGACGGCTCCGGTGTGGCACATTAATCCACTTATACCAGAGCGCGGTGGCGGGGGGAACGTCCACCGAGGTCGCAACCGGCAAGGCCGGATAAACAAACCAGGAATCGAAAATAAAAAGCCCGTGATGAGAGATAAGGAATGAGAAGTAAGAAGTAGGAAGTGAGGAAGGAGAAATGACGGCAGCCAGGTGCGGTACCTGGCTGCCGTCACGGCAAAAAATTAAACGGCGGCTTCCTGCGGCCAGCGGTGCCCGACAAACTGTTCCCGCAGATCTTTCTTGCTGACCTTGCCGGTTGCGGTGTGGGGAATCTCATTCACCACGACGCAGTCGTCGGGAATCCACCACTTGGCCACCTTGCCTTCGAATGCTCTGAGCAGCTTGTCTGCATCCAGCTGGGCGCCGGGCTTGGCTGTGACGACAAGCAGTGGCCGCTCGCTCCATTTATCGTGGGCCACGCCGATGACCGCGGCCTCGGCAACGCCCGGCTCGGCGATGGCGATGTTTTCCAGTTCGATGGAGGAAATCCACTCGCCGCCGGATTTGATCACGTCTTTGGTGCGGTCTGTGATCCCCAGATAGCCCTGCGGATCGATGGTGGCCACGTCGCCGGTGTCGAACCAGCCATCCTCGCTGAGGGCGGACTCCTCGGCCTTGAAGTAGCGTTCACAGACCCAGGGGCCGCGCACCTGCAGGGCGCCGGAGGCGATGCCGTCGCGGGGCAGTTCTTTTCCCTGGTCGTCAACGATGCGCATCTCCACACCATAGGCGGGCAGGCCCTGTTTCAGGCGCAGCCTGCGTGCCTCCTCTGCCGGCAGGCTGTCATCCACCCGGCTGTTGTAGGTGCCGAGCGGGCTCATTTCCGTCATGCCCCAGGCGTGATGGGTATAGACTCCGTGGCGCTGTTCAAACTCTTCCATAATGCTCCAGGGGCAGGCGGCGCCCCCCACCACCACGCGGTTGAGGGTAGGGATGGTTTGGTTGTTTTCCCGCAGATAATTCAGCAGTGCCAGCCACACGGTGGGAACGCCGGCGGCGATGGTGACGCCCTCGTGTTTCATCAGCTGGCTGAGGGTCTCGCCATCGCCCATTTTCGGCCCCGGTAAAACCAGTTTGGCGCCGACCGCTGGCACCGCATAGGGAATTGACCAGGCATTGACGTGAAACATGGGTACGACAGGAAGCACCGCCTCGTCTTTTTTCAGGTTGAATACGCTTGGCAACAGCACGCCGTAGGTGTGCAGCACCATGGCGCGATGGGAGTAGAGTACCCCCTTGGGGTTGCCGGTGGTGCCCGAGGTATAACAGAGCGCGGCGGCGCTCTGCTCGTCCAGATCAGGCCAGTCAAAGGCGCATGGCTGGCTTTCGATCAGGGTTTCATAGCAGTGCACATTGGGCAGGGATGTGTCCGGCATATGGGCGCTGTCGGTGAGCAGTACATAGCCCTGCACTGAGGGCAGCTGGTCCGCGAGCGCTTCCAGCAGCGGCACGAACATGGGGTCGATAAACAGCCAGCGGTCCTCTGCGTGCTGAATGATGTAAGCGATCTGCTCGGCAAAAAGTCGCGGGTTAATGGTGTGGCAGACAAGGCCGCTGCAGGACGTGGCATAGTAGAGCTCGAAGTGCCGGTAATCGTTCCACGCCAGAGTGGCGATGCGCTCACCGGGCTGGGCTCCCAGTGCCTGCAAAGCGTTGGCCAGCTGGCCAGCACGGGCGAAGGCATCGCGGTAGCGGTAGCGGTGGTGTGGATTATCCGCGGTCACCGAGACGATTTCACTGTCGGGGAAGTTCTGCTGCGCGTGGCGCATGACACCGGTCAGTGTGAGTTGGGTTCCCATCATCAGGCCGTTCATCGCATTCTCCTTTATTGTGTTATCGACTTTTTATTATCAAATTCCTGTGACCAGCTTTTTGCTGTCGGTTGTTCTTGTTCTTGTTCTTGTTCTTGGCAGTTTTAGGGGCTGAGTTCCTTCAACCTTGGGTTCAGGTAATCATCGCTGCTATGGCCGCTTGCTCTTGATATTGGCTTGCCGCTGCTTATGCCTGTGTCTCCTGGCTTCCCATACTCCTTGATTCGCCTTCGCGTGGCTGGGTTCCCCCCTGTCCGCGCTTGCCTTATTCAATAAGTAATCCCTCATCGCGAGCCTTACAGGCAGGGCCGGTTGCCATACTGATGCCTCGCGATTACTGCACGATCTTGATCCACTCGCCGGGCTTGGGTTCACCCCGCGGGTAGTAACCATTGAGCAGGCGCAGCTGTTCTTCCGCATAGTCGCCAATATCCATATGCCGCGCCAATGACGAAAAGGTGGTCTTGTCATTGGCCTGAACATACTTCACCCGCTTGATATCCGGTGGGTTGATATCGGTCCTGCGCAGGGGGCGGAAGGTGCGGATGCTGGTCAGGAACAGGTTGTCGTACTGCTCTCTGGTTTCTTCGTCTACAGGCGCGCTCTGGATCTTTCCTTCCAGCATGTACTGGCGGCTGCCGAAGTAGAGCACGGCCACCCGCTCGGGAGTGTCCGCGCTTGTGGCGGGGAGTTTGCCGGTATGTCCGGTCAGGCGATATTGGCTGAGGGCCTCATCCTGTTCCAGCTCGCGCACGTCATAGAGCTCCCGCAGGGCCATATCCGCCGGCTGGTTGCCATTGCGCGAGGCGACCTTGATGGTGATGCTGGCACTTTTGTCAGGAGCGATACCGACAATCGCCGAGCGCTGGTTTTCCACGGCCCAGCCCGTCGGGAACAGCATGGAAAACCCGAGGCGGCGATGGTTGTAGCGGTTCTTGTCGGTCTGCAGCGTATTGCGACCGTAGACAATGCCCTCGGTCTTTTCCCGGTAGTATTCCACCTTGGTGACTTTTTTGTCTTCCGGCAGCTCGCCCGCCGCCTGTACGACTTCTTGCAGGCGAATATCGTTGCGTGGGTGGGAGGAGAAGACACCGTGGTAGGTCTGGGGCTTCTTGCCTTCGACACGGGCCTTGCGGCGGGCAAACGTTTCCTGATCCTTGAGAATACCGATGACGTTGATCATCGCCTGCGGGTCGTAACCGGCACTGTACATATACTGGGCGCCAAAGCGGTCCGCCTCCAGTTCCATCTCGCGACCGTAGCCTTTGACGGCGGCGGTGCCCCAGAGATTGGCCACGTCGCCCACAACGCCGCTGCCAGTGACCAGCACCGACAGCACCGACGCCACCCCGGCGCCGGTTGCCGCGGTTTTCTGGCGCACCGCGTGGCGCGCAGTGACATGGGCAACCTCATGTGCCAACACGGCGGCCATCTCCGCCTCGGAGCGCAGGTAGGTGAGCAGCCCGCGGTTGATATAGATATAACCGCCGGGCAGGGCAAAGGCGTTGATGTCCTGGCTATCGATAATGGTGAAGGTATATTCCAGATCCGGCCGGTCGCTGGCCTGGGCAATTTTCTGCCCCACATGTTCGATATAGGCGCTGAGAATTGGGTCTTTGTAGATGGGCGTGCTGGCCACCAGCTTCTCGTGCATCTCCTTGCCGATCTTGATTTCCTTTTCCTGGGACATCAACACCAGGTCCGGCCGGTTGGTGGCCGGGTTGAAGGCGCAGCCAGCTGTGCTGGCGAGCTGAAATGCGAGTATGGCTGTGAGGAGAATTTTATTAAAAGTATGCATAGGTCCTTCCCTCCCTAGGACTTTTGTTTGTTGGCCTCAGCGGGCAGTAAAAATTCCTGCAGTTGCAGGGCCATGCCCTTGCAGGCGTTGTTTTGCACCCGCGCAATCAGGGGAATGGGTATCACAATGGCGGGCATGTATGACGTGCCCTTGGCGTCGGCGCTGAGTTTTCCGGAGAGTTCGCGGTCGCGGAAATCCCACACCGAGGCCTCGTAATCGGACTCCTTGTCCCAGGTGCCAAAACCAAAGCAGCCGGCACCGCCGGTGCCGATGGAGCAGCCGATGGAGCCGGCGCTGGCGGTGGTTTCGGTGGAACCATCGATCCAGATGATGTATTTCACCCCGTAGGCATCGAGTCGTTCACGCAGCTCCTTGTTTTCCATCACGCGGTCCAGAGAGCGCAGGTGCATGGGGGCGGTGCGTGGTTCGAACCACGGATACATGGCGTCGACAAACTTTTTTTCCGGAATGATGTTCACGCCGGCATCGGGGTTGTGCAGCTGCCTGCCCACGCAATCGATCAGGTCTGGCTCTGTCTCGTAGTCGCTGGAATGTCTGCGGCCGAGGATGACGACGCTGTCGCCCTGAGCCAGTTCGCCATCGCTGCGCCGATACTCGTCGATAACCACGGTGGTGCAACCACTGAGCAGCACCAGCGCAAAAGCAAATAGAGTTCTAAGCACAGCAACCTCCTGTTAAATGGTTCGCCCCCGCAGCGCTATCGCCCGGGGGCCTGGGTGCCGGCGAGCTTCTGACTGCCGGCAGGGGCGGGCCGCGCTTCGCCACCCGCAGAGTCGCGCACTATCCCACCGGCTATTCCACCGGTGCCTCGACCGCACTGGCGGTGTCGGTTGGCGACGGGATTTTTTCCAGGGCGATAGCCCGCCGTTTTTCCTCCAGCAGTGCCTGCAGTTCCGGCACCATGGCAAAGCCGGTGAAGAGCGTGGCGCCCGCGTCTCTCAGTGCGACATTGATCGCCTGCGCGAGAGCGGCCTCGCGGGACTTGAGAAAGGCGGTCGGTGTTTTGCCGTAGGCGGTGATCACCCAATTGGCGACAGCGTCGCCATTGGGGGCATAGGCCTGCATGTCGTACTTGATCCACACCTCGAAGATATTGACCCGGGTTTCGCGGGGCATGGTGAATTGCAGTTCGCGTACCTCCGGCACGATCACCAGTTCCACATCGCCAGGCAGGTTGTCGGGGTACTGGCCCAGGGGAACTGTCTCGACGAACATGGACCCGAGCACTGTCTCAAACAGGTTCTCCTGTGCGCGGCCGGTGCTGATGTTCCACTCCTCCCGGTCCTCACTGTCCTCGTGATAGGTGAACTCGCGGAAATCCTCACTGAGGTAAACGCCGACTTTAAGAGGGTGCTGCGGTCCCACTGGCTGGGGAAACTCCCCGTCTACCTGGACCGTATGCGTGCAGCCGCCAAGTAGCAGCAGTAATGAGGCGAGGGCTATTCGCACTGCCGAGAGAAATCTGTTCCTGCTGTTAGCCATAATCAGCTCCTGAGCTGGCCATTTGCTAGCGGAAATCGTTGAGGCCGACGAAGGTGCCACCATTGCGATAGGTTAATTCCCGCATCAGTGCTGCAAAGCGTAGACCGGTGGTCTGCAGGTGTGGGGGGCGGGAGAACTGGATTGGGAAGCCGATGGCGTGAATGCGCACGTTACGCTTGCCCTCACCGTGCTGGGCGTTGACGCGATCCACCGCCAGCATGACCTGCCGAATCGATTTGCCGGTAAATTCATCCCCGAGAACATAGATACTGATTTTCTTGTTGGGATCGTAAAAACTGCGTACGGCCTTCTGGATACCTTCCACCGGGCTGGAATTACTGAACGGGTTCCAGGAGCGCAGTCTCTTCAGGATCGCATCACGGCGCCCCGGGGTATCCGGTATCCACTTGCTGCGATAGTTGGAGAACATATAGTCCCCCATGTCGTTCATCACCTGAATGCCTTTGACGTTGGGATAGAGGTTCAGCGTGTTGACCATCTCGTTCATCATCCGGTCCCAGCCGTAGTTGAACATGCTGCCGGAGGTGTCGATGATGAACAGGATATATTCACTGTCGACGGGAATGCCGCCGATGACATTGTTCTTGCGCTGGTAGTTCTCGCCCAGCAGGCGGCGCATTTCCGCGGTCATCGATTGCAGGGCGACGGTCAGCTCGCCGCGGATTTTGCCTTCCTCTGATTCGCCTTCGGTCATGCGCGCAAACTGGGTCTGCAATGTGTCCAGCTCTCCCTTGAGGATGGCGATGCGCTGGCGTTCGATGTCGAGTTGCTCCCGCTTTGCGTTCAGGTCCCGGTTCAGCACGGTGGTTTCGCCGCGAATTTCGGCCAGCTGCTGTTGCAGCTCCTGCACCTGCCCGTCGAGATCCAGTTCCGCCTCTTCGAGAATGATGGGTGAGGTGGTCTTGGCGATCATCAACAGCAGTACGATGGCGCCGAAGCCACAGCAGATGACATCGAGAAACGAGATGCTGAATTCTTCCTGTTGCCTTTTGTTGCGGTTGCGTCTCATGGCCAGTCTCTCGAAGGTGCCAGGAAGGAGCCCCGGGTTTCCATGGCGAGTTTCCAGAATTCGCTGGCGGCATAGGGGTCGCCTTCCATGGGCGCCAGGATGACGTTCACCGGCACGTTTTGCGGCAGTACCTTGACCGCGCGCTTGAACAGGTCGAGGCGCTGTTTGCCGGAAATCGTGTTGCCGCGGGGCTTTTTCATGCCCTGCGTGGGCAGGCCGTCGGTGATCAGGATGATATTGTCCGGCAGTGGACTCATGCCGTTGACGCCGTTAAATACCCGTTCGAGGCTGGTGCCGCCCTCCGGCACAACTTCGCCGAGTTTTTTGATGGCCTGGTCCATCTGCTCCCGGTCGTCCACGTTCAGCCAGCGGCTCTCAGTGCCCGGTATGACGGCGCTAAAGCCTGTGTTGAAAGTGAAGATCTGGTACTGACTGTTCTGCGGGAACTGGGCGGTGAGCCATGACACCGTGGTAATGGCGCGCTGCCACTTTTCGGTTTCACGCTTGACCCGCGATGACATATTGCGCGCGCGGATGACCTTGATCAGCTCGTCGCCGAGCATACTGGCGGAGGCGTCGACAAGAATCAGGATGCGATCGCCACCCAGGCGCAGGCCGGTGAGGTACTGCCGATCCCCTTCGCCGACAAATTTGCGCACGTTATTGCCGAGTTTTTTATTTTCAGCCTCCAGTTCTTTTTTGGCCTGCTCGAGTTTTTGCAGTTTTTCCTGCAGGCGCTTGATGTCCTGCTCCTCGGTGTTGCTGTCTATCTCGGCGATATTGCCCTTGATCTCATCAATCTGTTCCAGGATGCGCCGGGCCAGCCCCTGGGCATCCGCCAGTTCATCGCTGGTGACATCGAGGGTGTTCCGCGCCAGCACCAGATGCTCGCGGCCGAAAGCCACCTCCTCCTGCAGCAGGTTGACCTCGGCGGCGAGCTCGGGGTTTTCCACCTGTATGTCCTGATCGGAGCCGTGGCGGATGATCAAAAAGATCAGCGCCACAGCGCCGAAGCCGCAGGACATGATGTCGAGAAATGAGAGGCTGAAGGCGGAAAAACGCCTTTTTCTACGCGCCATAACGCTCCACACAGATTGCGGTAATGACGTCGTCCAGATCCGCCGCGCCGATCCGGTCGCCGGCGGCGAGGGTGACCGGCGTGGAGATCTCCTGGCCGTTCAGCATCAGCCGCGCGCCGGCATCCACGCGCAGCGCCAGCCGGCCCGCGTGACTGGTAACGGTGCCGGCGGGATGCTCTGGCGGAGTTGGTGTGATGTTGAGTTTACCTTCCTGCCAGCTGACAAACAGTGGCTGCTGGGCGGCCAGCGCCCGGTGGCCGAATAACAGGTGGGTGGCGGCCGCTTCGGCGGCGCTGTTGACCTGTACCGCCACTTCGCTTGGGGGCGCGGCGTCGAGCATATTGACCAGTGGCAGGGCTTCTGAAGAGCTGTATATCTGCTCCCAGCGGCCGGCCACCGCCTGTGCCACGCAGTTGTGCGGCAGCAGGTGAATACGCTCGGCGAGCTGAGCCCCGGCGGGGATTTCTGCCCAGCGGTGGGAGACAAACACAATGCTGGTGGGATCGGAAAGATTGTCGATCAGTGCCCGCACGCGGGAAAGGATCGGTGTGCTGGCATCCTGCAATTGGCGCAGGGTGACCTTGGCGGTGCGGTCCTCCATTTCCGCCATGACTTCACCACCGCGCATGGCGCGGTTGACCCACTGGGGCATGAGGTCATAGAGCTGCTGCTCCGCCTCGGCCGAGTGCAGAGGGTCGAAACGGCACTGCATGATAAAAGCGTCGGTAAATACCCGCGCCCAGGCGTCCTGAAAATTCTGCAGACCGGCGTCGTTGACCGTTTCGGCGATGTCCAGCACCGCCTGTTCGTGGACCGCCACGCGGCTCACCAGTGTCTGCTGGCGCTGCAGCTCTACGTGCAGGTGGACTCCGCGAGGTGCGCTGCTACTGATGCAGGCGGTGGCGGAATCCACCAGGCCCACGGCGTTGATGGGGCTCTCCTTGATGATCCCCAGCAGCAGCGCGAGCTGCTCGCGAGTGAAATTACCGGGCACCGCCAGGGCCAGCTGCTCTGGCAGGTCGCAGTGTTCGGCCACTTCCCGCAGGTGGCAGTAAGCCAGGTCGGCATGGTGGCGACAGCTGGCGTTGCTGGATTTCAGTGTCTCCAGGCTGAGGCGACGCCAGAACTGGTTGTTGACCTGTGTCGGGTGGCTGCGCGCACGCATCTGCGCGGCAGTGCCCACCAGTATCTTGTTGGGCTGAACCACGGCCACACCGGGACTTTCGAGAATCTCATCGGTGCCGGTAAATACCCGCAGTCCGCAGTCGTTGATTTCAAGGACACCTTGTCCCATAGGGGATTCCTCTTTTCTCTCATGCGCCCGGGGCGGGTTTACCGCGCTGCGGGCTCAGCGCTGTTCTGGGCCAGGTTGTATTACCTGCGGCGTTGCTCAGCTGACTTTCAGGAAGCGCAGCAGGTTGTTGTCGCAATAGTTCTGAGTGTCCAGTACCAGCCGTTCCTGCATCAGTTGCAGCTGGTGGGTAAAAAACATGATTACGATGCTGATGACCAGCGCGATAAATGTGGAGTTGAAGGCTACGCCGAGGCTGACTGTTACCCCCGCGATATCGCCTTCCACAGCGCGGTGCGCCTGCGAGAGCGCCTCGCCGATGCCGCGCACGGTGCCGATAAAGCCAATCGACGGAATGGCCCAGGTGATGTAGCGCACCATGGCGAGCTCCGAATCCAGTCGGTCGCCCTCGGTTTCACAGACTTCTTTTACCGAGTTTGACACCGCAGCGACGTTCTTGGTGGAGGCAAAGCGCTGCAGTGCGGTCAGCAGCGCGCGCGGCAGCAGGTAGCTGCGCTCTTCTTCCGGCAGCGCCTGAATCGGTCGCGAGAGGTCGCGCGCGTCCTCCGGCAGGATCGGGGTGCCCTCGCTGACATTGAGCAGCGCCTTATCCAGCAGTTTGCGCTCGCGCATGCTGCGCTGTGCCTTGAGACCCATGATCGCCATGGCCCAGAGCATCAGTACGAAGCAGGCCTCCTGCTCGTAGTCGCGCATGACGATATACAGTGAGCGCTGCTGGATATAGGTTTCGCCGGCGGCTTCGCGTGCCAGCTGTTCTTCGATCAAGGCGTCGGCATTGGGGCGAATGACGGCCACATAGACCGCATGCACGAGGATGACCGCTGCCAGCAGGGCGAACAGCTGGAAGACAAAATCGGATGACTTGAGTTTCATAGTGCTTCTCGCTCAGTTACCGGGGTGGCCGATCGGCTCCGCCCTGTAGTTTTTCTTCGTTAATGCCTTCGCTTACGAGGTTGTTTTCCGGGCCGCCTTCTACGCGGTAAAACTGCCGCGCCTAAATATCCACCGGGAAGGAGACCGACAGGTCTTCGGAGATTTCTTCCGAGGCCTCATAGTCGTCGGCACCGCTGCTGTCGTCAGTGGATTTTTCCCCAATCTGGGCAACCTGTACCGGTGCTTGCTGCTCTGTGCTTTTTTCCCGGCGGCTGTCTGTGCGACTTATATCGAGATTCTCTGAGCTGCGCCCGGTTTTGTTCTCGGTGCTGCCCGCGTCGGTTTCCTGGCCGCTCGCCATTCCGCTGGCCAGCGCGAAGGTGGTACACAGCAGAAACGCGAGCAGAGCGTTTTTTGGCGTCGCCAACAGGGCTGCGCGGGTTTGCTGGTGAAAATGGGTTTTCATTGCGCTCCTGCCACTCATGCCGAGTTTTCCAGTTCTGCCAATTTGATATTGCTTCACAGTTGTCTCCTAGTTGACCCAGCGCGCCACGCGGAAGCCCACATCGTTGCGCGGCTCGGCACCGTAATCCCGATAGGAAAGTCTCAGCTCGGTAAGACCGGAGTGGCGCCAGCTGGAGCCGCGAATTACGTGATAGTCCCCATCCTGGGGGCCCGTCGGGTTTTCTTCCCGGCGCAGGGAGAGTCCGGTGCCGATGGTGTACAGGTCGTGAATCCACTCCGAGACATTGCCGCCGAGGTCGTAGAGACCCAGTGAGTTTGGCTGGTAGCTGGCCACCGGCGCCGTGGCGGCATAGCGGTCGGTATAAGTGCGCAGCACTGCGGGAACCAGCTGTGCCGCATTGTTATCGGCGAAGTTGCCGGAATTTTTCTGCACTGGCAGCTCATCGCCCCAGGGGAATTTTTTCATGCTGCCGGCCTCGTAACGGGCAGCCCAGGCCCATTCGGTCTCGGTGGGCATGCGATAGCCATTGGCGCTGGTATCGAACCCCACTACACGATCGCCCTCGGTGCGGTAGACGGGCCTGAGTCCGTCGCGGCCGCTGAGCCAGTTGCAGAACAGGGCCGCATCCGTCCAGCTGATATTCACAACCGGCAGATTGTCGTTATCCAGGCTGACGCCATTGACATGGCTTGAGGTGTGCATGCGCTTAAAGCGGCGGAACTCGCGGTTGGTGACTTCCGTCGTGCCTATGTAGAAAGGCCGGGTCAATGCGACCTGGCGCAGGACCTCATTGGCGCGGCGACCCTGCTCACGCCGTGAAGAGCCCATGGTGAACTCTGCATTGGGGCGCATCAGCAGCATGCGCCCGCCGGCGCCGTGGGTGAATTCCGCAGGCACCTGGCTCCAGCGGGCTTCCTCGGCGGTGAGCAGCACCGCGCGGATGCTCTGCTCCAGTCTGGCGCTGGGCACTATGGTGGTCTCGTAGTCTTCGAAGCCCTCTTTGCGCACGACGATGCGGTGACTGCGGGCGGGCAGGGTGAAAGTCTCGCCGGCGGCGCCCGCCAGGCGTCCGTCGATATAAACCGCCGCATTGGCGGGGTTGCTGGTAATCCGGACTCTGCCGAACACCGCGGAGAGGTCGATGCTGAGCTGGCGCTCGACGCCGGCGCCGATATCAATGGTGCGCTCTACCGCTGAATAGCCATCCTTGAAAAGGCGCACTCGGTGGGCGGTGCCGGGCTCCAGTTCTACGTCCATGGGCGTGCGCCCGCGGAATTCACCATTTACGGTGATGCTGGCGCCTGATGGGGTGCTGGCGAGGCGCAGGATGCCATCTGCCGCGGCGAGATCAACCGACGCCAGTACCTGGTCCACACCAGCGGTAACCGCCACCGGTATCCTGGCGGTTTTATGCTGAGGCTTGGATATCTCGACGATGCGATCACCCTGAATCAGTTGGGCGGTCAACGGGGTTGTGCCCAGTACTTCGCCCTCAACAGTTACGGTTGCCCCGGCCGGGTTACTGCTGATGCGGACATCGGCCCAGGCGGGGCGCAGTTTGGCCTGTAGACGCTGGGTGTTATCCAGGCCCTGAATGTCGATTTCCCGGGTAAACGGCAAGTAGCGGTCGGTGAGAATGGTGACCCGCTTGCGCCCTGCGGGAATATTTCTGGCCAGCCCCTGGCTGCTTTCCACCTCGGCGCCATCGATAAGAACGCGCACGGCCACAGGCGGATCGCTGAGCACCTGCAGATGCCCCGGCAATCGCTCAAGTTTTACCGCGTGGCGGCTGTTCTTATCGCCTGAGACGGAAACTTCACCGCTCTTTGGCAGGTAGCCGGTAGCGCTTACCGTATATTTATACTCGCCCGGCAGGACCAGGTGCCCGTCCCCCAGCGGGAGGGCAAAGCCACTTACGCGGACGTCTGCATCGACGGGTTGGGTTTCGATGATGAGGGATCGGGAGACAAGCAGGTAAACCAGTATCAGCAGGCCGAGCAGCATGCCTCCGGCAATGATCAATGCGCGAGGAGAAAACAGCAGGCGCCGCGCGCGGTCTTCTACCTGAACGGGGGTGAAGCCGACGGGCTGAATGACCGGAAAATCATCGTCTGCGCGATCGCCATCACGGACTGGTACCGCTTCCTTCGCTGTCATTTATGCATTCCTGTTACTGCGCACTTATCTGAATTATCGCAATGGCGGCAGCAGCTGCCGCGCTCAGGGGACTACCTAGCGGAAATCTTATTTCCGCGCTCTACAGCTTAGTCCGCAACCCCGCCCGGCATAGCGGTCGCCTGATCCTTTGGTGCAAAAAGCCTCTTTTTGCGGACACCGGCGTCGCCATTTCGTTCAGCATCTGGTGGCGATAATTCCCAGCCCTGTATAAGCGCCATCGGTTTACCGGCAGTGCGGAGGCCCGATGGTTTCAACAGCGGCCTGATGCTTGGATCGGAATTTCTGGTAACGGTTCTTTGGTTCAGCTGTTATTGGCACTGTTTATTTTTTCTGCACACCGGATTACAACCACTGGCGGCTCCTCACCTGGCACCACGGTAAATTCACGCCGCACATCGCGATAGCCGGCACGGGTGCCCACGGCGGTATAGCGGCCCGGCTTAAGGGGGATTTCTCTTTCGCTGAAATTACCCAGCCGACCGACATGGTAAATAGTGACCAGGGTCGTGGCGTCAGACTGCAGTTTGACCGGGACAGGAATCACCGCCTGGGTGAGCGCTGTCTCCAGTGACTCGATCTGTTGCTGCAGCTTTGGAGAGTCAGCGCGAATTGCGCGGGCGTCTTTTAATACCGTGCGGGCGTATTGGTTTTGCTGTCTGCCGCCGAGTGACAGTGGATCGTCCAGCAGTTCGGACAGCCGATCATCCAGCTCCGCTCTGGCATCGGCCCGCGCCTTTCCGGTGATGGCGGCAACCAGGCTCCTGTCTATTTCCAGCAGCTGTTCATAGCTCTTTGCCGCTGAATGCCAGTCTTCCGAGGACTCCTGTTGGCGCGCCCGGGAAAAAAGGCGGTCGATTCGAGTCTGGGTCAGCCCGCTTTTGGCCTGCTGTAGGCCGATGGCCGGGTCTTCCTCGTGGGGCTTCAGTTTTTCTGCGTTGCGAAAAGCTTCCAGTGCCGCGGCAAAATCCCCCTCTCCGATGGCGGCGTAACCCGCTGACATGGCCGCGCTGTAGTCGCGGTCGTTGATCGCAGCGAGCACCTGGGGCAGTAGAGATTGGGCGGGGCGTGTTTGGGCGTCCACCGCCAGCGATTGCTGCAGAGCGTCCCGCGCGGTATCCAGGTCCTGTTCGGCGAATGCCTGCTTGCCACGGGAAAAATGCTGCCAGGCCTGTGGCAGTAGCTCCGCTCTGGCTTTGCCTTTTACGCCCCGGGGGTGATCCTCGGAGATCGTCAGCACCAGGTCGAATGCCCGCTGTGCGCCTTCTGCATCGCCGCTGTCGAGGGCGTCGTTACCCTCAGCCAGATGTTGTTCAATTCGCTCGGGGATGCTGTCGCGGATTTTCTGCAGGGCCTGTTTGGAGGACCGGTACAGTTCCAGTGCCTGCATAAATTTCCGCTGCCGGTAGGTGGTGTCGGCTTCCTCTGCCAGGCCTCGCGCACTGCCGAACTCCTCCGCTGCCCAGACATCCACCTGCCGCTCGCGCAGCTCTTCCTGCAGGACCAGTATCTCCTGCAGGATTTTTTGTACTTCACGGCGCTGTTGCGCGATTTCCGCGTCGCTGAATGGCGATGCCTTGATGGTTGCGGCGGGAGCGCCGGCAGCAGAATCCTGTGCGCCACCGGGGGAGGCAATGGGGGGCTGTGTTGCGGGTTTCTCGACGACTTGGGGCAAAAGCCAGAAGACGCCGATCAGCCCGAAAACCAGTGCGGTGCCAATTGCCAGCGGGCGGTAATCGCGGTCGCTGTGTTCGGTTTTCGGGCCGGCAGTTTTGCGATGCGCTGGGCGCTGCGGCTGCTCGGCGCCGCCGAAACTGAAATCTGCGGGACGGATAGCGCCCTTGTCATCCGGACTCTGGTCGCGGTGTTGCATAGTGTTTCCGCAATGTCGTGGTTATTGTTCCCGGGTACCCAGCGGCGGCGTGCTCCGCTGTGCCGGTCAGATGCTGCCGTCGAGATCGCCGGTCTCGGCCTGATAAATCTCTCGCAGCAACTCGCGCCACTGGCGGTACTGGTTCTCCACTGTGCCACTCAAGGTGATCGTGCGGTCTTCCAGTTCGACAATTTGTGGCTCGACCTCGGCCTGCATGGAATCTCCCAGTTCCTGCAGTGCCTCGATGTGCATTTTCGCTTCGCTGCGACGGTCAAATCCGCTTTTTACCAGATAGCCACCGCCGGCCACGGCGACATTGGCGGCCTGGCGCGCGGCGCCGCCACCGGCACCGGCCGCAGCGATACCACCGACGATGGCCGCAGCGCCCATGATGGTGTGGTTGCGGGCTTTGCGTTTCAGCTCGCGCATTTGCTGCACTTCCTCAAAACTCAGCGCTCGCCACTCCTGATAGGGCGCCTCCATGGATTTGACGAAGGTCCCGTAGTAACTCTGCAGGGTGTCTACAAACAGGTAGTCACGCTCGCGAATACGCCGCACACGCTGCAACATGGGGTCATTTTCCGCGGGCAGTGCGTTCAGCTGGTAGATGCCGTCTTCGGTGCTACTGAGGTAGCGGGAGAAGGCGTCGGGCGAGAAGCTGCGGGCAAACTTGATTTCCGAAATCGTGCGCAGCTCGGCAATGTACTGGTCGGAGAGTTGCTGGCGGTAGACCAGCATGTCGTTGGCGATGCGGTTGTACAGGCCCTGGAACGCATCCCCCTCGGTGGGATGTTTGCGGTCATAGGCGTAGTGCGAGGCTTTCTCGCTGTATTCCTTGGTGAACCAGCGCTGGCCGCGGGAATCCCTCACCGTCACTTCCAGCGTGAGCGTTTCGCCATCGGACTGCAGGATGCGGCCGCTGACGGTCACATCGATATTGGTGCGCTCACTGGGGATTACGCGCACGGCGCCCCAGCCCTGACTCGATTGCAGTGACTCGGAAAGGGTCACGGCGATATAGCGGGACTCAGCCTGGCGCAGCTCGGGGAACACCAGATCCTCCTCGCTGACCTCGGCGGTGTCGAGACCGGGATCGAACTGGACGATCCCCACGTCCAGAAGTCTGTCCTCCGCGATGGCCGTATCCTCGACGGTGAGCGGGGTATAGGCCGTGGTGCGCACCTCGGTCGAGGCGCAGCCATATAGCGTCAGGGCGGCGAGCAGCGCCATGGCGCGACCGAGTGCGCGGATTAAGCCGGTTTGCGACGGGTTTGCGTTCAGTGACTGCATTGGGTTTCCCTGCGCGATTACTGCTGCGCTTTCTTGTATTTCCGATATTCCTCCCAGAGCTTCTCACGAAGTTCCGGGTCCGATTCCCGCATGGCGGCTTCGCGGATCTGCCGCGCCACGACATCGTCGTCATCCCCCTGGGGAATGTCGGCGGGAACCACAGCCGTGGCTCCTGCGTGATCATACTCACCCCTGCGGCCTGCGGTGGGCATGCCCGGGCCGGTGGCCTGGCCGCTGGAGTTGTTCTGCTCGGGGCCGTCTCCTCCATTGCCTCCCGGGGGCTGGGGAATTTCTGCCTCGGCGGACTCGATCAGGTCCTCCAGGGATTCGCCCGGAGGTGGCTCGTCCATGTTTTCGGTTTCTTCCTCCACGGCGCGGCGGTTGCGCACGTAATCGCGCTCGCGCAGGATCATGCCGTCGTAGCTGGCCATGGTGGCTTCAAATTCACCTTCCAGCTGCTCTACGCGCTCGGCGGAAGTGGGTGGGGCCTCGTTGGGTGCGCTGCCACCGCTGGCCGGTGCGCCAGAAGCACTGCTGGCAGAGGCGGCGCTGCTGCTTGAGGAGCTGCTACTGGACGCACTGCTGGAGGACGAGCTGCTAGAGGATGATGCGGCCTGTTCCTCTTCGGAAAAATCGATCTCGTCCGGTGGTTCTCCCTCGCTGTTGGTGGAGGGGTCCGGGGGCATATTGCTCTCCTCCGGGCGGCGATCGGATTCGCTGTAGGCCGGCGAAGAGGGCTGATTGTTGCGCGCACTCGGGTCTGGCATCGAATCGCTGGCGGAGCTCTGGCGTTGGCTTTGCTCCTCCCCGCTGTTGGCGGCGGTGCTCGCATCGGGGCTGGACTCACGGCCGGATTCAACCGAGGGCATACTGGTGTTTGCGCGGCTGTCGCTGCTGCCGGGCATGCTCTGGCTCGACGACGAGGGCGAGCTGGGGGAGGGCATGCTGCTGGCGGTCTGCGGCTGGCTCTTGCTGCGGCTCGAAGAGGCGCTGCTGGAGCTTGGTTGCGACTGCGACGGCGAGCTGGAGGACGGCGGTGACTGTGATGGCTGCGCCGGCGGCTGCTGCTGGGTCTGCTGGCTTTTGCAGCCGCCAACGACAGCGCTCAACACCAGTACCGACGCCAGCGTGCGCCAACCCAGTGTGCGCCCCGCAGGTGCCCGATGCGCCGATTTTTGTACTGCTATCCGTAGAGTCATTGTTCTCTCCTGGGACCCGGGTTCGGCCCGGGCAGATGTCGTGCCTGTGTGTGCGGCGGCAGTCCCGTTGCGGCTTTCCCGCTACGGGACCAAACACGGCTAAAGGCGCCGCTCCACAGCGCACAGCGCCGGGCATTGCCCGGCCTGAGTCTGGTTGCTTCCACGCCCTGTCTCCGACCTATGGTCTTCGACAGCACCTGTTATCCGTGGTTTGGCTGTCTTTGAGAATGGGCGTGAAAATCGCGCTCTTTATCTTTCAGTCGAATACGAACCTTTGCACGATGCCTGTCGTCTCCACCGGTTCGCCATTTTCGAAGCGGGGCCGGAACTTGGCGCGCTTCAGTACGTTGCGAACCTTGGAGCTCATGGCGACGCTGTCCGCGGGTCGCGCATGCAGTATCTCGATATTGCGCACCTTGCCAAAGGCGGTGACATCATAGGATACCGTCACATAGGACTCGGCCATTCCGGGGTTTTCCTCATCGAGCATGGGCAGTGCCGGCAGGGCCGCGGGCCGGCCGAATATGGCGTCGATTTCCTGATTGGTGGCGCCATTATCCCAGAGCGCCTGATAGGCCTCGCCATAGGTTTCCCTGGCGGAATGCCATTTGTTGAACATCATATACCAGTCACCCAGCTCCACTTTGGCCATGGCGGACGCGGCCGGAGGTGAGTGCGGGTTCTTCTGGTAGACATCGACGATCCGGGCGATGGCCTGCCTGCCGGAGCTGAAACTTTTCAGTCGGTAGTGGTCCAGCTTGTTGCGCTGCGCCGACTCCATATCCGGGGCGCCGCCAAAGCTGGTGTTGATCACCACCGCCTGCTGGGGTTCCCCGCTGTAGGTGGCGAGATAGTAATTGGTGGCCTTGAGTCCGCGCAGGGCTTCCACCAGGCGCAGGTCATTGGCGCCGAAATTCTGAGTGATGATGTCCACTGCCAGACTGTAGAGGTCTGTGGCGCTGATCAGGTGTTCGAACAGCGTGCCGCCTTTCTCCTCTTTATAGGCCTGCAGGTGCCAGCGGCTGAGGTTGTCGATCACTGGCAGCATACGGGGGTCGCTCTCACCGTAGTTGCGCGTGTGCAGCCAGTAGAGATACTGCTGGTTGTCGTTGGCGTCTTCCCACTGGTTGAGGGCGATCTGGCTCTCGATCATGCGCTCGATCATGGGCACCTGATTGAGGGAGTAGAGTCCCTCGTTGACCCGGTTGATCAGCATGGCGCGGCGGAATTCGCTGATGGCTTCGTCGTGGGCGCCATTGCGCTGCAGGGCCGTCGCCAGCCCCACCAGCTGTTCATCGATGCCCGCGCCGTAGGCGCCGTGCCGCGCCTCCAGTTCCTCTATCTGTTCGCGATAGCTGTCGACCACATCAGAGGGTTGTAGCTGGCGCCTGGCCAGTTGCAAGGGCCTGGACGCGGCTTCAAGGTAGGCGGGAGGTGGAGCGCTGGATTCTGTCACGGATGGGGCCTGAATGACTTCCGCGCAGGCGTTGCCACACAGCAGAGCTGTGGCTGTAAACATCAAGCCGATAGCAATGTCTTTGCTGATTTCTGTCTGTGTCACGATTGAACCACTTCTGTTCCATGTTTTGCTTCACCCGTCCCCGAGGCTTCTGCGGCCAGGAGTCGAGCACTTACCCCGCTTTGGCGCTGGCGCCGTGCGGATTTTCTCTCCCTGAAGTGTGGTTCTCTCAATCCCTGACAGTGCCCGGAGTGCTTTAGATCCGGAATAGGATGCGGCGGAAGGTGGATCAGCGCGCCGTGTCCTCTATTGGCGCCCAGTCCCTGTTATTAGGCACCCTGACAAAATCAGTATAGCCAACGGGGTATTCCTGCCGGGCAGCCTCGGCGATGAAATTCGCCTTTGCCGGTGGTTTTCTTATGGGTTCATTTACGTTGTCACTCCTTCAATCGGTTTAGCAGTCCCCGGGTCTTGGGCGATGGCGCATGGTTTCAATATCAGGAAATCGGCGCCAATATTTTTGTGCTCAGGTTAATACATTGGTATGCGGGTGCAAGTTGCGCCGGACTTTCGTGCGACAGCATGGCCGCGCAGCGGCGCTGCAGCGTCAGCGAGATGATCATCCTAATGCCGGGGTCAATTTAATGTGCAGGGTGCGCATTTTTCGACTTGTGTGGTGAAAACATTTGGAGGGATTGTCCCCAAGCGCCATAATCAGCGCAGAGGATAATGAGGAGAAATTAAGGTGACGGTATCCATTGATCCCGCAGTGGCGGCGAGTCTTCGAGGGTTTGAAGTGCCGGAGAAGTTGGGGTTTGGCAGTGTGATGGCGCCGGCGATGTTTCGCGCCAGGTGTCAGGATGGCGTCTGGAGCGGCGGCGAACTGGTGCCCTATGCTCCCCTGACTCTGGACCCGGCCGCCAAGGTGCTGCATTACGCCCAGTCCTGTTTCGAGGGCATGAAAGCCTACCGCACTGCCGATGGCATCGCCCTGTTCCGGCCTGATCGCAACGCCCGACGCATGGCCTACTCTGCCGAGCGCCTGTGCATGCCCGCGGTACCGGAATCACTCTTTATGGAGGGCGTGACTACCGTCACCGCATACTGCGCCAATCTGGTGCCGGCCAATAGCGGTGAATCCCTGTACCTGCGTCCGTTCCTCATTGGTACCCAGCCGGACCTGTCCGTCTCTGCCAGCACATCTTACGAGTTCTATGTGATCGCCAGTCCCTCTGAGGCCTATCACGCTGGCAATATGCGGGTCTGGGTGGAGCGCGAAGATGCCCGCGCCGCCGTTGGCGGCACCGGTGACGCCAAAGTGGGAGGTAACTACGCGGCATCCCTGCAGAGTATCGCTCGGCTGAAAAAGCGTGGCTTCGACCAGTCCCTGTGGCTGAACCCGGGCAACCGCCATACGGTGGATGAACTTTCCGGAATGAATTTTTTCGCGGTGATGGATGGTGAGCTTCACACGCCGGCTTTGAACGGCGCCATTCTTGAGGGTGTCACCCGGGACTCGCTGCTGACACTGGCGCGCCAGCTGGGTTATACGGTGCATGAGCGGCCGATCGATATCGATGACCTGCTGCAACTGGTGAGCTCCGGCACCTGTAGCGAGGCATTTGCCTGCGGTACCGCGGCCATCGTAAGCCCAATCAGCGTGATGGGGGACGGCGATGCGGTTTATGAACTCTCCGCAGCTCCCGGCCCGGTTGCCGAGCGGCTGCGCGCTGCCCTGCTGGATATTCAGGAGGGTAGAGCCGAAGACCCGTTTGGCTGGATGGTGCCGGTTGAGATAACCGATCTCGATTGAGTTCTGCCGGCGCCGCGATCCTCCGGCGCCGCGCCAGTTCGCTCTAGGTGTGGGGGTGGGCGTTATTGCTCGCACTTGTGTATGGGTGAATGCACGCGTTAACGCACCCATCACCGCACCCACCAACGCATCCTCCAGCGCACCCACCAACGCACCCACCAACGCACCCACCAACGCACCCACCAACGCACCCACCAACGCCCCACGGGGCCGCGGCGATCCGGGTTGATCGGTAGCATCCTCTCTCAGGCCATTGTTCCCAGCGGAAACGTCGATAAGGCCTTGTGCGACAATTCCCCGCAGCCCGTTGACTCCCCCCGGTAAGCTGCGACAAGCTGAAAATGCAAAATAAAAAAGCTGGAACTTCGGGAATGGCCCCAGTGGTATTCCTCACTTTGACGCGTAGTCTCCAGATCAATTTGAGCAAATAGGTCTCGCCCGCGGTTCCTCGCACAGCGTGAGGAAAACAGGATGTTGAGCCATATGTTCGGACTGCTGGTACAGCCTAGGAGGCAGTGGCAGCAAATTGGTAACCTGTCGGAAAAGAATCTGCGCCGACAGATCCCCTATGTGATCGTGCTGGCTTTGTTGCCGGCTCTGGCCTGGTACTTCGGAACGACTGAAGTGGGCTGGTCCATCGGCGACGGCAACACGCGCCGGATCACCCACGAGAGCGCGCTGTCTCTGGTGGCCGTGTTTTACGTAACGATGGTTATCGCCGTGATGGCCATTGGCTATTTTATTCACTGGATGGCGAAAACCTATGGGGCAAAGACTTATCCCATGAAGGGCATGGTGATCGCCGGTTTTACCGCAACGCCGATTTTTCTGGCGGGTGTTGCCGGTTTCTATCCGGTTCTGTGGCTGGATATTCTACTGGCGACACTGGCGGTCGCCTATGCGATATACCTGCTCTACATGGGGATACCGATTGTGATGGGCGTCTCCGAGGAGCGTGGGTTCCTGTTTGCCAGCGCCATTGTGACTGCATCCCTGGTGGTGGCGGTGATGGTGATGGTGGGGACGGTGTTGTTCTGGAGTTTTGTGACGGCCCCCGTATTCCACTAGCGGCTCGTCACATCGAAGCCGGTTGTCAAAAGCCAGAAGCCAGTGGGGCAGGGCGGTTTGCCGCCCACCCCGCATCTGTCAACTTGTCATCACTCGCTTGTAATCATCGGTTCTCGGCTCTCGGCTCTGCTGCGAATTTTATTGCGCGTGGTGCGTGGTGCGTGGTGCGTGGTGCGTGAGTGTGGAGTATCCGTGCGGGCCTCAGCCCTCTTCGATCTCTGTGCTGCCGGCATCCGCCTGTTGAGCGGCCTGTTCCCGGGTGTGCTCCTGTGTCTGCATTGCGCCACCTGTGCCGTTTGTGCCGATTTCCAGTCGCGACGGGTCGCTGTCGCCTGGCTCGCGGTTGCTCGGCTCGTAGTGGAGTTCCACCGCGTAGCCGCTGGGCAGCTGGAAGCGCTGCGATTGTGTGCGGCCTCGCTCCAGCGTTATTTCGCCGAGAGCATGCACAACGGTTTTTGGGGCCGAGTCAAAACAGTGGACCTGCATCGCGGCAATATTCACATCTTCGCTCACTACAGAATACTGCAACAGTTGCAGGCGCAGCTGCGTGTCATCCGCCGTCAACCGGAAACCGGGGCCACTGGCCAGGTCAACTCGATATTTGACCGCACCCCAGGCGCTGTCACAGCGGATCGCACTGTACTGGCGGGTGTTGCCCATGCCAACCAGCGCCTCCGAGTCATCGTTTTCCAGCGTGGTTGCCAGTTCCCGCAGGGACTGGAACTGCTCGCCGTCAGGGGTGGTAATGGCAACCTTCAGGGTTTCCCCGGCAAATGCCCCGTGAGCGAAGGCAAAGAGCGTCAGTATCGAGAGGGTCAGTGTGCGAATGCGCATGGTTTTCTGTTCTCACCGGCTGTCGGCATGACACTACCGTGGCGGCGCGGTCCCGGCAAGCGAGCGCCTTGCCGGGGGATGGGGGATTGGATAGTATCGAACGACTGTCTGCCGGCTGGTTTGTTTTTCGCCAGCCAATTGGTACAAGCGTACATATTAGGTGTCCGGTAAGCCTCGAGGGCCGGACGCTGAACCAATAATTCGAATAAAAGGATGACTTCATGAAGAACTCTGCGTATCTCGGCGTGGTACTGGCGGCGCTGCTGGCCGCGGGTTGCTCCGAGAAGCCCGACACCGAGGTGGCTGCCGCTAATCAGGAGCAGGCGGCGACCTTCCAGAAAGACTTGCTCAAGCGCCTGATCTCGGCCAAGCCCGGCGATGTTATTGAGTTGCCAGAGGGCACCTTCCCAATCAATCGCAGCCTGTCGTTGAATGTGGATGGTGTGACTGTTCGCGGTGCGGGTATGGACAAGACCATTCTCTCCTTCAAGGACCAGATTCAGGGCGCCGAGGGAATGCTGGTCAGCGCCAATGATTTCACCATCGAGGATCTCGCCATTGAGGACACCATCGGTGATGCCCTCAAGGTCAATGAGGGGGAGAACATTGTCATCCGCAATATCCGTGTCGAGTGGACCAATGGACCCGCCACGGAAAACGGTGCCTACGGTATTTATCCGGTGCAGACGCAAAACACCCTGATTGAGGGGAGTGTGGCGATTGGTGCGTCCGACGCGGGTATCTATGTGGGGCAGTCCCGCAACGTCATCGTGCGCAACAACCGTGCCGAGTACAACGTCGCCGGCATCGAAATTGAAAACACCATCGGCGCCGATGTCTATGACAACGTGTCCACCAACAACACCGGCGGCATCCTGGTGTTCAATATGCCCAACCTGCCTCAACCGGGCCACAGCACCCGGGTTTACGACAACCGCGTCTTTTCCAACAATGTCGAAAACTTTGGCCATGAAGGCACGCCGGTGGCGGCTGTGCCCGCAGGCTCCGGCATCGTGATTAACTCCAACGATAATGTGGAGATTTTCAATAACGAGATCGCCGATAACAATACCGCGAACATCATTGTCAGCAGCTACTACACCGCGGGTTACTACTCGGACAAGTCCACCCAGGAAGCTTTCGACCCCTACCCGGAAGGTATCTACATCTACGATAACCAGTTCACCGGTGGCGGCAGTTCGCCTGATCACCTGGAATTGAAGGCGCTGAAGCTGGCCAAGTTTGGCCTCAGCGGCAGCCTGCCGGACATTCTCTGGGACGGTGTGGTCAACGCCGACAAACTGGTCGATGGTGAACTGCCGCAGGCTTTGAGACTCTGCATCGACAATGGCGATGCCGGCATCATCAATGTTGATGCCTCCAACGATTTCAAGAATATCTCTACCGATATTGCCGGGCATCGGTGCCAGCTGGAAAAGCTGCCGCAAATCGTGCTGGATTTTGAGCAGCCGGCTGAACCTGCTGAAGCCATTGAGAGCGGCGTGGTACAACTCGAGGCGGAAGATGCGTAATCAGTTCTGGGGCCTGGTGCTGGCCCCCGTTTTCGCGGCCGCCCTGGGTGGCTGCGAGGCACCGAGAGATCAGATTCAACAGTCGGTGACGCTATTCGAGCGCGACGCCGTGCCCGATACCTTGAGTGCCTGGCACCTGGTGGAGGCAATTGACGGCGAGTTGTCCCTGAATGATGGCGTGGTGCCCTACGACTTGAACACCGCCCTTTTTACCGACTACGCCCACAAGCTGCGCACGGTCTGGATGCCGGCGGGCACTTCCGCCAGTTACGGCCAGGAAGATTTTGATTACCCGGTGGGTACCGTCATTACCAAAACTTTCTATTACCCGAAGGATGCAGAGGGCAATACCGCGGCTGTGCTGCGCACCGATGATTACAGTCGCGATTATGTGGCCGGTAAGGTTGGCGAAGCGCTGGATCTGGAAAACGTGCGCCTGATGGAAACCCGGGTACTGGTTAAGCGCGCGGATGGCTGGCAGGCGCTGCCCTATGTATGGAATGCCGAACAGACCGATGCGGTGCTGGAAATCGCCGGTGATGCGGCCCGCCTGCAACTGGCCGGTGAGCGCGGTGACGTTACCGCCTTTACCTATGTGGTGCCCGATGCGAACCAGTGTGCCGGTTGCCATGCCGACAATCACACCAACAAGGCCATTATGCCCCTCGGCCCCCGGGCACGGCATCTGAACAAGCACTACACCTATGCCGGTGGCGCCGAGAACCAGCTGTTGCACTGGCAACAGGTCGGTTACCTGAGCGGCTTGCCGGAGTTGGCCGACATTCCAAAAAACGTGCATTTTCAGGATGCCAGTGCGCCACTGGAAGAGCGGGCCCGCAGCTACCTCGATATCAATTGTGGCCACTGCCACAACCCGTCCGGCGCGGCCGACACGTCCGGTTTGATGCTGCACCACCTGGAACAGGATCAGCGCAAGCTGGGCCTGTGCAAGCCGCCGGTGGCGGCGGGCACCGGCAGCGGAAATCGCCTGTTCGCCATCGTGCCCGGCGAGCCGGAGGCGTCGATTCTCAACTTCCGTGTGGAGACCACCAACCCCGGCGCCATGATGCCGGAACTCGGCAGGAGTTTGCAGGACGAGAAGGGGGCCGCACTGCTGCGTGAATGGGTGGCAAGCATGCCCGGCAGCTGCTCCTGATTGAAGTGGGCGGGCCTCTGATGGCAAAGCCGGCGGGCAGACCGCCGGTTTTTTGCGTTTATGGAGGTTAGAGGGCGAATGCCTGGGTTGCGGCTGGCTGGCAGCTTGTGAGGTGTTCCCGCAGCCAGCTCGGCAGCCCCGGGCAGGTAATCTGCCCCACCTCCTGCTGGCGCTGGTAGGCTTCCAGCAAGGCGGCGTACGTGCGGAAGCGCTGGGAAATCTTGCGCACATACTCGTAAGGTTCGCGACCGCGGGCATAGCCATAGCGGGCTTTTGAATAGTACTTTTTTTCCGATAGCAGCAGCATCGCGTTCTCGACATTGCCGAACCAGACGTTGCGGTCCCAGCCTTTTTCCTCCGCCAGGTCCTGGGCGTCGTAAACGTGACCCAGTCCGGCGTTGTAAGAGGCCAGAGTAAACCACATCATGTTCTCTGGGCTGATGCCCTTGTCTTCGAACTTTCGGTGCAGCCATTCGAGGTATTTGAATCCGGCGCGCACACTGGTTTCCGGGTCAAAAAGATTCTTGCTTTCCCCAACCTGTTTGCCGGTATCCGGCATTACCTGCATCAGGCCCCGCGCGCCCACCCAGGACTTGGCTTTGGGGTTGAAGCTGCTCTCCTGAAACATCTGAGCGACCACCAGACGCCAGTCGAAGTCGTACTCCTCCGCGTATTTCTTCACAAGTTTATCGTAGGGGGAGATCTCCCCTTTCTCGCTCAGGGTCTCGATTTCATCGCGGGTACGCTTGGGCTCTTCGAAATATTTAATAAATAGAGACTCGCGGAACTTGATGTTTTCCGGATCGTTGAAGAATTTGTTGATGGCCTGGAGTAGTTTCTGGTTACTGTCGCGCACCATCCAGGCGTAGACATTGTCTTCGATGGTGAGGTTGTACAGGTTGACGATATCGTCGCGCCAGTGATGCTCCAACCTCACAGTCACGTCATCGGCAATAGTGAGGTCGTAGTCGCCCTCGGCAACACGGTCGAGAACCTGTGGGATGGTCAGCTCTTCCGGAACAAGTTCTACTTCAACGTCGATGTCCTCGTGCTTCTGCAGCAGTTTCATCAGCACTTCATACTGGCTGCTGGAGCGAAGCAGGTGAATGGTTCTTCCATCGAGATCCTGCAGGTTTTCTATCTTGTCGTGTTTGCGCCCGACAATGGATACCTCCTCCTGCATGTAGGGCGGGCCGAAATCCATGCCGGCTTCATCGCGGGTTGTGGTTGCGGAAATCAGGCTGGCGGCGATATCCGCTTTGCCATCCCTGATCATGGTAAAAACTTCCTTGTGCGTTGGCGCGACGACGATTTCCAGCCGTACCCCCAGCTCTTTGGCAAACTTTTGCAGGAGTTCATATTCGTAGCCCATTACGCGCCCCTTCCACATAAAGTAGGTGCCGGGGTGGTTGCGGGTTACCGCTCTCAGTAGGCCGCGTTTGCGGATTTCATCCAGGTCGCCGATGGAGCGGTCGTCGGGTTTGGTGAGCTGGAAATGGCGCACGGCCCTGTCGAGCGCCTCCTTGAGATCAGCGGCGTCTTTGCGCAACCCCCATGCCATTGGTCGGTCAACATCGCCCATGACGTTCGCTTTCAGGTTGTCGCGATACTGGGAGATCATTCCGTAGGCGGATTCGGTGGTAATGGTGAAGTCGATCTTCCCCTGTGAAACCTGTTCCGCCAGCGCGACATCGTTGGCGTCCACCGCTTTGATTTTCACACCCGGAAATTCTGCGGCCTTCTCCTTTGCAATTTTTTCAAAATGCGACCCTCGCGTGACGTGGACGGTTTTACCCCGCAGGGAATCCCCCTCTTTGATATCCGGGGTGTCTTTGCGGGAAAGCAGCAGGTAGCGCGATTTGCCCACGGGGATGGAAAAGCCGATCTGCTGGAGCTGCTCGTCGGTAATCGCCATGTGGTTGGCGATAAGGTCGCCCTTGCCTTCGATCAAGAGCGGGATGAGCTGGTCATAGCGGTCCACATACAGCACCACCGGCTCCAGCTCGAGGAACTCGGCCATGCGCTTGGCGCGCTCGATCTGCCGGTCCTGGGGCGTGGCTGCCCGGTGCAGGGAGTCCGTATTGGCGACGTTGACCAGAATGCGCAGCTTGCCGCGCTTTTTGATGGCGTCGAGATCGCCTGTCTCGATGTAGTTGTTGTAGGCGCCGATGGGGTATTCGCCGGTGGTATCCGGTGGCCACACGGCTTCTGGGCGGGTATCCCCCTCTCTGGCGGCACGGCCGGCAAATTTGCCGAGGCCGCCGGATTGGCCTTTATCGCTTGTGGCGCCTTCAGTGGCGGTGCGTTCGGCGGGCTCTCTGGCTCTGTCGCCTGTGGCTGAGGGAGCGTCTGCACTCGCCGCCGGAGAGTCCGCGCTCTGCTGCTGGGGGTCGCCGGGTTGCCGGTCAGTATCTTTTTGGCAGCCGGCTGCCGCCAGCAACAGGAGCAGCGGGAGGATCTGGATAAGGGCGCGCAGGCAGTGCGGCATGAGTGCTCCCGGTACCGCTCGATTCCACAGTTCCTCTAAGTCTAGTCACTGTTTGCGACCGGGCTGGGCAGCGGCTGATGGCACTGTTCCTTGACCGGGTGAGCGGTGTCTGGGGCGGTTCAAGGCTCTGCGGGTGAACTGCGCTTCAGTTGAGGTGAGAGGGCTGCGGCACGTTGGTGGCAGTCGGGATAAGCCCGCGCATCAACATGGTGACGGTGCGCTCCAGCAGGGGTGAGTGGATATCCTCGGCACCGCTCAGGATCTGGTATTCGAGGTGCAGGATGGTGCCGTGCACAATCTGTGCGGCGGCATGGGGGTCGACCAGCCCCAGTAGCTCGAAGAATTCGCGGATCATGGATTCCACCGCCTGGTTGGCCATGCGCATGGCCTGGGTCAGCTGCTCATTGCGCAACGCCTCGTTGCGAAATGCCAGTTCGATGAGGCGCGAATCCCGGTCGCCGGCCTGGGCGCGGATATGGGAGAGAATAAAACGGGTCAGTTGCTGGGTGAGCAGCTTGCGCTCCGCATCGGAATTGCAGCCCTCGTCGTTCAGGCGCTGAGCCGCGGCCAAACTGTCACGCTGCAGCTGGCTGGTGTGTTCCAGCCCCCGCTCCACGAAGTAGGTGAAGGCGTCGCTGATCAGGTCGTTGAGGTCTTTGAAGTAGTAAGTGGTGGCGGCCAGGGGCACCGTTGCCTCGCGGGCCACAGCGCGGTGACGGATTCCGCGGATACCTTCCTTGACGATCAGCCGCAGGGTGGCTTCGAGAATGGCCTTGCGGCGCTGGCGGCTGTCGGCACGCTGGGCTCTGCGGCCCTGGTAGACGAGTTCTGGCACTCCAGTCTCGGTGGTCATGAATAAACCCCTGTTCTTATTCTTCGGCGCGGGCTCGGCTGCACACAGCTTGGTGGAAGTTGGCACGGCGGTGCCGTGAGGGGGATTCATTCTAGCGGAATGGCTTTGAATGGCTAGGCGAGCCGGTCGAAGGGCCCGCCAAATCCATTACGCGTCATTACAGCGCCCGACAGCGCGCACACAGTCTCTCAACGTTCACAAGCTCCGCAACTCGCCAGAGTTCCCCGATGACCGGGGCGAGCCGACAGCCTCGATGGTGGCAGGAGGGCGCGCCGGAGCTGTCGTCAGGTGATCTTGCCGGTTGTGCGCACCCGCTTGGCGCCGGGCACGATTTTCACCTGCTGGCTGCGGCGGCGTTCGATACCGGCATCAATGGCGTTCTTGGCCGCGATCAGCAGGCCCGTCACCAGAAAGGCCCCCGGGGGCAGCACTGCCACCAGAAAGCCCGGATAGTCGGCGCTCAGCACATTGAAGCCCCAGTCGGCGGCCATGGGGCCGAGCAGCAGGTCCATGCCGGCAAACAGGGTGCCCTGCCCGAGCACTTCCCGCACCGCGCCGATGGTGATCAGCACGGCGGTAAAGCCGAGTCCCATGGTGAGGCCGTCGACGATGGACGGCAGCACCGGGTTTTTGCTGGCGAAGGCGTCGGCGCGCCCGAGGATCGCGCAGTTTGTGACGATCAGCGGAATAAAGATGCCCAGCACCAGATAGAGCTCGTAGGTGAAGGCCTTCATCAGCAGCTCAATGCAGGTGACGAAGGTGGCGATGATCATGACCGACGCCGGCAGGCGCACGGTGTCCGGCATCTGCCGGCGCACCAGCGACACGGCCAGGTTGGAGCAGATGAGCACCACGGTGGTGGCGAGCCCGAGCCCGATGGCGTTGACCACGGTGCCGGTCACCGCCAGCAGGGGGCACAGCCCCAGCAGCTGGACCAGCGCGGGGTTGTTGTTCCAGAGGCCGTTGCGGCTGATTTCGCCGTAACTGGGAGTGGCCATTACTGTGGCTCCTGAATCTGGTTTTGTGGCTGTTCCACCTCGACCGCCCGCTGGGAGACCGGTGCGGAGAACAGGGGTTCCCGGTGCGAAGCGACAAACTCCAGCACGCTCTGAACCTGATTGACGATCGCCCTCGGGGTGATGGTTGCGCCGGAGAACTGGTCGAAGGCGCCGCCGTCTTTCTTGACCGCCCACTGGGCCGGCGCCGGGTCCTGAAGAGACTTGCCGTTGAAGCCGTTGACCCAGTCGCTCTTCTTGATCTCGATCTTGTCGCCGAGGCCCGGCGTCTCGCTGTGGTCGGTCACCCGCACACCGGCGATGCTGCCGTCGCGGTTGACGCCCACCAGCAGCGAGATAGGCCCGCTGTAGCCCTCGTAAGTCACACTGGGGATGATCACCGCGGTGATGGTGCCATCCTCCTCGCGGGCCAGGTTGATATTGCCGCCCTGTTTAAGGCCCAGCTGGCTCCAGTAGCTTTTGGGGATCGGGTAGGTATCCACCAGCAGGTCGTTGCTGTGGCGCTCGAGCGGGATGATCTCCAGCAGAGCGCGGGCCTCGGCTTTGCGGATGGCCCGTTCGATGGGCTCGCGGGTGGAGATCTGGGTCACCGCCAGGGTGCCGGCGGTGACCAGCGCGAACAGGGTCAGGACCGCCGCATTGGTGGTGATGGAGCGTTTCAGCATTAGTGCTCCTCCACGTCGGTGGCTTTGCGCGCGGCCTTGTGGCCATAGGTGCGCGGCAGGGTGTAGTTGTCGATTGTGGGGGCGGCGAAGTTCATCAGCAGCACCGCAAAGGCGATGGCGTCGGGGTAGCTGCCCCAGGCGCGGATCACATAGGTGATGAGGCCGACGCCGATACCAAAAATCAGCCGCCCGCGGTTGCTGGTCGCGCCGCTGACGGGATCGGTAATGATGAAGAAAGCCCCGAGCATGGTGGCGCCGGAGAACAGGTGCAGGATGGGTGAGCCCTCACTCAGGCTGCTGCCGCTGTCGTAGAAAAACAGCGACAGTACCGCCAGCGTGGCCAGCATGCCCACCGGTGCGTGCCAGGTGATAAAGCCCCGGTACAGCAGGTAGAGCCCACCCACCAGGAAGCCCGCGTTGACCGCTTCATAACCGAAGCCGGCCAGATTGCCGCGCGCCAGCAGCGGCTCGGCTTCGTAGAGCTGTGACAGCATTACCGACTGGTTCAGTCGCAGTATTTCCAGCGGCGTGGCGCCGGTGAAGGCGTCGATACTGTCGCTGCCAAACACCAGCGCGAAGGCGTCAGCGATGCCCGGCGGAGTGGTGATCAAATCCCCCGGCCCCACCCAGCGGGTCATCTCCAGCGGAAAGCTGATGAGCAATACCACATAGCCGACCATGGCGGGGTTGAAGGGGTTGTAGCCGATGCCGCCATAAAGCTGCTTGGAGAGGATGATGGCGGCCATGCTGCCCACCACCGGCAGCCACCAGGCGCAATAGGGGGGCAGGGCGATACCGAGCAGCAGGGCGGTGACGAAGGCGCTGTAGTCCCTGAGGTAGAAAGCCACCGGGCGCCGGCGCAGTTTCATGACGCCGGCCTCGCAGAGCAGGGCGGTGACGGTGCACAGGGCGATATTGATCAGTACGCCGATACCGAAATACACCACCAGCGCCAGCACGCCGGGAATGGTGGCCAGCGCCACTTGCTGCATCACCCGGGCGGTGCGGTCGCCGGAGCGGGCATGGGGGGAGGACATACGCATCAGTGCCATCAGCTTTCCCCGCCGCGATTGTTCTGCTCGCGCATTTTCTGTTCCAGTTTGTTCTGCATTTTTTCCAGCGCGGTGGCAAAGGCGTCGACGTTGGCATCGTTCTCGGCGCGGGCTTTTTCCAGGCGGGCCTCGGCCTTGGTCACCCGCGCCTTGAGCGCCTCCAGCTCGGCGGCGAGCCTTTCCTCGTCGCTCATGCTGGCGCGGGCCGCTGCCGCAGCCTTGGCGCGCTCGATAGCGTCCTGCGCCTTGTCGGCGCTGGGGCTACTGTCGCTGCTGTCAGCGGCAGCCTTGACCGTGGAGGGGCCAGCGGCGCTGTCGCCGGCGGATGCCTCTGCCTCGGCGAGTTTCTGCCGCGCTTCCGCGGCCTTGATCTGGGCCGCCTTGAGTTGCGCCGCCAGCTGGCCGCGCTGGTCCTCGGGGGCCTCGTTGAGTTTTTTCTGCAGGCGCTCGACGCGCTGCTCGGCGCTGGTCAGCGAGCGTTGGGCCCGGGCCAGCTGCTGCTCGGGGGATGCCTGTTTGGCTTTCACGCGCGCCAGTGCCGCGGCGACCACGTCGGCTTCCTGCTGGGCGGCTTTAGCTTCAGGGGCGTCGGTGTTTTCCTGGCGCTGCTGGCGGGCCTGCTCGGCAGCCTCGCGGCGGGCCCGGCGTTTTTCCTCTTTTTCCTTTTCGGCTTTCTCGATGCGCAGCTTGCGGAACTCGAAGCGTTCGCGGGCGCGAGCGGACTTTTCCTTCTCCTCTTCGGCGCTGCGGATATCGCCCTTGGCGGCGCGGTAGTACTGCACCAGCGGAATGCTGCTGGGGCAGACATAGGAGCAGGCGCCGCACTCGATGCAGTCGAACAGGTTGTAGGCCTGCAGCTTCTCCCGGTCCTCGGCGCGGGCATACCAGTACAGCTGCTGCGGCAGCAGGGATGCGGGGCATGCCTCGGCGCAAAAACCGCAGCGAATGCAGGGCTGCGCGGGCGGTGGCGGCGGCAGCTCTGCGTCCGTGGGCACCAGAATGCAGGTGGTGGTCTTAATGACCGGGGCGCTGTCGTCCTCGAGGGTGAATCCCATCATCGGGCCACCGTGGATGATCCGCTGCATGCGGCCGCGGTGCACGCCGTGGTGTTTGAGGATGTGGCTGATGGGGGTGCCGATGGGCACTTCGATATTGCGCTGGCGCTCCAGCGCCTCGCCCACCACGGTGGTGACGCGGCTGATCAGCGGTTCCCCGAACCGCACCGCGCGGTAGATGGCGCGGGCGGTGCCGGTGTTGTGGCAGATAATGCCGACGTTGGCGGGCAGCCCGCGGTTGGGCACCTCGCGGCCGGTAAGGATCTGGATCAGCTGTTTTTCGCCGCCGGATGGGTATTTGGTCGGGTAGACCACCACATCGAAGCGGGTGCCCTCGGCGGCCTTGCGCATCGCCGCGATGGCTTCCGGCTTGTTGTCCTCGATGCCGATCAGCACGCGCTGCGGCTCATCGAGGATATAGGCGAGGATTTCCACCCCGGCGATGATCTCCGCCGCGCGCTCGCGCATGGTCATGTCGTCGGCGGTGATGTACGGCTCGCACTCGGTGCCGTTGATAATCAGGGTGTCGATTTCGGTACCGGTGTGGGGGGCCAGTTTTACCGCCGCGGGGAATCCGGCGCCGCCGAGGCCGGCGATGCCGCAGTCGCGGATCTTGTCGAGCAGTTCCAGCGGCGCCAGCTTGCGAAAGTCCTCGCACGGGCGCAGCTCGCACCATTGCTCTTCGCCGTCGGTACGGATAACCACGCCGTCTACCGGCAGGCCGGAAGGGTGGGGCATGGGCACCGGCTCCAGGGCCACCACGGTGCCGGACGAGGGGGCGTGCACGGCGCAGCTGATCAGCCCGTCCGCCTCGCCAATCATCTGGCCTTTCAATACCCGCTCGCCGAGTTTGACCAGTGGCAGGGCGCTGGCGCCCACATGCTGTACCAGCGGCACGAACAGGGTCTCGGCCAGTGGAATGCTGCCGATAGGTTCGCCGGTGGACTGGTGCTTGTTCTCTGGCGGGTGAACGCCGCCGTGAAAGTCATTCGGCTTCAGTGCGCGCTGGTGCTCGCGGGCGATCAGCTGCACCTCGCGGCTTGCGCGGCGTTCACTCTCAGCGTCGCCGCGTTGTTCGCGCCGGGTGATTTCCTGTTCGGGGCTCAAGCTGCGTCCCTCTTGTCACTTGCGCTGCTGCCATGCTGCTGGCGGTCGCTGGCAATCAGCCTGACGCCGTCAGCGGGGATTTGCGGGTGCCAGTCCTGTAGTGAGGCTTCCAGTGGAATCATGTCGATACAGTCCACCGGGCAGGGCTCCACGCACAGGTCGCAACCGGTGCACTCGTCGGCGATCACCGTGTGCATGTACTTGGCGGCGCCGACAATGGCGTCCACCGGGCAGGCCTGAATGCACTTGGTGCAGCCAATGCACTCGGCCTCGCGGATAAACGCCACTTTTCTCACGTCCTCCACGCCGTGCTCGGCATCGAGGGGCACCGGCTCCATGTCCAGCAGGTTGGCCAGCTCGTTGATGGTGGCCTGGCCGCCGGGAGGACATTTGTTGATGGTGTCGCCGTTGACGATGGCTTCGGCGTAGGGGCGGCAGCCCGGATAGCCGCACTGGCCGCACTGGGTCTGGGGCAGCAGGGCGTCCACCTTCTCAACCAGCGGGTCGCCCTCGACACGGAAGCGCACCGCGGCAAAACCGAGCAGGGCACCAAAGGCCAGAGCCATGCCGCCCATTACCAGTACCGGCGTGGAGATTGCGGTAAACCATTCCAACATCGTGCGCTCCCTATACCAGTCCGCTGAAGCCCATAAACGCCAGCGACATCAGGCCCGCGGTAATCATGCCGATGGCGGCGCCGCGAAATGGCGTCGGCACATCGGCGGCGAAGAGCCGCTCACGAATGGCGGAAAACAGAATCAGCACCAGAGAAAAACCCACGGCGGCGCCGAAGCCATAGAGTGTCGACTGCACGAAGTTGTGGGCCTTGATGGTATTTTGCAGCGCCACACCGAGTACCGCGCAGTTGGTGGTGATCAGCGGCAGAAAGACTCCCAGCACCCGGTACATCAGCGGACTGGTCTTCTCGATAAACATGCGCGCGAACTGCACCACTACGGCGATCACCATAATGAACGAAATGGTGCGCAGGTACTCGAGGCCGTTGGGTTCCAGCAGGTAGGTGTTGACCAGGTAGGAGCAGATGGAGGCCAGCGTCAGCACGAAAGTGGTCGCCCCGGCCATGCCCACTGCGGTTTCCAGTTTGTTGGAGACGCCCATAAAAGGACACAGGCCCAGGAACTGCACCAACACATAGTTGTTGACGAGGATGGTACTGAGCAGGATGACGGCAAATTCGGTCATAAGGAGTCCGGTTTGGGCCTGGTGGCTCGAAGTCCGGCGCGCCGTTGCTGCGGCAACGGCACCCGGGGGCATGGCTTGTCAGTACAGCTAGTGCAGTTAAAGGGGCGTCGGTGGTGTGCTGCCCTGCTGCCTATCCATCGGCAGGGAGGCGCCCGCTGCGGTCAGAGCCGGGCAGTATGAACCGTGAACAGGACTGCCTGAATCGGCTGCCTGAACAGCACTGCCTGTGAAGCCGACTGCCGCCTGAACCTGCCGCCTGAAAAAGCCTAGCAGCCGCGCCTCGCGCGGCGGGGCGCTATTATCTGCGAGTCGCAGTAGTGGTTCAACACGCGTTGACTGGCTGGTTCGGGCCCGGCTGGTTGCCAGGAAAAGGTTTAAACCTGTTCTGCTGCATCGACCCCGGCTGTTCTGCCTGCGCCCGCCGGGCGCCTGTCCGCGGTGTCGCCGCCCTCCGGCACAAGGTCCTCGCGGTTGCGCCGCAGCATATGGGCGCACAGCATCTGGCTGTAAAGCTCGATGGCGTGGAAGCCGGCAATCTGCCGTGGATAGGGAAAGGTGCCGAGCCAGGCGCGCCAGATATGCTGTACCCGCCAGAAAATATTGCCGGAGAAGGAAACCTGCATATTGCGAAATCCCAGATTATGGGCGTCGGGCTCGTTGGGCGCGTGGCGGATAAAGACCCGGAAACCGGTGTGGCTGTAACCCAGCAGCTTGCGCCGCAGCCAGCGCGCCAGTTGCAGGGTGCCGTTCAGGGGAATCAGGCGCAGCAGGGCGAGAAAAAAACTGAAGCCGTGACCGAACGGCAGCAGCGGCACCGGATCGCCGCCGATTTCCAGGCGGTAGATGGGGGTTTTGACTCTTTCGAAATATGCCCGGTCGCCGGTACGCGGCGTGCCGTAAACATAGGTGGCGCCATTGCCGCGCTGGTTCAGCTCCTTGGTGCAGATCAGGGCGAGGGCGCCGCCAAGGCTGTGGCCGAAGGTGAACAGCGGCTTCTGCCCCTGCTTGCGCAGGTCGGCCTCGATCAGGTTTTTCACCCGCTCGAAGGCCTGCCGAAAGCCCCGGTGCACTCTTCCCCGCTCACCGAAGGGCTCCAGCGAGAATTTCAGGTCGGTGATTATGTCCCAGGCATTCATTTCCGTGCCGCGGAAACACAGCAGCAGCACCGACTGGCCGGCAAGATCCATCTGCGCCAGCAGGGCCTGTGTTTCACTGACATCGTAAAAATTGATCGGCTCGAAGTGATGCTCAAGCAGTATCTGGCGGATACCGCTGTCCATGCCGCACTGGCCGCTGCGCAGCTTCGCGCTCCACTGGGCCAGCAGCTGCCGGCGTTCGCTTTCACTGGTGGTTTTGCCCAGCCTCTGCAATAAAGCCGTGAGGTCGGCATCGGGCGTGAATGGCTCGTAGACCAGCCGCGAGAGTTCCGCGCCCAGATAAGCCATGCGGTCGCTGTAGGCGGCGCGACCGTTGGGCAGGCCGGGCAGGCGATTCAATCCTTCGAAATAGTGCATGGGTTTTCCTTTGCTGTTTGTCGATGCGCACCCGCCAGCGTTGTAATCCATAGCGGCCGGCTGCTCAACACTCTACCCTAACCAACACGCCGCTTTAACCTGCAGCGTTGACTGTGCGCATCATGGCTGCGGGTTTGGCTGTGATGTGGAGTATGTGATGCGGAGGATGTGATGTGGTGGGTGTGGCGCGGTGAATTTGGCTGTGCAAGCGAGCGCGCTGCGCGAATTAAAAATTTTCATTCACAGTTTTGGGTTTTCGGGCTGGCGATGGCTGGTCGGATGAGCGGGGATGATACGGAATGGCGGAGTCATAGGGGGGCATAGGGAGTCATAGGGAGCCACATGCAGTCATTAGGGAGGAAAGCCCACCGGCAAGGCGGCAGACGATTGGGCAGGAGGATTGGGCTGTAGGGGGCTTTGCAATTACACTGAGCCGTTTACTGGCGCTCTGCGTAAGTTAATGAATGCGTGTAATTTGCGTTACCTGCCTGGGCGAAGCTCGTCGGGCCCAAATTCAGCCCCAGCGTAACCGCCAACAATCAGCCCCAACAGTTTTCGATCTCGGAGTGATGATATGTCCAACGACACCTATACCCCACCAAAAGTCTGGAAATGGGATCAGAGCAGCGGGGGCAAGTTTGCCCATATCAATCGCCCTATCGCCGGCGCGACCCACGAGAAAGATCTACCGGTGGGCAAGCATCCGCTGCAGCTTTACTCCCTGGCCAGCCCCAACGGCGTCAAGGTCACTATTATGCTGGAGGAGCTGCTGGCGCTGGGGCAGGAGGGCGCGGAGTACGATGCCTATCTGATCGATATCCTCGAAGGCGATCAGTTTGGCAGTGGGTTTGTCGCGGCGAATCCCAATTCCAAGATTCCGGTGATGGTGGACCACAGCACCCACCCGCCGATCCGGGTGTTCGAGTCCGGTTCCATCCTGCTTTACCTGGCGGAGAAATTCAGCGATTTCCTGCCGCACACCCCGCAGCAGCGCACGGAAACCCTGAACTGGCTCTTCTGGCAGATGGGGTCGGCGCCGTTGCTGGGCGGTGGTTTCGGCCACTTTTATGCCTATGCGCCGGAAAAATACGAATACCCCATCAACCGCTACACCATGGAGGTCAAGCGACAGCTGGATGTGCTGGATCGCCAGCTGGCGCAGCACCGCTATGTGGCGGGCAGCGAGTACACCATCGCCGATATGGCCATCTGGCCCTGGTACGGGGCGCTGGTGATCGACAATGCCTACGAGGCGGCTGAATTTCTCGAGGCCCATACCTACAAGAACGTGATTCGCTGGGCCGAGGAGATCGGCGAGCGGCCGGCGGTGCAGCGGGGGCGCATGGTCAACCGGGCCTGGGGCGAACTCAGCTCACAGCTGCGCGAGCGCCACGATGCCAGCGACTTTGAAACCCGCACCCAGGACAAACTCGCTGGTGCAGGCGAATAAGCGGGTGAAAGTGAACAAGTTGATGAAGCCGGCGAATGCGCTTGCGGTGAAAAACCGCACAAACTAGCCGCAGTCGTCGCATAATTACCCCAAAGGGCGATGGCAACATCCCCTTTTTTAATGCCATTTTTTTATTGTCGGCGTCGTCGGCGTTTAATTATCTCTCCTGGAATAATTGGTATAGGGAAATGGCGGAGATCCTCTCTGGTTCTCGCCGCGTAAACCTCATAACCTGAATCGCGATAGCTGGAAAATAATAAACAAATCCTGGGAGTAAGCGCCCATGGCAAAGTACGATGTGGTGATAGAGAGTGGTCGTTATTTCGATGGCACCGGTGCACCGTCAGCAATCAGAAATATCGCGATCCGCGACGGGCGCATTGCCCGCGTAACCGCGGAGCGCATCGACCGCAGTGACACAAAAGAAGTTATCGATGCGCGGGGAAAATGGGTGACACCGGGCTTCCTCGATACCCATACCCATTACGATGCAGAGCTCCTCGTCAGCCCCAGTCTGTCGGAATCCGTGCGTCACGGGGTGACCACGGTGCTGGTGGGCAGCTGCTCTTTGAGCATGGTGTGCAGTGAGGCCGAAGATGCCTCCGACATCTTCACCCGCGTGGAAACGGTGCCGCGGGAAAAGGTACTGCCCATCCTGCGGGAGAAAAAAACCTGGAGCTCGCCGCGCGAGTGGGTCGAGCACCTCGCCACCCTGCCGCTCGGTCCCAATGTCGTCAGCCTGCTCGGCCACAGCGACCTGCGCGCCAGCGTCATGGGCCTCCAGCGCGCCACGGATCGCGCCGTGCGTCCCAGCGAGGCGGAATTACAGGCCATGGAGGCGCAGTTAGCCGAGGCCCTGCAGTGCGGTTTTCTCGGCCTCTCCACCATGTGCCTGAAGTGGGACAAGGTGGACGGTGAGCGCGAGTGGTCGAAAAGCCTGCCCAGCACCTACGCCCACTGGCGCGAGGTGTCCCGCCTCAACCGTATCGTGCGGCGCTACAACCGGGTGCACCAGGGCGCGCCGGACGCCTCCCGCCCGCTGCAGATTACCCAGTACCTGCGCGAGTGTATCGGCTGGCTGCGGCGCCCGCTGAAAACCACCCTGATCAGCCAGATGGACCTGAAAGGCAGCGGCTACCTGAACCTGCTCACCCGTCTCGCCTCCAACCTGACCAACGCACTGCGCGGCAGTTTCCGCTGGCAGGTATTGCCGACGCCATTCACGGTGTATGCCGATGGCATCGACGTGGTGTTCTTCGAGGAATTCGGGGCCGGGGAAATGGCGCTGGATCTGAAGAACGCGGTCGAGCGCAATCAGTTACTGCAGGATGAGCAGTACCGGCGGGAATTCCGCCGCTACTATGGCGAAAAGCTCAGTCCGCGGGTCTGGCAGCGGGACTTCGGCGATGCCGAGATTGTCGACTGCCCCGACAAAACACTGGTGGGCAAAAACTTTGCCGAGGTGGCCGCGGAACGTGGCATCCACGTGGTGGACCTGTTCCTCGACCTGGTGGTGGAATACGGCACCAGGCTGCGCTGGTACACCACCGTCGGCAACCACCGCAAACAGGTACTGCGCAAGTTGGTGAGCGACCGCAATGCCCTGATTACATTCAGCGATGCCGGTGCCCATATCCGCAACATGGCTTTCTACAACCTGCCCCTGCGGCTGCTGAAACTGGTGCAGGAGTCCATTGACGAGGGGCGCCCCATCATGACCATGGAGCAGGCGGTGTGGCGCCTGACCGGGGATCAGGCGGACTGGTTCGGTATCGAGGCGGGCAGGATTCGCGAGGGGGATCGCGCGGATCTGGTGGTACTCGATCCGCGCGGTTTTGCCCAGGATCTGGAGCAGGTGCACTGGGCGGAGATGGAGAATTTCGGCCTTGAGCGGCTGGTGAATCGCAACCCGGGCATCGTCAAGTATGTGCTCATTAACGGTCGCGTGGCGATCCGCGATGAGCAGATACCGCCGCAGCTGGGCCGGGAGTTCGGCTTCGGGCGTTTCCTGGCGGCGGGTTAAGCCGCTTAGGTTGAGCTGAGCGGGCGAGGACCCGGCTAGCGTAGCTGCTGCAGTGTGACGGCCAGTGTCTCGCCGATACGCGCGTCGAGCTTCAGCTGCAGCAGGTCGTCGGCGCGCGTGCGGCCCAGGTTCAGGGCCGCGATGGGCTTGCCCCACTCCCGCGCAAGTCGGCAGAAGCGAAAGCCGGAATACACCATCAGCGATGATCCCACCACCAGCAGGCCATCGCAGGCGCGCAGCGCCGCCTGCACCCGCCCGGCGGGCACGCTGTCACCGAAGAACACCACATCCGGCTTCAGGATACCGCCGCAGCGGGGGCAGTCGAACACGCGGAAATCGCTGAAGTCCACATCCAGGTCGGCATCGCCGTCCGGCGCCACCGTGGCCCGGTACTGTCGGAAGGCCGGGTTCAGGTCGAAACACTGCTCGTGCACCTGTTGGCGGTCACAGTGGTAGTCGCAATCCATACAGCGAATCCGGTCGGCGCGGCCATGCAGGTCGATGACCGATTCGCTGCCGGCGCGCTGGTGCAGGCGGTCGACATTCTGGGTCACCAGCAGTTCTACCCGCCCCCGCCGTTCCAGCTCCGCCAGGTGATGGTGGGCCGGGTTGGGTTGGGAGAGCCGGATCAGCGGCCAGCCGATCAGGCTGCGGCCCCAGTAGCGCCGGCGGGTGTCGAGGCTGCTCATGAAATCCTGATGCTGCACCGGCTGTTTGCGCTTCCAGGCGCCGTCTTCGTCCCGGTAATCGGGGATGCCGGAGTCGGTGCTCACCCCGGCACCGGTCAGCAATATCAGGCGCGGGTGCCGGCGCATAAAATCCGAAAGAAGCGCCGCAGCCCGCTGCGGCGCGAGGGCGGATGAGCGGCGCTGGGCCTGTGTCGGGGGTGGAGCTAATCCGGGGCTGGGGGGGTGAGTCATCGCGGATTCCGCTACTGCGGGCTCTTCGGGAGCCGGAGGTCACCACTGTAATGCAGCGTATTCGCAACGGAAAGGCTGAGCGGAAACCTTGCGCGCCGAGCGGATAGCTTAGTCGCCGCGCAGCAGCAGTTTACGCGCGCGGCCATACAAACCCGTCCGCTGCAGGATGCGACGACTGCCGCGATCAACTCCCTTGACCAAAGCATCGAGAGCGCGGGCCACACGGGCCGCCGGTGTATGGCTGTAGAGGTGCAGCGTGGCGATCTCCCGGCGCCAGGTGCCGTGGAGTTCCTTGTAGGGGGCATCGCCGAAACCGAAATCGAGCCAGCGCAATCCCTCCGCCTGCAGGCGCTCGATCATGCGGCGGATCAGATAGGCACCCGGTGCCTGCTGACGGTATTCAGGCAGGAAAGAGGTGGCCATGAGGGTAAAAGTGTTGCCCTTGGCCGGGCCCACCGCGTAGGCGACGGGCTTACCCGCGGCTTTGAGAAGGTAGCCGCGCAGGTAGCCGTTAGCGGCCAGTATGCGCAGCACCGTGTGCCAGTGGTGGGTGCTCTGCACCCCGACGCCAATTTTCCCCTGGTAGCTGCGCCCGCCGATGTCGGCGGCAGCCTCGATAAAGGCGCCCACCTCGGCCGGCCGCCGGCACTCGTGGATTTCCACCGCGCCACCGAAAGCCTGTTCCAGTTTGCGGTCCTTGCGGCGGAAGGAGCTGCGGGTTTTGGCGGAGTTGCTGACCAGGGCTTTGCCCTCGGCATCGGTCAACTCCGCAAACCACTGGCCCGCCACCAGGGGGTTGCCGTCACCGGGCTCGCGCAGGCCCCCGTAAAGCGCGCTGCCGATCTCGCTTGCCAGTGGCAGGTGATGCACGGAGATACAGTCCACCGCCTTGGTTTGCAGCAGTTCGCGCAGGTAGTCCGCCTGCAGGCTGGCCACTTCTGCGCTGGCCGCTTCCAGCCCGCCATAGGCGATCTCCAGTGTACGCAGCCGGGGCATAGGTACTTTGAACGGCCCGATCGACAGCCGCGGCCGCTCGAAACTGCGCCGGCCCACGAGAATGCCCGCGGCCTGCTGGCCCTGGCGCCAGAGCACCACATTGGGGTGGTGCTCACCCTCGCGGGCGCTGAGAAATGGCAGGAAGAAGCTGGCATCGCTATCAATGGAGCCCGGTGCGTCGCTGTCCCGTGTTGTGCTCCAGCACTCCAGCAGCGCCCGGGCCGACTCTCGGTCATTGCCGACCTGTGGAAATGTGTGGGTGTGAAATGAGTGCGTAGTGGTTTGGGGGCTGGTGCGGTCTGCGCTCCGGTGGGCGATCGGCGCCTCCATTTGAGAACCTCTTATAAATCCAGTGGTAAATCCTGGAGTTGTAAATCCTGGATTGGCGTGAACGGTATGCCAATGGCCGAACGGCTGGCTTTGCCATTGCTGAGGGGAGTTTAGTGATTGCTGCCGGACAGGTGAGACAAGCAATGCCAAAAAACGATTCTTCCCTGCGAGATGAAGTGGCCGATCAAAAACCCCGCAAGGCAATTGCCAGCCGGATCAATTGCGATGAACTGGGGTAATGAAACAGACGCTCCATCAGGAAGCCGCTTACCAGTGCGACACCCAATGCCACAGGAAAAATAACCGGCAGCGGCGCGCCGGCAAGTTGCTGGCGAACACTCTGCCGTTGTTGGCGCAGCAGCACGAGAAGGTCGTGGCGCTGGCAGTCCATGGCTTTGCTGCAGGCGTCGATGCGCCTATTTAAATGTTGCACGGACATCGTTGATGGCCTCCATTACCTGCTGTCGGGTCTGGCTAAAGCCCAGCAGTTTCTGCAAACGGGATTGATACAGCACGATAGAGACAATCACGCACAACTGGGCCAGCAAGAACACGGAAAAGCCCAGATAAATAGACTGGGAAAAGTAGTACCCCAGAAGTCCCGCGCCGGCACAGGCGCTGAGAATCAGCGCGATCACCAGTGGTAACAGCACCAGGCCGAGCGCGACAATGCGCTTGCCCGCCACCAGCGTTCGCTCGAGCTCCAGCCTTATCAGGGTCTGCAGGTTGCCGCTCCAGGCGGCCAGCAGCGTCAGCGCCGCCTCCGCCCTGGCCAGGCTGGCGTGAGTTGCGTTAGAGGCGTTCTCGGTGCTCTTTTCTGCGGTGTGGTCTGTGGTGTGGTCTGTGGTGTTGGCAGTGGTGCGGCCTGTGACCTTGTCATCGCCCCCTGCGTATTCCGAAGCAGGCGCTGGTTCTGAGTTCAGTTCCGCGGCGGCAGGTTTAGCATAAGGGGCGGATTGATTTTCACCCGGATTTTCTGCCTCTTCCCCGTGCTTTTTTTCACCCGCCTTGGCCGCTGTTTTTCCTTGCTGCCTTATCTCCTCTTTTCCTTCCTCTTTTCCTTCATTTTTTCCTTTCTTTTTTGGGTCGCTCATCTCGTCACCCATCTGCTTGCCCATCAGCTGAGGTACATTTTTTGGAGTGGCAAAAACCGCTGTAACCGTCAGTTACAGAAGCTGGCTGCAAAACCTGGCTGTAAGTGCTGGCGGAAAGAGCAGGCGGAAAGAGCTGGCAAAGAACCGATAACACAAAACCGCTAACACAAAACCCCATTTCAGCCGCCGCTGATGGCGCTGGGTCCTGGGGTATTTTCCGTCTTGCCGCTGCTCAGTCGGACCCGCGCACCCGGTGCACACAGGGGCCAGCGATTACTTCAAGAGTTTGGATATCAACCAGCCGGCGGCGAAGGCGCAGCCGACGCTGACCAGGGGGTGTTTTTTGATGGATTCCTCGAGGCGCTGTTCCATATCCGTGGCGTGGTCCTTGCCGCGCTTGACCGAAGAGCGGGCTTTGTTCTTAAGCTGCGAGGCGGTGTCCGCAGCGGCTTCGCCAGCCAGGTTGTAAGCCTGCTGCAGCTTTTCGCGGCTGGAAGCGGTATTGGGCGCGCTATTGGGTTCGGTTGTGTATGTGGGCTTGGCGCTGGCCATAGAAAACTCCTGCACGGAATTGCGATTGTGGGAGAAGGGTAGAGTCGCGGCGCGGCAATCCCACGAAATTCTGCACGCTAGCGGCAGGGGCGGCAGGGGCGGCAGGGGCGGCAGGGGCGGCAGGGATGATGGGGTTGCTTTTGTTGGTAAGTCGATACGTTGACAGCGTTGACAGATTGAATCTGCCACTCGGGAAGAAGCGGGGCAAAATGTGCTGTGTGCTGTGTGCTGTGTGCTGTGTGCTGTGTGCTGTGTGCTGTGTGCTGTGTGCTATGTGCTATGTGCTATGTGCTGAACGCGGGTTATGGGCCGGTGGCGGGTTGCGGCTGGATGTGGTGTAACGACGCTGGAAGCACTGGTAAGCCCGGGACAGTCCGCAAAGAAGGGGCGCACGCTGAAAGTGAATGTCGGCCGGGCGGGGGAGAAATCCACTCTGCCGCTCAGCCATTGACGATATTCGCGCCCGGTGCGTCCGGGAGTGTTGAGGAGATTGGCTGCTGGGTGAGCGGCTGCGTCAGTGCCTCACCTAGCTCCTTGCTGCACCATCTACTCCACCGCTTGCTCCACGACTTGCTCCACCACTTGCTCAGTCGTTCGCGGAACGCCATTGGCGGATATTGTCGATCACGCCGTTTAGCAGCCGCTGGCGGCTTTCACGGCTGATCCAGGCGGTGTGCGGGGTGATAATCAGATTGGGGATGTCGTCAGCCAGCAGCGGGTGATTCGCCGGCGGAGGCTCGGCACTGAGCACATCGAGACCGGCGCCGCCAAGGGCACCGCTGCGCAGCGCCGCCGCCAGGGCCGGCTCGTCCACGAGCCCGCCGCGGGCGGTATTGATCAGCAGCGCGCCGGGCTTCATGGCGACGAGAAAATCCCGGTTCACCAGCTGGTCGGTCTCCTCCGTCAGGGGGCAGTGCAGGCTGACGACATCGGCCTCGGCCAGCAGCTGCTTGAGGGGCACACGGCCTTGCCGCTTTTCACCGGTGAAGGATTCCGCCACCAGCAGGTTCATGCCCAGCGCCTTACCCAGCTCCGCGGTTCTGCGGCCGAGGTTTCCGTAGCCGATGATGCCGAGGGTCTTACCCGCCAGTTCCATCACCGGGTAATCCAGCATGCAGAATATCGGCGACTGGCTCCAGCGCCCCGCTTTCACATCGCGGTCGTACTCGTGCAGCCGGGTGGCCAGCGCCAGTATCAGTGCCAGGGTGTGCTGGGGCACCGAGGCGCCGGCATAACCCTGCACATTGCGCACCGGGATATTGCGCTCGCGGGCGGCGTCCAGGTCGATATTGTTGGTGCCGGTGGCACAGATGCAGATGAGCTTGAGATTGCCGGCGCCCTCGATCAGCGCGCGGTCCAGCACCACCTTGTTGGTGATCACCACATCGGCTGCGGCGATCCGCTCGGCTACCTGTGCGGGTGCCGTGGTTGGAAAGAAGTCCCACTGCTCGAGACTCGATTCCAGTGCCGAGGTGTCGAGTTCCTCCAGTTTCATGGTCATGGTATCGAGAAAAACACCGCGCATTATCGCCATCTCCCAGTCGTTTATGCCGCCTAATGGTTTATGCAGATGGTAGCGTGATCCACCGCTGGTGGCAGAAAAAGAAAAGGGTGAACGTGGTGTTCACCCTTTACGGCCTATTCTTCCGTATCCATTTCTTACTGGCTGCGGTTAAGAGGCCACGCTTAACTGCCTTTCTAACTGTGCGCTGACGATGCGCTGTTAACGGCCGTTTGGTGACTGCTTCATCAATGCCGGGGCGGTTACATCACCCGCATGCCGGGCTGGGCGCCGGCGTGCGGTTCGAGAATCCACAGGTCCTTACCGCCGGGGCCCGCCGCCAGTACCATTCCCTCGGAGACGCCGAAGCGCATTTTGCGCGGCGCCAGGTTGGCCACCATCACGGTGTGCTTGCCGATCAGGTCTTGCGGACTGTAAGCACTCTTGATGCCGGCAAATACCTGGCGGGTTTCGCCGCCGAGGTCCAGAGTCAGCTTCAGCAGTTTACCGGCGCCTTCCACATGTTCCGCGTTGGCGATCAGCGCGATGCGCAGGTCCACCTTGGCGAAATCATCAAACTGAATCTCGTCGGCGATGGGGTCGTCGGCCAGCGGGCCGGATTGCTGCGCGCCGGCGGCTTCCGCCTGCAGCTGGGCCAGGGATTCCCTGGCGGACTCCAGAATCGCATCCACCTGGGGCTGTTCAACCCGCTGCATCAGCGGCTTGAACTTGTTGATGCTGTGGCCGGCCAGCGGTGTGGTGGCACTGTGCCAGTCCAGCTCGGCGCCGAGGAACGCCTCGGCTTTTTGCGCGGTTTCCGGCAGTACCGGCGCCAGCCAGGTGATCAGGGCGCGGAACATGTTGACGCCCTGGGAGCAGATCGCCAGCACTTCGTCTTCGCGGCCGGCTTCCTTGGCCAGGGACCAGGGTGCCTTGTCGGCGATCCAGGCATTGGCGGCGTCCGCCAGCGCCATGATCTCGCGCATGGCGCGGGCGTATTCGCGGCTCTCGTAAAAGTCGGCGATACGCGGCGCGGCTTCGACAAACTGGTTCCACAGGGCTTCATCGGCGAGTTGCGCGGCCAGTACGCCGCCGGACTTGCTGACAAACTTGGCGGTGCGCGAGGCGATATTGACCACCTTGCCCACCAGGTCGGAGTTCACCTTGGCGATGAAGTCCTCCAGGTTCAGGTCCAGGTCGTCCACGCTGCCGCCCAGCTTGGCGGCGAAGTAGTAGCGCAGGTATTCCGGGTGCAGGTGGTCGAGGTAATTGCGCGCGTTGATGAAGGTGCCGCGGCTTTTCGACATTTTCTTGCCGTTGACCGTGAGGAAGCCGTGCACGCACACCTTGGTGGGGGTGCGGTAGTCGGCGGAGTCGAGCATGGCCGGCCAGAACAGGGCGTGGAAGTTGACGATGTCCTTGCCGATAAAGTGATACACCTCGGCGTCGCTGTCTTTTTTCCAGTAATCGAGCCAGTCGAGACCCTTCTGGTCGCAGTAGTTCTTGAGGCTGGCCATATAGCCGATGGGGGCATCCAGCCACACGTAAAAATATTTCCCCGGGGCGTCGGGAATCTCAAAGCCGAAGTAGGGTGCGTCGCGGGAGATGTCCCACTCCTGCAGGCCCTCGTCCAGCCACTCGGACAGCTTGTTGGCCACCTCGTTCTGCAGTGTGCCCGAGCGGGTCCACGCTTTCAGGAAGTCGGTGAACTGCGGCAGGGTGAAGAAGAAGTGCTCGGACTCCTTTTCCACCGGTGTCGCCCCGGAGATCACGGAGACCGGGTCAATCAGCTCGGTGGGGCTGTAGGTGGCGCCACAGGCCTCGCAGTTATCGCCATACTGGTCCGGCGTTTTGCAGCGCGGGCAGGTACCCTTGATATAGCGGTCGGCGAGAAACAGTTCTTTTTCCGGGTCGAACGCCTGGGTGATGGTGCGCGAGGCGATATGACCGTTGTCCCGCAGGCGCTTGTAGATCATCGAGGACAGTTCGCGGTTCTCTTCCGAGTGGGTGGAGTGATAGTTGTCCACGCCGATCAGGAAGTCGCTGAAGTCGCGCTCATGCTCCGCCTGCATATTGGCGATGTGCTGCTCCGGGGTCAGGCCAAGCTGCTCGGCTTTCAGCATGATGGCGGTGCCGTGGGCGTCGTCGGCGCACATATACAGGCAGTGGTGGCCGCGGGCGCGCTGGAAGCGCGCCCAGATGTCGGTCTGGATGTATTCCAGGATGTGCCCCAGGTGCAGTGAGCCATTGGCGTAGGGCAGGGCACTGGTCACGAGGATTTTGCGGGCTTGGAGGCGCGATTCGGACATCGATTTTTCCATCACAGACAGTTTGCGGCCGCGCTGCGCGGCCCGGTAAAAAGACCGGCGAATATAGCAGATATGCGGGCTCGGCGGCACCCGCGGGGCGGCTCTGGCGTTGGCCGGGGCCATCGCGCACAATGCACGCGCAATTTACTGACAGCGATACAGGGGACAGTGTCTTGAGCGAACACGAGCATAACCACGGCGAGCTGCCCGCAGGGGCGCAGGTGGAGCTGGAGCGGCTGGCGGAGTGCCTCGGCGGCCTGCACGATCATGCCACCGGTCGCATCCTCGATGAGCTGGATGCGGATATCGAGGTGGGCTACGAGGACGGCACCGTGCTGGTGGGGATTACCCTCGGTTACCCCTGTGCCAGTCAGGAGGATGACTGGCGCGAGCGCATCCGCGAGGCCTGCATGCCCATACTGCGCGGCGGCCCACTGGGCGAGGCGGACCTGCAGTTCGAGCTGTTCTTCGAGATACCCGCCACCGAGGGGGGCGATGTGCCGGAGCCTCTGCGCGGGGTGAAAAATATCGTTGCCGTGGCATCCGGCAAGGGCGGCGTGGGCAAGTCCACTACCGCTGTCAACCTGGCGCTGGCGCTGGCGGCGGAGGGCGCCAGTGTCGGCCTGCTGGATGCGGATATCTACGGTCCCAGCCTGCCCACCATGCTGGGCACCGAGGGGGTGCGGCCGCAAGTGCGCGACAACAAGCTCTTCCTGCCGGTGCAGGCCCACGGTCTCAAGACCATGTCCCTCGGCTATCTGCTCACCGAGGATACCCCGGCGGTGTGGCGCGGGCCCATGGCCAGCGGCGCCCTCAACCAGATTCTGACCCAGACCCTGTGGTGTGACGACGGCGATGAGCTGGACTACCTGATCGTGGATATGCCGCCGGGCACCGGCGACATCCAGCTGACCCTGGCGCAGAAGGCCCACCTGGCTGGTGCCGTGATTGTCACCACCCCCCAGGATCTGGCGCTGGTGGACGCCATCAAGGGCGTGGAGATGTTCCGCAAGGTATCGGTGCCGGTGTTGGGGATCGTGGAAAATATGGCCCTGCATACCTGCAGCCATTGCGGCCACAGCGAAGCGGTGTTCGGCAGTGGTGGTGGCGAGAAGATCGCCGCTGACTACGACACCGGCCTGCTCGGGCGACTGCCGCTGGCGATGGCGATCCGCGAGGGCACCGATCGCGGCCTGCCCAGCGTGATCGCGGAGCCAAATAGTGCAATCGCCCAGAGCTACGGCGAGATCGCGCGGCGGGCGGCGGCGGAGATCTGGCTCAGCGCGGAAGACGGCGCCGGGCCGGAGATCGAAGTCGGCTGATCCCCCGGTGTGCTGACAGCCAGTGGCTGATACCTAAGCCGGCAGCGACCGAACTTGACCGATACTCAAGTCGGCCAATGCTCAAGTTGGCCGATACACAAGTTGGCCGATACCGGGGCCGCCGATCCGGCGGCCTGCAAACCTCCTCCATAAAAATCCGGCCTGTAAATGCCGCGGTAAAAATAGCGCCGTAGCGACTCATCACTGGCCGCCGCAGTTGGCGGCCAGTATCCCCGCCGCAGAGCGCTGCCGCGCTTGCATTCACCGCTGCCCCCGCTCTGTCGATCGTTAATATCATCCCATTGGTTTTAACTGCTGCTCCTTGGGGTCGTGCTTTTCTCGCTCGGCTCCAGGCTCCGCGGCTAATGCGATGCCTCCCCGTGTGCAGCGCCATCTATGCTTGATGCTAACCGTTGCGGCTGAGCGAGGCCCCGCCATGTTGGAAAATGCTGTGGTTAGCGGCTTGCATTCCCTGCTGGGGATGGTCTGGCAGATGTTCTGGCCTCTGGCGCTGGGGTTGATGGTCTCCTCCCTGATCCGCGACTGGATGCCCGCCGACAAGGTGTCGAGCCATCTCGGGCGCACCCGCCCGCGCTCGGTGGCGCTGGCCACCCTGCTCGGCATGTTCTCCTCCTCCTGCTCCTATGTGGCGGCGTCCCTGTCGAAAACGCTGCTGAGCAAGGGCGCCAGCATGAGTAACACCCTGGCCTTTATGGCCGCCAGCACCAATCTGATCCTCGAGATGTTCATCGTGATGGTGGCCCTGCTGGGCTGGCAGTTTCTGTGGGGTGAGATTCTCGGCGGCCTGGTGCTGGTGGTACTGGTGGCGCTGCTGTTTCGCTTTTACCCCAAGAAGCAGGAGGCCGCCCTGCGTCAGCGGCTGGCGGCGGAAAGCGAGGACGTGAATGCCGCCTCCTGCGGGATGGAGGGCATGGAGGGCATGGACAGCGGTAAAGGCGGAGAAATGCAGTGCGGCGCCAATATGGGCGGCGGCAATACGGGCAGTAGTAAAAGCGGGGAAATGCGCTGCGGTGCCAATATGGGCAGCGGCGCTGAGAAAAGCGCGGCGGAGGGCAGCGGCAAGCATGGCGAGAGCGGCAAGAGTGGCGAGATGCACTGCGGGGCCAAGCTGAATAAGCCCGTGCAGAAAAGCGAGCGGCTGCGACGCTCGGCCCGTTATTTCGTTATGGATATCCGCATGATCGGGCGCGACGTGACCATCGGCATCGTGGTGTCGGCGCTGGTGATCGCCTGGGTGCCCGCCGGCCTATGGCAGTCGCTGGTGCCGGCGCCGCCCAGTGGCGAGCTGCCGCTGTGGTGGGCGATGCTGGAGGTGGCGCTGGGGATCTTCCTAGCCATCATCGCCTACGTCTGTTCCATCGGCAATCTGGCCATCGCCGCCGCCCTGTGGCACGGCGGGCTGTCGTTTGGGGCGGTGCTGGCTTTTATCCTCTCGGACCTGCTGACGATTCCGATGCAGCATGTGTATCGCCGCTATTACGGTGCCGGCCCGGCCCGCAGCCTGGTGCTGCGGCTGATGGTGGCGGTGTTTATTACCGGTGTGATGATGAGCTATTGGCTGCCCGCCGCGACCACCGGCAGCGGCCACCACGCGGTGGCCACCCCTGTGCATCTGGGCACCATCGGCTGGAACCTCAACACCCTGATGAACCTGATCCTGCTGCCGCTGGCACTCTGGTATTACCGTTTGGGCCGCGGTCGCTAGGACCGCAAAGGCTAGGGCGGTAATGAATAGATCCGCAGCTAGCCGCCGGGGTCGAGCGGTTGAGTGCGGTCCCGGAACAAGAGCCGGCGGCGGTTCATCCCGCCACCGGGCCGATCAGGAGTCCCCGGCCCGCGCCCGGTCCAGTTCCGCCTGCTGGCGCCGCTGGGCATATTTCTCCTGGCGGCGCGCGGCGGTGATCTGGCGGGCATCCTGGCCGATATGCTGCTCGCCGCGCTGTTTGGCCAGCTGGATCTGCTTTTCGCGCTCGCGGTAGCGGGCGCGGTCCGCCTCGGAAACCCGGTCAAAACAGTGCGGGCAGCTCACGCCCTGTTCGAACTTTTCTGATTGCATCTCTTCTGCGGTCACCGGCATGCGGCAGGCATTGCACTGCTGGTAAATACCCCGCTGCAGATCGTGGTTGACGGTGACGCGGTCGTCGAAGACGAAACACTCGCCCTTCCACAGGGTTTCTTCCTTGGGCACGTCTTCCAGGTATTTCAGAATACCGCCCTGCAGGTGGTAGACCTCGTCGAAGCCCTGCTCCTTGAGATAGGCGGTGGATTTTTCACAGCGAATGCCGCCGGTGCAGAACATCGCCACCTTCTTGTGCTTTGCCGGGTCCAGGTGTTCCTTCACATAGTCGGGGAACTCGCGGAAGGACTCGGTCTTGGGGTTGACGGCGTTTTCGAAGGTGCCCACCTGGTACTCGTAATCGTTGCGTGTATCGATCACCAGCACTTCCGGGTCGCTGATCAGTGCGTTCCAGTCCGAGGGCTTGACGTAGGTGCCAACGGTGCGGCGCGGGTCGATACCCTCGACGCCCATGGTGACGATCTCACGCTTGAGTTTTACCTTGCTGCGCAGGAAGGGCATGTCCTCGGTGAAGGACTCCTTGTAATCCAGCGACGCCAGGCGCGGGTCGGATTTCAGGTGGGCGAGCAGGGCGTCTATGCCCTCGCGGGAGCCGGCTACGGTGCCGTTGATCCCCTCTTTGGCCAGCAGCAGCGTGCCGCGGACCTGGTTTTCCAGCATTGTGTTGAGAATGGGATCGCGCAGGGATTCAAAATCGTCCAGGGTGACGAACTTGTAGAGCGCGCAGACGACGATGGAGTTCATGGTTTTGCCTCTTGCGGGCCGGAGCGTAAATCCGGAGCAAACGGGTTCCCCGCCCACTGGCCGGGGGGTGAAAATGGCCGCGCATTCTATCCCAATAGGCGGCCTTTGTCGTACATTGGATGGGCCGCCACTGGTTGTTGACCGGGGCGCTGCAAGTTGTCAAAGTGGCGTCAACTTTCCTTCCCCCCCCCCGCAGCGAGGCTGTTGCAATGGATGATTCCTACGAACCCAAAGAGTCCCCCCTGAGCCGGTCTTACCGGGAAGGTGAGCACACCGTCCAGATCGATATTTACGAGGACGGCGATGGCGGCTGGCTGCTGGAAATCGTCGACGAGGGGGACAACTCCACCCTGTGGGAGGATTCCTTCGCAACCGAGGAGGAAGCCCTGGAAGAAGCGCTGGACGCCCTGCGCGACGAGGGCGTCGAGGCTTTTGTCGGCCCAGTGGAAGAAGACTGAGAAGCCGAATGCGGCGCTGGCAGCCCTAACGCGGTTTTCTTTTTTCTCTACGGCCAATCCCGCGCCGATTGCGCTGCGTGGCGCAACGCTTCCAGGCAGGCCTGCTATGGTTAAAGAGTGAAGGGAATCGCGACAGTGTGACAGCGCACTACCCAATCGCGGGCCGAGTGAAAACACTAAGGATTTTGTGTTTTCGCGGCCCAACTTAAGCGCTACCGGCTGGCGCTGGTGTACGGAAAACCCCGGTATCGCAAGCCCAGAAATTGAAACCGCACAAATGGATAGCCCCGGAAACGCTTCGGGAAAACCCCTGAACGCTTCGGGAAACTTCTGAAAAAGTCTCGGGCAAGACCTCGAGAAACCCCGACACGGAACATTCCGAGCTTAGGTGCAAAGCCGCGAGTCCCAGGCAGCAAGCCCTGGAATTTAAACCCCAGAAATCGCAAGCAGCGACCCTGTGCTCGCCGATGGCGGTGCCTGTGCCGGATTTGCGCTTTAGCGCTTCTCCGCTTTTCTCTCCACCTATCAGCACCTATCAGCACCTGCCAGCACCTACCAGCACTTCCAGTTCCAGACGCCTCTGCGCTCCATGACTCCCACCCACCTTCTGCTTCACCAATCCATATACCGCGCTTTCCCGTTTTCCCGCCGGCATTTGAGCCGGACCTGAGCTCAGGCCGCCCCGGCGTGGCTTCGACGGTGCGGCATGCCAGGGCGCAGGAGCGCGGCTATGGGCAGAAGAAAGTGGGTATGCGGGGTGCGGGGGGATACAAGCCGTGAGTGGTTGGGCAAAAAAAGCCCCGCTCGCAGGCGGGGCGCTCAGACTGCGGTGTACCGCAGTTTCTTAGGGTTATTCCCCTTGTTGGTTCACTGTTTTCCTGCCGGCTATTTGACCGGTTTGAAGGCGATCTTCAGCTTTTTCTTGCCCCACTTGCGGGCTTTCTTGATGTCTTTTTCCATCCATACATCGATGCGGTTCTTAAAGCGCTTGTTCATGCGGTCGCGCACGGTGTAGGTGCCGGGCAGGCCTTCAATCTTTACTTTGGCGCCGTTGGTCAGGCCGTGCTTTTCCAGGTCGCGGGATACCGCGATGACCTTGTCGCCGGGGCGCAGGCGATTGTTCCATGCCGCTACCCAGGGGTCGCTATCGGTCTGGCCGGGCACAGAGTTGTAGGCGGTTGCGTCAACGGTCATGGTTTTTTCGGCGGCGGCGGACGCGCCGAGGCTGAAGGTGGCCGCTAGCACGGCAGTTACAAAAAATACCCAATTGCGCAAAGTCTGTTTCATCATGTCTCGATACCTCCGAGATCCAAACGGTCACAAGCCAAGTGGTGCCTGTGGGGATTCCAAGTACTTTTGGAAATAACTGGTCAGTATTTAAACAGGTGGCGCTATATTACGGGGCGGTTCGGGCTTATCAAATATTTTCTGCACAGGGCTTTTGGGGCCGCACGAATCCGCGTTTTTTCGATTGGGAATGGTAAGCCATCCCGTTATGTGGATTATCTTGGGAATATTGTTCCTTAAAATTTCGCCATGGCTGATAAACCTTCAGCGAATGTCGGTGTTTGAGGCAACGAAATCCATCGTTATTCGATCACCGTGACAGCGATGTCTTTCTAAGGGGAAGGCCATCCAGCCGGGAATTTCGTTTCTAACCGCCCCGCAAAAAGTAAAAAATTCTCACAAATTATTTGGGACCGGCCGGTTGCGCACTGCCTGAGGGCGCGGCTATGGGCCGGGAAATCCGAGGTTTGCCGAAGATGTGCGGGTGCCAGCGGTGTCATTGCCGTTTATCGACGTGGTGACTACCCCTTGTCAGTACCGTCGTTGGCGCCCTGCAACTCGCTACCACCGCTTGAACGGCGGCCTGGGGCACGGGGTGCATACGGGCGCGGGGAGGCGCGGAGCTGGCTGAGGCCGGGCTCAGAGCGCGGTGGTGGTGGCGTGGGCCGAGGGGTTCAGCTGCTCGCGCAGGGCCAGCAGGTAGGCGCTGTCCTGCTCCAGGTCGGCAAAGCCGTGCTGCCGGTCCAGCGCCACGGCCTTCTCCAGCCAATCGACGGCCTCCGCCAGGTTGCCCTGCCATTCGCAGACCTGCCCGAGGTTGAAGTAGGTGATGGCGAGGTTGTGCCACTCCGCCTGGCTGGCCAGCTCGGGTACGGCGCCGCGGTAGAGGAAGTAGGCGCTGCGCAGCAGCTCCACCTGCTGGCCCGCCTCCGCGCTGGCGGCCTGCTGGTGATAGGTGTGCGCCAGCGCCGAGCGCACACGGGCCGGGGAGTGTGTCAGCGACTGGCCGCTGGCGAGGAAGTCGAGTACCGATTCGAACTGGGCCCGGGCCAGCGGGTAGAGGTCAGGGCGCAGCTCGCCGCCGAGGGCGCTGAGCACGATACCGTAGCGGTAGCGCAGGTTGTGCTGGGCTTTGGGTTGCCCGGCCAGCGAGGCGATGGCCTGCTCATAGAGGGGCAGTGCGGCGCTGTAATCCCCCTCAAGCGCCAGCGCTTCCGCCTCCGCCACCAGCTCCGGTGTCGACCCGGCAGCCGCAATGGCGGGGGCGAGCAGGGCGGCGCACAGCAGCAACCGGCCGAGGCGACTCGGCAGGCTCGGGGGGGCGGCGGGCTTCGAGCGGTTTGGCTCTGGGCGATTTTTTTGTGAGCAGTCTGGCATGGCGCTTAACGGATTACCGGGTGGCACAGCGGGGCGCGGTTGTCCGGCACCCCGTGGACATATCACTCAGTAAACTGCTAATCAGCCATTTGTGCCAGCAATCCCTGCAGGGGATGGCGCAGGCTCACACCCGCAAAGCGCTCGCTCTGGCAGCGGCAGGAGTAACCGCTGGCCAGGGTCCATTGGTTGTCGCCTTCAAGCCGTGGCGCCCAGGACTGCTGGAAGATGGTGCGCGAGGTTTCCCGGTGGGCGGTTTCATGGCCATAGGTGCCGGCCATGCCGCAGCAGCCGAGGGCTTCCGTCTGCAGCTCCAGGCCAAGCCCTTCAAACACCGTGCGCCAGTCCTTGAGGGAGGCGGTGGCATTGGTCTGCTCGCTGCAGTGGGGCAGCAGGCGGAAACTGCCGGGGCGCACCCGCCCGCGCTGCCGCTCCAGGTGTTCGCGCTGGCTGGCCAGCCACTCCTGCAGCAGCAAGACGTTGGGGGCGCCCTCCGCCAGTACCTTGCGGTATTCGGCCCGGTAAGTGAGGGTCATGGAGGGGTCGATGCCCACCAGTGGGATTCCGCTGGCCGCCAGCTCCCGCAGCATTTCACTGTTGGTCTCCGCCACCCGCCGGAATGGTCCGAGGAAGCCGTGCACGTGCAGGGGCTTGCCGTTGGCGCGGAAGGGCGCCACCAGTGGGTAGAAGTCCAGCTGTTTGAGCAGGCGCAGGGCGTCGGCCACCACCTGGGCGTCGAAATAACTGGTGAAGGCGTCCTGCACGATGATCACCGCGCGGCTGCGCTGTTGCGGACCCAGTGCCGCCAGGCAGGCGGGCTGGGCCAGGGGTACGCCCAGCTGTTCCATTTCGCTGCGCAGGCTTTTGCGCGACAGCTCCGGGCTGTCGGCGAGGCCGAGGCCCTTCTCCAGCAGCCAGCGCACCGGCGCCAATTTCAGTGGCCAGTTGTACAGCTGTGGTGCCCGCGACAAGTGGGGCATGACAAATTCGAGGGCGCCGACGAAGTAGTCCTTCAGCGGGCGCAGGTAGCGGCTGTAATACAGCTCCAGGAACTTGGCGCGGAATTCCGGCACATCCACCTTGATCGGGCACTGTCCCACGCAGGACTTGCAGCCCAGGCAGCCCTGCATGGCATCGTTCACTTCGTGGTTGAAGTCGTACTCGCCACGGGCCTTGGCGAGAGAGTTCTTGATGCGCCCGGGCAGGCCGACAAAGAAGGAGCGCTCGCGGAATTTCTGGCTGCTGGCCACCGGATCGACATTGCGGGCGGAGAGCAGCCGCAGCCATTCCCGCATCAGCGAGGCGCGCCCCTTGGGGGAGTGAATCCGCTCGCGGGTGGCCTTGTAGGAGGGGCACATGGCGGAATCCGGGTCCCAGTTGAAGCAGGCGCCGTTGCCGTTGCAGTGCACCCCTTCGCTGTAACCGTCCCAGACCTGCACCGGGATCTGCCGGTCGCGCTCGCCGCGGGTGGGCACGGTGTCCACCTTGAGCAGCCCGGAGGCGCGGCTGGGGGTGGCGATCTTGCCCGGGTTGAGCTGGTTGCGCGGGTCGAAGGCGGCTTTGATCTTCTGCAGTTCCGGGTACAGTTCGCCGAAGAATTCCGGCGCGTATTCCGAGCGCACCCCCTTGCCGTGTTCGCCCCAGAGCAGCCCTTTGTATTTCTGCGTCAGCGCCACCACCTGGTCGGTGATGGGGCGGATCAGGGCGGCCTGCTGTGGGTCTTTCATATCGATGGCCGGGCGCACATGCAGCACGCCCGCGTCCACGTGGCCAAACATGCCGTAGGCGAGGCCGGCCTCGTCCAGTACCGCGCGAAACTCGGCGATAAAGTCCGCCAGGTGCTCCGGCGGCACACAGGTGTCCTCAACGAACGGGATGGGGCGCTTTTCCCCCTCGGCGTTGCCGAGCAGCCCCACCGCCCGCTTGCGCATGGCCCAGATGCGGTTGACCTCGCCGTGGCCGCGGGCGATGGAGTAGCCGAAGCTCTTGCCCGCCTGGCCTATCACGCTGTCGATATGGGCGGTGAAGCGACCCAGCGCCTCCTGCAGCGCCTCCTCGGACTCCGCCGTGTACTCCACCAGATTGATGCCGCGCACCGGGCGTTCATCGGCGGGGAAGAATTCGCTCACGCTGTGCCAGACGATGTCTTCCATCGCCAGCTGCAGCACCTTGCTGTCCACGGTCTCGATGGAGGTGGGACCGGCTTCCATCAGGTCCTTGGCGTCGCGCAGGGCATCCTGGAAGTTGTCGTACTTGAGGTTGACCAGCGCCACGCACTTGGGAATCGGCAGCACATTCAGCTTGGCCTCGGCGATAAAGCCCAGTGTGCCCTCGGAGCCGCAGAGGACGCTGTTGAGGTTGAACCGTGCCGCATCGCCCCCGTCGTCTTTGGGGCTTTCGCGCAGATGGGCCAGGTCATAGCCGGTCAGGCAGCGGTTGAGCTTGGGAAAGCGGCGCTCGATCAGCTCGGCGTTGTCGCGGGCGATCTGGTCGCAGGTGCGGTGCACGCGGCCGACGCGGTCCTCGCGCCCGGCGACGCTCGCCAGTTCGTCATCGCTGATCGGCGCGGAATGCCACAGCTCGCCGCCGAGCAGCACGGTGGACAGCTCCAGCACATGGTCGCGGGTCTTGCCGTAAACACAGGAGCCCTGGCCGGAGGCGTCGGTATTGATCATGCCGCCGATGGTGGCGCGGTTGCTGGTGGAGAGTTCCGGGGCAAAAAACAGCCCGTGGGGCGCCAGCGCCGCGTTGAGCTGGTCCTTGACCACGCCGGCCTGCACGCGCACCCAGCGCTCGTCGGCATTGATCTCGAGAATGCGGTTCATATGCCGGGAGATATCCACCACCAGCCCGTCGGTGAGGGACTGGCCATTGGTGCCGGTGCCGCCGCCGCGGGGCGAAAGCACCACCTGATGGAATTCCTCCTGCTCCGCCAGCTGCGCCAGCAGCTGCAAATCGGCGCTGTCGCGGGGGTAGACCACCGCCTGCGGCAGTACCTGATAGATGGAGTTGTCGGTCGCCAGCACCGTGCGGCTCGCATAGGTGGGGCTCAGGTCGCCGCGGAATCCGGCGTCGCGCAGGGCCTGCAGGAACTGCAGGTACAGGGCCTGAACCGGATCGACTTCACGCAGTGCTGGAATCATGGCTGTGTCCGTGGCTCTCGGGGGGTCTGGCATTTTAGCGGTGGCGCGTTGTGACGCAAGCGGGGCGACTGCGCGGTTATCCGCGCCAGGACAATGCCGCTGGCGCCGGCGGCCTCGGGGTGGCGCCAGCTTGCCTTGGTTGTACAGGAAAAAATATTGTACAAGTCTGCTTTGGGGGTTATAACTTGTACAGAACTTTCAACGTGTACAAGCAGAGTGTGCCTTGCGATGAAAATCGAATTGCTGAGTGAAAAGATTCCCGTGGGCATCAGCCAGTGCGCCATGGGCGACGCGGTGCGTTACAACGGCGGCCACAAGCACAGCAAGGTGTGCACCCAGTTGCTGGGCCGGGTATTCGACTATGTGCCCCTGTGTCCCGAGGTCGCCATTGGCATGGGGGTGCCGCGCCAGCCGATCCGGCTGGTCAAGAGCGATACGTCCGCCGACGCGGAGGTGCGGGTGCTGGGTGTCGATGATTCCGGCCTCGATGTCACCGAGCCGCTGCGGTCCTACGCCGACAGCGTGGTTCCCGAACTGCAGCAGGTGCGCGGCTACATCTTTATGCAGAATTCCCCCAGCTGCGGTCTCAAGGGCATACGGCGCTACCTGCCGAACGGCCACGGCCACGACAGCGAGGGCATGGGGGTGTACGCCCAGCGCCTGCGCGAGCGCTTCCCGGATATGCCGATGGAGGAGGTGGGGCGCCTGAACAGCAACGAGATCCGCGAGAACTTCCTCACCCGCGTGTTCGCCTACGACGCCTGGTTCCGCTACGTGCAGGCAGACCCGCGACCGGCGCATATCATCGAATTCTTCACCGCCTACAAATACCTGCTGCTGGCCCATCACCAGGACAAGACCCGGGAACTGGGGCGGTTGCTGGCCGGCGCGAAGGGCCGCGACCCCGCCGAACTGGCGCTGGAGGTGCGCGCGCACATGATGGATATCCTCACCCATATGGCCAGCCGCAAGGACAAGACCAACGCCCTGATGCACAGCCAGGGCCACCTGAAGGGCTATTTGAGCAAAGAGGAAAAGGCCGAGCTGACCCAGCTGATCGACGAGTACCGCCGCGGCCTGAAGCCGGCCTCGGCGGTGTTGACGCTCCTGCGTCATTACCTGCCGCGCACCCCGCACAGTTTTATTCACAGCCAGATGTTGCTGGCGGCGGAGCCGGCGGAGATGGGGCTGTGCGACTTTCAGTAAGCGCGCGAGTAAGTGCCCACTGAGTGCGCGGCAGCCTCGCCGCGCAGCATTCACCACGCAATAACGGAATCGACACCGAATCGAGGTCAACGTGTCTGAAACACCTGAATCCGAAGCACTTGAAACTGAAGCACCAGCGTCTGCAGCCGAGGCCAAAAACGAAAGCCAAACCGCAGCCAAGGCGGCGACACAGGCATCAGCCCCTGAGCGGACAGACCTGGCGATCGGCGAAGTGGCCCAGCGCACCGGCGTGAATCCGGTGACCCTGCGCGCCTGGGAGCGCCGTTACGGCCTGCTGGAACCGGCCCGCACCGGCAAGGGCCACCGCCTCTACAGCGAGCGGGATGTGCTGCGCATCCGCGATATTCAGGCCTGGCTGGCGCGCGGCGTCGCCATCGGCAAGGTGCGGCCATTGCTGGAACAGCCCCATGAACACGCGCCGGTGGAAGACAGCTGGGCGCAGCTGGTGGCGGACACGCAGAAGCTGGAAGCGCGGCTGGCGCCGGCGGAACTGGAGCGGCACCTGGAGCAGCTGCTCTCCGCCTATCCGCTGCCGCTGCTGCTGGACCGCTGGCTGGCGCCGCTGCAGCGCAGGTTCGGCCGCCAGCGCCGCTTCGGCAGCAGTGTCGCGCGCGCCCTTTTCTGGCGCCAGCTGGGCGAGCTGCTGGCGGTGAACCTGCGCGCGGCGCGGCGCAATCGTCAGCGCCGCCCAGCCCTCGGGCGCCTGTTGCTGCTCACCTTTCCCGGCAGTGAACAGGGTGTGTTCGCGCAGCTGTTCGAGGCGGCGCTGACGGATATGGGCTTCGAGGTGATCGCCCTGGCGCCGGAGGTGGAACTGGGGGAGCTGGCCTTTGCCGAGCAGGGCCTGGGGCTGGATGGCGTGATCTGTTACAGCCACCACACCCTGCCGCTGGCGGTGCTGCACAGTGGCATCGAGCGGGCGCAGCGGGGCCTGCGGGTGCCGCTGTGGTTTGCCGGCGGCTTTGTCGAGTTGCAGCAGCAGGAACTGCTGCCCCTGACCGAGCGCGGCGAGATCCGGCTGCTGCCGGCGGATTGCGCCGCCGCGCTGGAGCAGCTGCGCGGGCAGTTGCCGTGAGTGGCCGCTATCAGCACCAGCGTGGGCTGGTGTGGTTTCGCAGTGACCTCCGGGTGCACGACAATATGGCGCTGTATCGCGCCGTTGAGTCCTGTCACGAGGTGGCGGGGGTCTTTATCGCCTGCCCGCAAACCTGGCAGAGCCACGACGAGGGCGACAATCTGGTGGCCTTCCGTCTCGCCTGCCTGCGGGAGCTGCAGGCGGCCCTCGGCGAGCGCAATATTCCGCTGTATTTTCTCGAACTGAAGCGCTTCGAACAGGTACCGCAGGCCATGGCGCAGATCGTCAGCAAGCTGCAGGCGAGCGCGGTATACGCGAATGCGGAGTACCCGCTCAATGAGCGGCGGCGCGACCAGTCGGTGCGCCAGGCGCTGCGGGAGATGGAGGTTGCCATTGAATTCACCAGCGACCGCACGCTGGTCCCCCCGGGCGCGATCAAGACCAACAGCGGCGAGGCCTACAAAGTCTTTACCCCTTTCAAGCGCGCCTTTATCGCCCAGTGCGGCGGCGCGGACTTCTCCCCGCTGCCCGCGCCGCGCAAGCGCGCTGCGGCGGACTGGCCCGGCTGGCTGCAGATCGAGGGGAAGGACAATTTGCGCCAGACAATCCCCGCCACAGTGAAAGGCTACCGGGCCATGCCACTGGAACAGGGCCGCCTGCTGGGCTGGCAGCCCGGCGAAAAAGCGGCCCGCAAACGCCTCAAGGGGTTCGAGGAGCGAATCCACGCCTACGCCGACGAGCGGGACTTTCCCGGCATCGATGGCACCTCGAAGCTGTCGCCCTACCTGAGCAGCGGCGCGCTGTCGGTGCGCCAGTGTGCGCAGCTGGCGCTGGCGTGTAACCGCGGCCGCTGGACCGGCGGCCGCGCCGGGGTCGACTGCTGGCTGGGGGAGCTGATCTGGCGGGAGTTCTATACCCACCTGCTGGTGGCCTTTCCGCGCCTGTGCAAACACCAGCCGTTCAAGCTGGAAACCGAGGGCGTGCGCTGGTCCGCTGACGAGCAGGCGTTCCGGCGCTGGTGTCGGGGCGAGACTGGCGTGCCGATCGTGGACGCGGCGATGCTGCAGCTGCAGCAAAGCGGCTGGATGCACAACCGGCTGCGCATGGTGGTGGCCTCGTTCCTCACCAAGAACCTGCTGATCGACTGGCGCTGGGGTGAGCGCTATTTTATGAACCTGCTGATCGACGGCGACTTCGCCGCCAACAACGGCGGCTGGCAGTGGGCGGCGTCCACTGGCACCGACGCGGCGCCGTATTTCCGCGTATTCAACCCCTACAGCCAGTCGGAAAAGTTTGATCGACGCGGCGAATTTATCCGGCACTACCTGCCGGCGCTGCAAAAACTCAGCGACAAGCAGGTGCACCAGCCGCCACCGATGGCGGGCTACCCCGCGCCCATCTGCGATGTGAAGGAAACCCGCAAGCGGGCCATCGAGGCTTTCGCCGCCCTGAAAAAATAGTGCTTTTCTTTTTGCGCGGCCCGCTTTGTGTCCGCTCCGCGGGCTGCGGCTAAAAGCGGCAGAGCCCAGCTGCCGCCTGTCTATACTTGGCCAAACGCGACCGGTGCAAAGGAGTGCATTATGGGGTTCACGGCAAGATCCATCAGCCTTGCGATAGCGCTGGCGAGCGCGGGCGTCAGCGTCGCCGATGAGACGGTCACCAGCGGGCTTTATGGCAATATGGTCGTCTTCGGTGACAGCCTCTCCGACAGTGGCAATGCGGGCATTTTTACCAATGCCGACCCCGGCGGGGTAACGCCCCGTCAGCCCGCCGTCAGTTTTACCGCCCAGCGCTTCGGGCTGGCCCCGCTCACCCCCTCCTGTTTCGGTCTCGGCCCCGCCTATGGCGGCGCGGTGCCCTGCTATCCCGCCGCGGGCACTCTGGCGGAGCAGCTGGCGCAGATCGCCGGTTCGGTATTGACCAACGGCAGCAACTGGGCGGTGGGCGGCAACCACACCGCCGATGTGCTGCTCGACGTGGTGGGGCCGCAGCTCTTCCGCACCCTCTACCCCGGCACCACCGTGGCGGACCACAATGCCCTCACCACCATCCTGCCCGATTCGAGCCGCTGCGGCGACGATGGCATCTGTGATCCGGGAGCGGGGGAGAGCCCCTTTCTGTCCCCTGCGGAAGTGGCTGCGGCGGTATCCAATTTCAACAACCCCGCCGCCCTGCAGGCACTGGTGGATGATCCCGGCAATGGCATCGGTCTGACCGGTGTGCCCAACGCCCTGGGGCAGGGGTTTCTGCAGAGCAATCAGGTCAGCAGCGATACCCTCTATTTTCTCAATGGCGGCGGCAATGACATTATCGCCAACACCCTCGCGGGGACCGTCAGCCCGGCGTCCATGGAGCGCGCCGCCACTTTCCTGGTGGAGGCGGCGGTGCAATTGCGCCGTGCCGGGGCAAAGTATGTGGTGGTCGCCAATGTGCCGCGGGTGGGCAATACGCCACTGATGAACGACGCCGGGGCTGCGGCGGTGTCGGCGGCCAACACCGGCACCGCGCTCTTCAACGATGAGCTGCGCGGGCAGCTGCTGTTTGTGGGCAATGTGCTGATTCTGGATGCGGAGGGGATAGCGGCGGTGGCGCTCGAGCGGCCGGCGCTGTTCGGCTTTGCCGATATCGATCAGGCGGCGACCTGTTATAGCAGCGGCGAATGCACCAATCCGGACCCGGTCTACAGCGAAGGGGGCAGCGCCCCCAACCCGGACAAACTCTATTTCGACGATGGGGTGCATCCCACCCTGGCGGCCCAGGAACTGCTGGGTGATTATTACTATTCGGTGCTGAGCGCCCCCGCGGGCTTCGCCATACTGCCCGACCTGGGCTACCAGAATACCCGCGCCCACCAGTCCAACATCGACCAGCACCTGCTGTCCCAGCGTTTCCGCGAGCCCACCACCACGGTGTTTTTCAGCGCGGCCTGGACCACCACCGAGCTGGGCGGTGGTCCGGCGCCCATCTACAACGATTCCGCCTGGGACGGTTTCTTTGGTTTCAGCTTTAATGCCGGTGACAATTTCGAGTGGTCGCTGGCCCTCTCCTACGGCAGTTCCGAATACCGGCCGCGGGGCCTGTGGCTGGAGGCGGACAACCTCAACTTCAGCTGGCTGGCGCGCTGGCACGACCAGCGCTGGTTTGTCGACGGCGGCTTCACCTACAGCGATATCGACTACGACGAGGTCGATCGTCAAATCCACCTGGGTTCCTACTCGACCCGCATCAAGGCCCGTGCCGATGGCGACGCCAGCAGTGCGTTTATTCGCGGCGGCTTCGACACGGCGCCGGCGCTGCCGTGTCAGGTCGGTCCTTTCCTGTCGGTGGCCTGGACCGATGTGGACAGCGACCGTTTTACCGAGCAGGCCAACCCCGAGCTGACTTATGTCAGCGCCATCTCTGGGCGCACGGTGGACCCGGTCGGACTCAGTGTGCGGGGCATCAGCCGGGAGTACTGGCGTTACCGCGCCGGCTTCTTCTACAACGCGGCGGAGGAGGCCGAGTGGCGCTGGTTTGGCGAGGTGTGGGTGGAGGCCAACGAGGGGGACGATGTGCAGGACGTGAATATCGGCATCAAGTCCATTCCCGGTATCAACGCCAATCTGGCGGCTTACGACAGCCGCAAATCCGGCTACTTCCAGAATGGCGCCGGCGCCATGGTGGGCCTCAACCTGACGGATCAGCTGCAGGTCAGTGGCACCCTGCTGATGCGCCCGGAAGATACCCTCGGCGGTGTGAACTTCAGTTATCGCTTCTGAACAATCGGCTCTGGAGAGGCGGCTCTGGAGAGGCGGCTCTGGAGAGGCGGCTCTGGACAGCGTCCGGCGAGGCGCAGAATTTTCTGCGGCCAGGGGCGCGAATTTTTCGCGCTAATGCGAAATCCGCTTCGAGATCCGGCATCAATTACCCGCGTGGTTGCTAGTGTACGCAGTACTGATAACAAGCGGATAGCCAAGATGTTCAAGCCAAAGTTCAGCCTGCCGAGTGAAGCCCTCAACCGTGCCGACGCCGACGTCTGGGCGGTCAGTACGCGCGCCCACCAGCTGGCCGACCAGGGTGAGGACGTGCTCTTCCTGTGCGTGGGCGATCCCAACTTCGATACTCCGGAACCCATCCTCGATTACACCCGCGCCCGCCTCGGTGTCGGCCGCACCCACTACTCCCCCGATGCCGGCGAGCCTATCCTGCGCCGCGCCATTGCCAATATCGAAAGCAAGGTGTCGCCGCACCCCTGCAGCCCGGATGATGTGGTGGTATTTCCCGGTGGCACCAATGCGATTTATTCCGTGCTGTCCTGCCTGCTGAATCCGCAGGAGGAGATCGTGATTCCCGAGCCGATGTATATCGGCTACGTGCCCATCTGCGATGCGCTGCGCCTGAAAGTGAAGCGCGTGGCCTGCCCGGCGGAAAACAACTTCGCCTTCGACGTGGAGTCCATCAAGGCCGCCATCGGTGAGCAGACGCGGGTGGTGCTGATCAATACCCCGGTCAACCCCACCGGCGCCATGGCCACCCCGGAGCAGTTGCGCGAGCTGGCGGCCTACTGCCGGCAGCGCGATGTGTGGCTGGTGAGCGATGAAATGTATTCCATGATCACCTATGCCCGCCGACACACCTCGCTGCGCACGGCGGCGGAGCATCTGGACAACGTGGTGGTGATCGATGGCCTGAGCAAGTCCCACGCCATGAGCGGCTGGCGTCTGGGCTGGGTTGTGGCACAGGGGGATCTGGTAAAGCGCCTGTCCCAGTGGGCCGGTGCCACCATGTTTGGCTGCGCGCAGTTTATCCAGGAGGCCGCCGCCTTTGCGCTGGAGTTTGACGGTTACTTTGTGGAGCAGATGCGCTCCGCCTATGAGCGCCGCCGCAACCTGATTGTCGAGCGTATCGGCAATATCCCCGGCCTCAGCTGCTATGCCCCGGATGCCGGCATGTTCGTGATGGTGGATGTTTCCCAGGTGGCGGAGTCCGGCGATGCCTTCGCCTCGGCGCTTTTGGACGCGGAGCGGGTCTCCGTGTTGCCCGGCCGGCCGTTCGGCCCCTGCGCCGTCAATCATGTGCGCCTGACTCTGGCCGCGGACGAGGCGGACCTGCGCCGCGCCCTTGACCGTATCGAGCATTTTGTGACGAGCGACAGCCGTCAGGCCGGTTGAGCGTTGCCCCTTTCCAGATACTCAGGCAATAGGTTGGAATACCTTGGGGGTGCCGGCGGAAAACCGCGCCCCTGTTTCCAGCGCCCGATTGCCGTTATCCTTAGCTTTTCCGTGGTAGACGAAACAGCACTGTGAAAATCGACCGGCACAATCTGAAAATATTGCAGGCCCTGCAGACCAACGCCCGTATCAGCAATCTGAACCTGAGCGAGCAGATCGGCCTCTCCGAGAGCGCCTGTCTTGCGCGGGTAAAGCGGCTGACCAGCGAACGCTACATCCGCGAGTTTCACGCCGAGGTCAACCTGGACAAGGTCCGCCACGCGGAGTTTTATGTGAATGTGGCCCTGAAGCGGCAGGACGCCCGCACCAGCGAGAGTTTTCGCAGAGCCATCAACGAAATTCCGCAGATTGTCTCCTGTGTGAAAATGTCCGGCGAATTCGACTATATGCTGCGTTTTGTCTGCCCCGACGCGGCGGATTTCAACCAGGTTTCCGAGCAGCTGCTGGCCAATGAGGATGCCGCGATTTCACGCATGACATCCCACCTGGTAATCGAAAAGACCAAGCCTTTTACCGGCTATCCGCTGGAGCGGCTTTTCCAGGACTGACTGCGGGGCAGAGCGCCGGCGCTTGGCGCTCTGCTGCCGGTGCCTGCTTTTGCCGCTGAGCGCCGCCCTGACCTCCAGGCCTTCCTTCCAGCCCTACCCCCAGCCTCTACGGCCCCGGCCGAGGCGCGCATTCGATGGGGTCGCCACTTGAGGAGGGCGCCCCGGCCCTGGCGCCACACCTCCACATCCCCGCTCTCTATCACGCTTGCTCACTTCCTTACCTGCTTGCCTTTCTCTTCGCCTTCCTTATCGCTTTTCTGGCAACCTGCCATCGCTATGGTGACAGCCCGGTTTGCGGCGAATATGCCGCTTTGTGGGTACACTTTTGGGGTGGGGCATATATTGGCAATGGGAGCGCAGCGACGTGAAAAACAGCGGCACGATTTATCTGATTCTGAATGCGTTGATCTTCGCCATTATCGGCGTATCCGCATTCGCCAATCCGCTGGCGTTCAGCGAGACGATTGATTTCGCGCTGACGGCTCCGGCGGCGATGCCGGAGTTTCTCGCCACTTTTGGCGGTTTTATGCTGATGATCGGCGTGGCCATCGCCCTGCCGCTGGTGTTTCGCCGCTACCGGACGATCGCCTTCCTGCTGATTGCCATGGCATATGCGGGCTTTGGTGCCGGCAGAATCGTCGGCATGCTGGCCCACAGCGGGTTTGACTGGCGCAATGGGCTCTTTTTCGCCATCGAGATTCTGCTGATCTTCTGGGGTGTGGTGCTGTACCTGCAGGAGCGCAAGCGCGGCGCTCCCCTGTGAATAAAAAATGCGGCGCCTGAGTGGGCCGCGCAAGCTTGCGGTTGTTGCCGATCAGCCGCAAATTCGTATCAGGTGGCTATTCCGGCGCCGCGCTCCGCGGGCGCAGCTTTCTCGCTGCCCCCGGCGGCAAGGCGGAACGCCTCCTTGTAATTCTTGAATTCCGTGCCCATCCAGCGATCCCAGAAGGTGAAGTAAAAGCCGTAATTGCCGTGAAATTTCTGGTGGTGCAGGTCGTGGTGCGTGGTGGTGGTCAATATATCCAGCGGGCCGTCCACCCAGCCGCGGGGGTGGAATTCGCAGCCGGCATGCAGCATGGCGTTGCGGAAGATCATCACGAAAATGAACGCCAGCCAGACCAGCACATGCAGTGGCAGCAGCAGGGTCAGCAGGGGCGAGAAGGCCGCCATCATTACTGCCTCACCCACGGAAAAGCTGTAGGCGGCCCAGGGAGTCGGTGTGCGGGACAGGTGGTGCAAGCGGTGGAAATGCCGGAACAGCTTCGGGTGGTGCATGGTGCGGTGGGTCCAGTAGAAATAGGCGTCGTGCAACAGAATGACAACCGGCAGGCTGATGATGTTCCACCACAGCGGGTGGTCTCCCCAGTCCAGATACAGCTTTAGCCAGCCCCAGTCATAGAGAATCCCGGTCACCACACCAACGGTGGCGAAAACCCCGATGGTCAGCATGGAAAAGCTGATCTCCCGGCGAATGTCCCGCCAGCCCGCGCGGCGCTTCTGAATGCGCCGGCGATCCATCCAGCGGCGGAAAACGATTCCCACCAGCAGGCTCACGGTAACGGTGGCCAGCAGGTAGCGGAGCAGGTCGTCGCCGAAGTGTTGCGCCCAATCCTGTGCCATCCAAAGCAGAAACTCCATCGCTCAACCCTCGCGTCTATTGTTGTCGCCCGGTGTTGTCGCCCGGCCCATATTGGCAGGGGGCATATCCCGTTGCGGTGAGGCTCAGTTTGTAAGATGCCGGCGGGCTCTGCTTGCGGAATTCGGAAAAACAGCTGACGGATTTCGAAAAGGGTGGGATCAGGCGGGTATCTGCGCGCGGCGGTATTCGGTGGGGGTGCAGTCGTGGCGGCGTTTGAAGGCGGCGTTGAAAGGACTCAGGGAGCGGTAGCCGATGTCCAGGGCGATGGATAGCACCGGCAGGTGGGACTGCTGGGGGTCGGCGAGGCGGGCGCTGGCCTCGTCGATACGGAACTCATTCAGGTATTCATTGAAGTTGCGATAGCCCAGGTGGCGGTTGATCAACCCGCGCAGCACATGTTCGCGCGCGCCCAGCTGCTCGGCAAGTTCGCGGATGGTGAGCCCTGTGTGGCGGTATCCGCCCCCCTGCATATGGGCCTGCAACTGTTCCAGCAGTTGCCGCTGTGCCGCGTCCAGAGTGGCAGCGGCAGAAGCGGTGCCGGCAGCGGCGCCTGGGCGGCCATCAATAGAGTCCGAAGGCGCAGCAGGGGAGTCGGTCGTCTGCGGCGAGGCCGCCGCCGGCGGCGGCAGCGATTCGGCGAGGGCGTCGGGGGAGAGCGACAGCAGCCACAGGCAGGCGGCGAATGAGAAGAGGGTGGCCAGCAGGGCGTGCAGGGTGGGCACCCCGGCGGGAACCGGCCAGTAACTGAACAGGAATTCGGCGCTGACCACCAGCGACATATAACCGCCCACGGCGATCAGCAGCGCGGCCCGCAGGCGCCGGCGCGCCTCCACCAGGTCCGACTGGAAATGGCGCAGCAGCTCCAGCATGCCGGCGGCAATCAGCCCCAGCTTCAGCGGTTGTGCCAGCACATAAAGAGCCTCGTTGGGGCCGAGTCTGGCGAGCAGTGGCAGGTGGTTGGCCGCCACCGGTACCAGTATCGAGAGCGCGATCAGCGGCCAGCCCCAACGGGGAAAGTCCTCGCCCTCGCTGCACAGCCGTTGCGCGAACAGCCAGAAGGCGGGCGGGACCAGAATGGTGGGCAGGTCCATCAGCAGCAGGCTGGTCGGGCTGTGGAGGGGCAGCAGTGGCCGCAGCAGGTAACAGATCACCCCGGCCAGCATCAGGATCAGCCAGCGGCCGGCGGGCTGGTGGCGATAGCTGATCAGCAGCCGCGCGGCGGCCAGCAGCAGCAGGGCACAGGCGCAGCCGGTAAAAAAGACATAGCTGCTATGCACCGCTTATCTCCACCGATCCGCCCAGGCGTCCAGTACCTTGCTGCTGTAGGTGTGGCGGCCGTAGCTGCCGTTGTAGTAAGCCAGTGCGTTGGCCAGGTTGCCCTTGGCCTTGCCGATATAGTGCTTGAGGATGGTACAGCCGTAGCGGAGGTTGGTGTCCATATCGATCAGGTTGTCCTCGGGGCTGCCGATCTCCTTCTTCCAGAAGGGCATGACCTGCATCATTCCCTGCGCGCCCACCCGGCTGACCGCATAGGGGTTGAAGGCGCTTTCGATCTGGATCACCGCAAGGACGATCTCCGGCTGCAGTTCGGCCAGTGTCGCCTCGCGGTGAACCGCTTTCAGCACCCGCATACGCTCGTCGGGGTCCTTGATAAAGCGGGCCAGGGGCTGGGATTTTGCCATCAGCCACACCTCCGCGTCGTAGCGGTCGGTGAAGCTGTCGGCCTGACTGATGGCGGCGCGCAGGGCGCGGCGCTGTTCCTGATCGATCTGGGGGATCTGCATCTGCGCCTGTGCCGGGGCCCAGGCGAGTGCGAGCAGCAGCGGTAGGCAGATTCTTATCATTGTTTTCTCTGTCCTCGGCAGGGCGGACTCGGGATCTATCTTACCCCAATGTCCGCCCGCCGCCAGAGGCATCAGTGACCGAGCTTCTCCAGCAGGATTTGCAGCAGCTGGGATTCGGCGAAGTCCTGGCTCTCGGCATCGCGGCGGCCTTTGTACTCCACCACGCCGCGCTCGAGGCCGCGGTCACCGATAACGATGCGGTGCGGAATGCCCATCAGCTCCACATCCGCCAGCATGGCGCCGAGGCGGGCCTTGGGTTCGTCCATCAGCAGCACGTCGATACCCTTCGCGCGCAGGGCTTCGTAGAGGTGTTCGCACTTCTCCCGCACCAGGTCGCTCTTGTGCATATTGATGGGCACGATCGCGAGCTGGAACGGGGCGATGGACTGCGGCCAGATGATGCCGGCATCGTCATGGTTCTGCTCGATGGCGGCGGCGACGATACGGGAAACTCCGATGCCGTAACAGCCCATAACCATGACCTGCTCCTTGCCGTTCTCATCCAGCACCGTGGCATTCATGGCCCGGCTGTACTTGTCGCCCAGCTGGAAGATATGACCCACCTCGATGCCGCGCTTGATTTCCAGGGTGCCCTGGCCGTCCGGGCTCGGGTCGCCGGCTACCACGTTGCGGATATCCGCCACCAGCGCCGGCTCCACGTCGCGGCCCCAGTTGACGCCGGTGAGGTGGTAATCGTCCTTGTTGGCACCGCAGATAAAGTCCGCCAGATGGGCCGCGGCGCGGTCGACGATGGTGTGAATCTTGAGGTTGACCGGTCCCAGCGAGCCGGTGGCGCAGCCCAGCTCGGCGGCGATGCGGGCCTCGGGCGCGAACGCCAGCGGGCTGGCAACGCCGTCGAGTTTTTCCGCCTTGAGTTCGTTCAGGTCGTGGTCGCCGCGCAGCACCAGCGCCACCAGCGGTGCCTCGGTGCCCTCTTCGGCTTCCCCGAGCACGATCAGGGTTTTTACGCACTGGCGCGCTTCGCTGTTGAGGAAGGCGCTCACTTCGGCAATGGTTTTCTGGCCCGGCGTGTGGACTTCCTCCATCGCCTGAGTGGCGGCGGGTCGCTCACCGGCGGGTGCGACCGCCTCGGCCAGTTCCACGTTGGCGGCGTAGCGGCTGTGGCTGGAAAAGGCGATGTCGTCCTCGCCGCTCGCGGCCAGCACGTGGAATTCGTGCGAGCTGGAGCCGCCGATGGAGCCGGTGTCCGCCAGCACCGGGCGGTAGTCGAGACCGATGCGGTCGAAGATGCGGCAGTAGGCATCGTGCATCACATCGTAGGTTTCCTGCAGGGAGTCCGGGTCCAGGTGGAAGGAGTAGGCATCCTTCATGGTGAACTCGCGCGCGCGCATCACACCGAAGCGCGGGCGGATTTCGTCGCGAAACTTGGTCTGTACCTGGTAGAAGTTGGCCGGCAGCTGCTTGTAGCTGTTGATTTCGTTGCGAATCAGGTCGGTGATCACTTCCTCGTGGGTCGGGCCCAGGCAGAATGCGTTGTTGTGGCGGTCCTCGATGCGCAGCAGCTCGGGGCCGTACTGCTGCCAGCGGCCCGACTCCTCCCACAGCTCAGCCGGCTGCACCACGGGCATCAGTACTTCCAGCGCGCCGGCGCGGTCCATCTCCTCGCGCACGATACGCTCAACTTTGCGCAGTACCCGCAGGCCGGTGGGCAGCCAGGTATAGAGACCGGAGGCGAGCCGCCGGATCATGCCGGCGCGCAGCATCAGCTGGTGGCTGATAACCACGGCGTCGTTGGGAGTTTCTTTCTGGGTGGCGATCAGGTAGCGGGATGCGCGCATAAAAATATTCGGTTTGTCTTGCTGATGGGAGCGCGCATTTTACGCTGGGGCGGCCGCCGGATGGTAGGGGCCGGGGGCAATGCGCGGGGGCTGAAAACAGAAAACCCCGCCTGGGCGGGGTTTTCCTGCGATGGAAGCGGCGCGATCAGTTCTCGGCCATTTCCTTCAGTTTCTTCAGCGGGCGCACCTTCACCTGAATGCTGGCGGGCTTGGCCTTGAAGGTGGTCTCTTCGCCGGTGAAGGGGTTGATACCCTTGCGGGCCTTCTTGGCCGGCTTCTTCACGGTGGTGATTTTCAGCAGGCCGGGTAGGGCGAACTCGCCTACCGCGCGCTTCTTGATATGGCCCTCGATCACGTTGGACAGCTCGTCCAGAACAGACTGAACCTGCTTGCGGCTCAGCTCGGTGCTCTCGGCGATCTGGTTCAGAATCTCGGTTTTGGTGTACTTCTCTTTGATCGCAGTGATCTTGCGCGGCTTGGCTTCAGCTTTGGCCGCGGTTTTCTTGGCGGGGGCTTTCTTAGCTGCGGTCTTCTTGGCGGGGGCTTTCTTAGCTGCGACTTTCTTGCGTGCGGCCATGGTAGCTTCCTTCTCTATTTAGGTAGTGTCTATCCAGTGAAAATATGTTCTCTATGCCACCCGGCGACTCTCCCCAAGGAGCTGAATGCCGTGTGGATAGGGTTGAGTATATCCAGTTTTTTTTCTCCCGCACGAGAAAAACCGGGGAAAATAGTGCTTTTTTTCATGATATTGCAGGGTGGACGGAGCCTTAGTGCTCTTTTTCCCGTTTATGGCAATGACTTCTCCGCACCTCGCGGGCCAGCTTCTTCCTGCCCGAGGGCTCATGTATAATCTGCGCCCCTTAAAGCACCAGGTACCGATCCATGCCGATCTATGAATACCAGTGCGGGGCCTGTGGCCATCAGCTGGAGGCTCTGCAACGCATCAGTGATGCGCCGCTGACCGATTGTCCGGCCTGTGCAAAGGCCGAGCTGAAGAAGAAGATCTCCGCAGCCGGTTTCCGCCTCAAGGGCGGCGGCTGGTACGAGACCGACTTCAAAACCGGCAGCAAGAAAAACCTGGCCGGTGACTCGGCCAAACCCAAGTCAGGCACGGATAAGTCTGGCGGGGGCTCTGCCGCAGCGGACTGAGGCCGCCGGCAAACGAAACCGGGCCGGCTGCTCACCGGCCCCGAAATCACCTATGACTACGGGAATGTTATTCATGCGCAGCGATTACTGTGGCGCCCTTCGTTCTGCGGACATCGGCCGCGAAGTTACTCTGTGCGGCTGGGTCGATCGCCGCCGCGACCACGGCGGGGTCATCTTCATCGATCTGCGCGACCGGGACGGTATCGTGCAGGTGGTATTCGACCCCGATGCGGCCGAGCATTTCGAACAGGCCGACCGGGTGCGCGGCGAGTATGTGCTGCAGTTGAAGGGCCGCGTGCGCGCGCGCTCCGAGGCCACGGTAAACCCGAATATGGCGACCGGTGAAGTGGAGGTCTACGGCATTGAGCTGGAGATTCTCAACATCGCGGAAACACCGCCCTTCCAGTTGGACGAGCACACTGCCGTAGGCGAGGATGTGCGGCTCAAGTACCGCTACCTGGACCTGCGCCGCAACGAGATGCAGCGCAACCTGCGCTTCCGCTCCAAGCTGACCACGGCGATCCGCAACTACCTGGACGATATGGGCTTTCTCGATATCGAGACCCCGATCCTGACCCGCGCCACTCCCGAAGGTGCCCGCGACTACCTGGTGCCAAGCCGCACCCACGACGGCAAGTTCTTCGCGCTGCCGCAGTCGCCGCAGCTGTTCAAGCAGCTGCTGATGGTTTCCGGTTTCGACCGCTATTACCAGATCGCCAAGTGCTTCCGCGACGAAGACCTGCGCGCGGATCGCCAGCCGGAATTTACCCAGATCGATATCGAGACTTCGTTCCTCGGCGAAGAGGAAATCATGTCGATCACCGAGGGTATGGTGCGCGGCCTGTTCCAGCAGCTGATGGATGTGGACCTCGGCGAGTTCCCGCGTATGTCCTACGAAGAGGCCATGCTGCGCTACGGCTCCGACAAGCCGGATCTGCGCATTCCGCTGGAGCTGGTGGAGATCAAGGACCTGATGACCGAGGTGGACTTCAAGGTGTTCTCCGGTCCCGCCAACGACCCCAAAGGCCGCGTCGCCGCCATCAAGGTGGCCGGCGGTAACGATAAGCTGACCCGCAAGCAGATCGACGATTACACCAAGTTCGTTGGCATCTACGGTGCCAAGGGGCTGGCCTACATCAAGGTCAACGACAGCACCGATCTGGAAAACGGCCTGCAGTCTCCGATTGTCAAGTTCCTGCCCATCGAAGTGCGCGCGGCCATCCTCGAGCGTTTGCAGGCGCAGAGCGGCGACCTGATTTTCTTCGGCGCGGACTCTTACAAGGTGGTTTCCGAATCCCTCGGTGCGCTGCGCTGCAAGCTGGGTGAGGATCTGAACCTCTACACCAGCGAGTGGGCGCCGCTGTGGGTGGTGGCTTTCCCCATGTTCGAGGAAAACGACGATGGCAGCCTCACCGCGCTGCACCACCCCTTTACCGCCCCGTCCTGCTCTCCCGAGGAGCTGGCGCAGAACCCGCTCGGCGCCCTGTCCCGGGCCTACGACATGGTGCTCAACGGTACCGAGCTGGGTGGCGGTTCCGTGCGTATCCACGACCAGGAGATGCAGCAGGCGGTGTTCCGCATTCTCGGTATCGAAGCCGAAGAGCAGCGCGAGAAATTCGGCTTCCTGCTCGACGCGCTCAAGTACGGCGCGCCGCCCCACGGCGGTCTGGCCTTTGGTCTGGATCGCCTGGTGATGCTGATGACCGGCAGCGATTCCATTCGCGATGTCATCGCCTTCCCGAAAACCCAGAGCGCCGCCTGTGTCATGACCGACGCCCCGGGCACCGTGGACTCGCGCCAGCTGCGCGAGCTGAATATCCGCCTGCGTCTTAAGGAAGAGCAGGTGGGCTGACCTTTCGGCTTACTTGGGCTGACTGTTGTTGCGCCGCCATTGTGGCGGCGCGCTTGTGAATCTAGTGATAACCGACGAAACCCCGGAGAGTTCTGATGGCCGGACATAGTAAATGGGCCAATATCAAGCACCGCAAGGCGGCTCAGGATGCCAAGCGTGGCAAGGTTTTTACCAAGATCATCCGCGAGCTGACCGTGGCCGCCAAGGGCGGCGCCAACCCGGAAGACAATCCCACCCTGCGCGCCACTATCGATAAGGCGCTGGGCGCCAACATGAAAAAGGACACCATCGAGAAGGCCATCGCCCGCGGTGCCGGCAATGCCGATGGTGACAATTATGAGGCGGTGACTTATGAGGGTTACGGCGTGGGCGGCGTTGCGGTTCTGGTGGAGTGCCTGACCGACAATCGCAACCGCACCGTGGCCGAGGTGCGCCACGCTTTCAGCAAGCGCGGCGGCAACCTGGGTACCGACGGCTCCGTGGCCTACCTCTTCTCCCGCAAGGGGCAGATGTTTTACGAACCCGGTACGGATGAGGACGCCCTGATGGAGGCGGCTCTGGAGGCGGGTGCGGAAGACATCGAGACCAATGACGATGGCAGCATCGAGGTCACCACCGAGTTCCAGGATTACATGCCGGTAAAAGACGCCCTGACCGCGGCGGGCTTCAAGCCGGACGGAGCGGAAATCGTCATGATCCCCGCCACCACCGTGCCCATGGACAAGGACGGTGCGGAAAAGGTGCTGGCGCTGGTGGATATGCTCGAGGATCTCGACGACGTGCAGAACGTCTACACCAATGCCGATATTTCGGAAGAAGTGATGGCCGAGCTGGGCTGATGCCCTTTATTTACACGGCTTTGGACCGCTCGAAACTTGATATTGAGTTCGAGAAACAAAAAAAGACGGGCACATGCCCGTCTTTTTTTTGCTTTTTTGCCCTGGCGCCTGCGGTTGCGGGGCGCCCAGCTGCCGATCAGATCGGCGGCGTGTAGAGCTCGGGGAACTTGCCGATCTTGTCCGCGTAGAAATCGCGCAGGCGTTTCAGCTCCGCTTGCAGGTCATCCCCCATCGTAAACGCCGGGCCGAGCCCAAGCTCTTTCTTGGGAAAATTGATAAAGCCGCACACCACCGGCACCGCCGCTCCCCGGGCGATATGGTAGAAGCCGGTCTTCCAGCGCTCGGCACTGCTGCGGGTGCCCTCCGGCGGAACCGCGACGATCAGCGATGTATTGCGGTTGAAGGCGTTGACGGTGCCCTCGACCAAGTTGTTGGCCTTGCTGCGGTCAACGGCGATACCGCCGAACCAGCGCATGATGCCACCGAGGGGAAAGCTGAACAGCTTGTCCTTGCCCATCCACTGCGGCACCAGCTTCAGTTTCAGCGCGGCGAGGATGAAATAGTAGCCATCCCAGTTGGTGGTGTGGGGGGCGCCAAGCAGCACATACTTCTTCAGCTTTTTGCTGCTTTGATCGCAGACCACATGCCAGCCGTGCAGCTTCAGCAGCAGGCGCGCGACCTGCCGCAGCAGGGGGGTGATCAGTGGCGTATTGAAAATGGTTCTTTGCATAGGTCGAGCCCGGATTGTCTCAGGCGGTGCAGTATAAAGTGACTTGCTTAGCCGTGCCCGGTCATTTTAGGTCGGCGGACACGGTTTGTGTGGCTAAGGGGTCAGATTTTCACGCCCGTGCCAGCATTTCGCCCGCGTGAGCCAGGGACTGCTCCGTCGGTTCGCCCCCCAGCATGCGCGCGATTTCCTCGCGACGCTCGCTGTTCTTGAGCTCCCGCAGGGAAACAAAAGCGCTGTCGCCATCGGCATGTTTTTCCACCAGGTACTGGCGGTGGGCGCGGGCGGCTACCTGGGCCAGGTGGGTGACACAGATCACCTGGCCGCCGCGGCCGTTGCGTGCCTCGCCCAGCTGGCGCAGCAGGCGCCCCACCACTTCGCCAGTGGCGCCGCCGATGCCCACGTCCACCTCGTCGAATACCAGCGTTGGCGTGCGTGAGGTCTGCGCCGTCACCACCTGGATGGCGAGGCTGACCCGGGAAAGCTCGCCGCCGGAGGCGATCCGTGCCAGTGGGCGCGGCGCCTGGCCGGGATTGGTGGCGATCAGCAGCTCCACCTCCTCCAGTCCGCTGGCGGTGGGTTTCTCCAGTGGCAGCAGCGCCAGTTCCACCCGCGCGTGGGGCATGGCCAGGGCGGCGAGCTGCTGGTTGACCGCCTGTGCAAGCCGCTCGGCGGCCTCCGCGCGGCACTGGCCGAGCCGCGCTGCCACATTGCGGTAATTCTGCTCCAGGGTCTCGCATTCAGCGGCCATCTTGTCCAGTGCGTCCGGCGCGCCGATCTCGTCCAGCTCCGCCTGCAACTGCTCCTGCAGCTGCGGCAGCTGGTCGGGCTGCACCCGGTGCTTGCGGGCAGTCTGGTAGATGGCGCTGAGGCGCTCTTCCACTTCCGCCAGTCGCTCGGGGTCCATCTCAAAGCCGTCGATATGGCGCGAAAGGGTTCCGGCCGCTTCATCCACCTGAATGCGGGCGCTGTCGAGCATTTGCGCCACCTCCGTCAGGGCCGGTGACTGCTCCGGCATCGCCGTCAGCAGTTGCAGTGCGCGGTGCAGCTGCTCGGCGATATCCCCCTCGCCTCCGGAGAGCATGGCGGCCAGCTGGTAACTGCCGCTGAGGATTTCACCGGCATTGGCCAGCTGGCGCTGCTCGCTCTCAAGGGCGTCAATCTCGTCGGCTCGCAGGTCGAGCTGTTCCAGCTCTTCCAGCTGGTACTGCAGCAGTGTGCGGCGCGCCTCGGTCTCCTCGGCGCTGTCGGCCAGGGCCCGGTAACGGCGGTAGCGGTCCTGCCAGGTCTTGAAGTGAATGCGGGTCTCGGCGGCCAGTTCCTGCGCCTCGGCGTACTCGTCCAGCAGGCGCCGGTGGGTGTCTTTTTTCAGCAGCGACTGGTGCTCGTGCTGGCTGTGGATGTCGATCAGCTGCTCCCCCAGGGCCCGCAGCTGCAGCAGCGTCACCGGCTGGCCGTTGATGTAGGCGCGGGAGCGGCCATCGGCACCGATCACCCGGCGCAGGATCACTTCGCGGCCGGCATCCATCTCCTGCTCCTCGAGCCAGGCGGCAGCCTGCGGATGATCGCCGATATCAAAGGTGGCGTGGATGTCGGCGCGGTTGGCGCCGGCGCGCACCAGCTCGGCGTTGCCCCGGTCCCCCAGGGCCAGGCCCAGGGCGTCGAGGGTGATGGATTTGCCGGCACCGGTTTCGCCGGTAAGGGCGCTGGTGCCCGGGCCGAACTCCAGTTCCAGCTGGTCCACCAGGGTGAATTGACTGATCGACAGGTGCAGCAACATAGGAATCGCTTCTGTGGCCGTTCTTGTTGTGTTGGCTTGTGCTTGGCCGGGCGCGCCCGACCGGGGTAAATAAGTGGTTATTTATACAGTAATGGTTTCGGGTTCGCCAGTCGCGCCGCGGGACATTACCCTACCGCGAAAATCCACTTGAAGAATATGACCGAGGCCCCATATAGCCCTGCACTTGCCGCAATTTGCCGCGGGGCCATCCCCTGGCGGCGGAGCGAGGAGCAGATACCACTCGAATTCAATGACACCCGACGCGACGGAGTAGAGCAGTGGCTAAACAGCGCAGCGAACAAGAGCAGAATATGGACAGCGGGCCTGAGCACAAGGAAGCCCTCAGCGATCAGCACGCAGAGGCTCAGGCCGCGGAGCCGGAAGTGGAGATAGAAGACCCCTCGGCCGAGGAGCAGCACGAGGCCGAGGAGGCCCTGCACGAGGGGGCGCACAGCGCCGAGGCGCTGAAGGCCCAGATCATCAGTCTGCAGGAGCAGCTGGACCTGCAGAAAGATTCGGTGCTGCGCGCCCAGGCCGAGGCCCAGAACGCGCGCCGCCGTGCCGAGCAGGATATCGACCGGGCGCGCAAGTACGCGGTGGAGAAACTGCTGCAGGACCTGCTGCCGGTGGTGGACAACCTGGAGCGGGCGCTGGCGAGTATCGACGCCAGTGACGAATCCAACAAGGCCATCATCGAGGGGATTGAGCTGACCCACAAATCCTTTGTCGACACTCTGGCGAAGAACTCCGTTGAGGTAGTGGACCCCGCCGGCCAGCCCTTCGACCCCGAGCTGCACCAGGCCATGGCCCAGGTGCCCAATGGCGATGTGGAGCCGAACACCGTGCTCGAAGTTTTCCAGAAAGGTTATCGCCTGCATGGCCGCCTGGTGCGCCCGGCCATGGTGGTCGTGAGTAAGGCGCCTTAATTCAGGCTTCAGTTCAGGCTTCGGAAATCAAATTCCGGGCAAAACAGCGCGGGCTGATATGAGCGAGTGCAAGCGAATTACAGGCTGACGACAAAAAGCCCCTTGAAAAAGTAAGGCCGGCACCAAATATAGCTGGCAACGCAGAATTGAAACGCGCGGCGGCCCGCAGGAGCGGAAAGCGTGCAGACACTAGAGGACAAAGTAATGGGAAAAATTATCGGCATCGACCTGGGTACCACCAACAGCTGTGTGGCGGTTCTGGACGGCGATAAAGCGCGTGTAATCGAAAACGCAGAGGGTGATCGCACCACTCCCTCCATCGTCGCTTTTACCGACGATAACGAAGTCCTGGTGGGTCAGTCTGCCAAGCGCCAGGCGGTGACCAACCCGCAGAACACCCTGTTTGCCGTGAAGCGCCTGATCGGCCGCAAATTCAAGGACGACGTGGTGCAGAAGGACATCAAAATGGTGCCCTACCACATCGTCGAAGCCGAGAATGGCGACGCCTGGGTGGAAGTGAAAGGCGACAAGAAAGCGCCACCGCAGATTTCCGCCGAGGTGCTGAAAAAGATGAAAAAGACCGCTGAGGATTTCCTCGGCGAGAAGGTCGATGCCGCGGTAATCACCGTGCCGGCCTACTTTAACGATTCCCAGCGCCAGGCCACCAAAGACGCCGGTCGTATCGCTGGTCTCGACGTCAAGCGCATCATCAACGAGCCGACAGCCGCGGCACTGGCCTACGGCATGGATAAGGCCGGCGGCGACCGCACCATCGCGGTGTACGACCTCGGTGGTGGCACCTTCGATATCTCCATTATCGAAATCGCCGACGTCGACGGCGAAAAGCAGTTTGAAGTGCTGTCCACCAACGGCGACACCTTCCTCGGTGGTGAAGACTTCGACATGCGCCTGATCGATTATCTGGCGGAGCAGTTCAAGAAAGAGCAGGGCATCGACTTGAAGGGCGACCCGCTGGCGATGCAGCGCCTGAAGGAAGCCGCCGAGAAGGCCAAGATCGAGCTGTCCTCCAGCCAGCAGACCGAAGTGAACCTGCCGTACATCACCGCCGACGCCACTGGTCCCAAGCACTTGGTGGTGAAGATGACTCGCGCCAAGCTGGAGAGCCTGGTGGAAGACCTGGTTGCCCGCTCCCTGGAGCCGGTCAAGACGGCACTGGCGGACGCGGACCTGTCCGCCTCCGGCGTCGACGAGGTGATCCTGGTGGGCGGCCAGACCCGCATGCCGCTGGTGCAGCAGAAAGTCACCGAGTTCTTCGGCAAAGAGCCGCGCAAAGACGTGAACCCGGACGAGGCGGTGGCCATGGGCGCGGCCATTCAGGGCGCAGTACTGGCCGGCGACGTGAAAGACGTGCTGCTGCTGGATGTCACCCCGCTGACTCTGGGTATCGAAACCATGGGTGGTGTGGCCACGCCGCTGATCGACAAAAACACCACTATTCCGACCAAGAAGTCGCAGGTATTCTCCACCGCCGACGACAACCAGACCGCTGTGACCATTCATGTGGTGCAGGGTGAGCGCAAGCAGGCGTCCCAGAACAAGTCCCTGGGCCGTTTTGACCTGGCGGATATCCCGCCCGCGCCCCGCGGTATGCCGCAGATCGAGGTGACCTTCGATATCGATGCCAACGGCATCCTGCATGTTCACGCCAAGGACAAGGCCACCGGCAAGGAGCAGTCCATTGTCATCAAGGCCTCCTCCGGCCTGTCCGAGGAGGAGATCGACAAGATGGTGCAGGACGCCGAGGCCAACGCCGAGGCGGACAAGCAGTTCGAGGAGCTGGTTACCGCCCGCAACACGCTTGATGGCATGATCAGCGCCACCAAGAAGACCCTGGAAGAGGCCGGTGACAAGGCCACAGCCGAAGAGAAGTCCGCGATTGAGGCGGCCATCTCCGAGGCTGAAGAAGCGGTCAAGGGTAATGACAAGGCGGCGATGGAAGCGGCCACCAACAAGTTGACCGAAGCCTCCGGCCCGCTGGCTCAGAAGATGTACGCCGAACAGGCGCAGGCGGCGCAGGGCGCCGAGGGCGCTGAGCAGGCGCAGCAGTCCGGCGGCGATGACGCAGTGGATGCGGAATTCGAAGAGGTGAAGGACGATAAAAAAGAGGACAAATAAGCCGCGATAGCGGACCGAAAGTCCTTCGCAGGGCGCGGCGGTTTACCCACGGGAGCCGCCGCGCCCTTGTCGTTTGCGGCCGGGCGACCGGCAGCGGGCGATTTCGCCGACGGGAGAGCGGCGTGTTTGGGTTTGGAGAGAGCAAAGCAGCCTGACCGGCGTATCGGCCGGTCCAGAGAAATAGAGATATGTCGAAGCGCGATTACTACGAAATTCTCGGTGTCAGCAAAGGTGCGGATGAGAAAGAGCTGAAAAAAGCCTATCGCCGGGTGGCCATGAAATATCACCCGGACCGCAACCCCGACGACAAGGAGGCGGAGGCCAAGTTCAAGGAGGCCAACGAGGCCTACGAGGTTCTATCCGACCCGCAGAAAAAAGCCGCCTATGACCAGTATGGCCACGAAGGACTCGAGGGGCAGATGGGCGGTGGCGCCGGTGGTTTCGGTGGTTTCTCCGATATTTTCGGCGACGTGTTTGGCGATATTTTCGGTGGTGGCGGCGGTCGCCGCGGTGGCCCCGCGCGCGGTTCCGACCTGCGCTATGACCTGGAGCTGGATCTGGAGGATGCGGTGCGCGGCACCACTGTGCAGATCCGTGTTCCCACCCTGGTAAGCTGTGACACCTGTGACGGCTCCGGTGCCAAGCCCGGCACCAAACCGCAGACCTGCGGCACTTGTGGCGGTGTCGGCCAGGTGCGTATGCAGCAGGGTTTTTTCTCGGTGCAGCAGGCCTGCCCCAACTGTCGCGGTCGCGGCAGCATTATCAGTGACCCCTGTGGCAGCTGTCACGGTGCCGGTCGCGTCGAGCAGACCAAGACCCTGTCGGTGAAGGTGCCGCCCGGTGTCGATACCGGCGATCGTATCCGCCTGTCCGGCGAGGGCGAGGCGGGACCCGACGGCGGCCCTGCCGGCGACCTGTATGTGCAGGTGGTGGTGAAGGAGCACGACCTGTTCCAGCGCGATGGCCGCAACCTCTACTGCGAGGTGCCGATCAGTTTTACCACCGCGGCGTTGGGCGGTGAGCTGGAGGTGCCCACCCTGGAGGGCAAGGTGAAGCTGAAGATTCCCGCGGAGTCCCAGACCGGCAAGCTGTTCCGCCTGCGCGGCAAGGGCGTCACGCCGGTGCGCGGCGGCGCGCCCGGTGACCTGTTGTGTCGCGTGGTGGTGGAAACCCCTGTCAACCTGACCAGCAGGCAGAAAGAGCTGCTGCAGGAATTCGCCGGCACCCTCAGTGAGAAGAAAAATTCCCCGCGCCAAACCGGCTGGTTTGAAGGGGTGAAAAACTTTTTTGGTGAGATGAAACTCTAGCGCTTGGCGGCGGCGTTCCGCCGCACTAAAGCCGAGGGCGGCCACACGGCCGCCCTTTTTATTTCTGGCCGATTTTCCTCAAGACTTCCCGTGCATCAGCCGGTCGAGCCGTTCGCGAAAGTCCTGGTGATATTCACTCTGTATTTCCTTCAGGGATTTCAGCTGTTGCGGTGACAGCAACGGCACCAGCTTTGCGCGTGTTTCCGCGCGGATGGCGACCATCTTTGCATCGATTTCCTCCACCAGCTGCTCGTTGAGATGTGGGCTTTTGCCGCTGCGGAATCCGTAGCTTTTCAGCATCTTCTTTTTACGCTGAAAATCCTGCTGCAGGATCGGCAGGACTTTTTCCTCCTGCTCAGGAGACAGATCCAGTTTCAGGGTCACCCAGTCGGTAATGTCGTCATACTTTTCCCAGAAGTCCTCGCCCAGCCCTTCGTCGCGGGCGCACCCGGAGAGCAAGATTAAAAGTGTGCCGAGGAAGAGCCAGCGGTAAGTGCTGCTCGCGGAGCTGGCTATAGAGGGGATTGGTTGCCGCTTCATCATAAATTCTCCGTTGCTCTCATCAATCCTAGTCTTTTCTTGTCGCAGTCCTCGCTAATCCTGCATCGAGCCGAGCTTTTGTGCGCCATTGCGTTGATCAATAAATGGTCGGCGCGAGTGGCTCTGGTATCTTTTTACTGGCTCCCGCAGCGACAGGCGCCGCCACTGCGCGGTAGAATCCGACGCTTTGTGCAATCAGGAGAGAATGCATGGCGGTCAAGGTTGCAGTCACCGGTTTCGGTGGCCGAATGGGGCGGGCGCTGGCGGAGGCGCTGGCGCAATCTGCTGCTGCGGAACTGTCGGCGGCGATAGTGCGGCCTGGGTCCAGTCTGGTGGGTGCCGATGCCGGCGAGATGGCCGGTCTCGGCAAACTGGGGCTGCCAATCGTCGGTGCGCTGGAGGAGGCTGAATTCGACGTGTTGATCGATTTTTCCACCCCGGCCGCGACCCTCGCCAATGCGGCTTTCTGCGCCGAGCAGGGCAAGCCAATCGTGATCGGCACCACCGGTTTCACCGTCGAGGAAAAGGAGCGGCTGCTGCAGGCGGCGGAGCGCATTCCGCTGTGCCTCGCCAGCAACTTTTCCACCGGCGTAAATCTCTGCTTCCAGCTTCTGCAGATGGCCGCGCGCGTTATGGGTGAGGATGCCGATATTGAAATTGTCGAAGCCCATCACCGCCATAAAGTGGACGCGCCCTCGGGCACGGCGCTCAGTATGGGGGAGGTGATCGCCGATACCCTGGGGCGCGACCTGTCGCAAGTGGCCGTGTATGGTCGCGAGGGGCAGACCGGCGCCCGCGAGCGCGACACTATCGGTTTTGCCACCGTGCGCGGTGGCGATGTGGTGGGGGATCACACAGTGATGTTCCTCGCCGACGGCGAGCGGGTCGAGATCAGCCACCGCGCCAGCAGCCGCCTCTCGTTTGCCCGCGGCGCGGTGCGCGCTGCCCTGTGGCTGGTGGGCGAGGCGGGCGGACACGGCCAGCAACCTGCCCCCGGCCATTACGACATGCGCGATGTCCTCGGCCTGTAACTTATTCGTTGGGGTTTGCACAGTTGCGTCTCGCGCAGTGTTGCCCAGTTCAAGGAGCCAATGGGTTTGGAAAAGAAATTGATCGTCGGCAGTGAGGAGTGGTGCAGCTTCCCCGCGCTCGGCATTCCCGCCATCAAGGCCCGCGTGGACTCTGGAGCCAAGACCTCCAGTCTGCACGCCTACAACATTCAGACGTTTAAACGGGATGGCGAATCCTGGGTGAGCTTTGAGGCGCACCCGCTGCAGCATCTGCGCCGGCCTTCGGTGCGCTGTGAGGCGAAGCTGCTGGACAAGCGTATGGTGCGCAGTTCCTCGGGCGACTCGGAGAAGCGCCCGGTGATTCGCACCTCCCTGTCCATCGGCGGCAGTGTCTGGGACATCGAGCTGACCCTGACCAATCGCGACACCATGGGCTACCGCATGCTGCTGGGACGCGAGGCGATGCTCGGCCGTATGCTGGTGGACCCGTCCGAGAGCTTCTGCCTCGGCGAAGTGCGCCCCAGCGAACTGGAGGAGCTGTACCGCGACGAGCACCATATTGCCGGCACCGGCCTGCGCATCGGCGTGCTGGCCTCCAACCCGGACCTGTACAGCAATCAGCGCATCATGGAAGCGGGGGCGGAACGCGGGCACCGCATGAGCTTTCTGGATATCCGCCAGTGCTATATGAAGCTCGATCCCTCCGACCCGGAAGTGCACTACCGCGACGGTCGTATCCTCAACAACCTGGACGCGGTGATTCCCCGCATCCGCCCCAGCCAGACGTTTTATGGCTGCGCGCTGACGCGCCACTTTGAGAGTCTGGGGGTGTTTGCCTTGAATGGCTCGGCGGCCATCAGCCAGTCGCGGGACAAGCTGTTCTCCCTGCAGCTGCTGCAGCAGAACGGCCTGAATATCCCCACCTCGGGTTTTGCCAACTCGCCTGTGGACACCAATGAACTGATCGAAATGGTGGGCGGTGCCCCCCTGATTGTGAAGTTGCTGGAGGGCACCCAAGGGCGCGGCGTGGTGCTGGCGGAGACGCGCAAGGCGGGTGAGTCCGTGATCAATGCGTTCAAGTCGCTGAAGGCCAACCTGCTGGTGCAGGAGTTTATCCGCGAGGCCGAGGGGCGCGACCTGCGTCTGTTCGTGATCGACGGCAAAGTGGTGGCATCGATTCAGCGCGAGGCTGCGCCCGGTGAGTTCCGCGCCAATATCCATCAGGGCGGCACGGCTTCCGTGGTCAAGGTGACCTCTGAAGAAAAGCGCCTGGCGGTGAAGGCGGCCAAGGTGCTCGGGCTCAAGGTGGCGGGCGTGGATATCATCCGCTCGAAAAAAGGACCGCTGCTTTTGGAGGTCAACTCCTCCCCGGGGCTTGAGGGCATCGAGAGCGCCACCCGTAAGGATGTGGCGGGCGCCATGATTATTTCCATTGAGAAGGCGCTCAAATGGCGGCCGCCCATCGTGAGTCCCAGCACTACCCTGTCCAGCGAAGTCGCGGCGACTCCCGACGAGGATTGACCCCCCTTCCTCAAGAGTCGGCTGGGTGTACCGGTTTTGCCGCGCCGGTGCACCCGTCCTCGAGCCCGGTCGACCCCCGCCTTTGCCGTACCCGCCTGTAGCGCAACTCCTCACTCCCCGGACCCAAAAAACCCGCAACCGCAAAGCTTCAAAACCGCGCAGCTCTCCAGTCCCGCAGCTGCCAAAGGCTCTTCTGCGCACCCTGCCTGCCCGGCGGCCCGGTCGCTTCTTTGGCGAAGCACTGCCACCCAGACTAACCTCACAACGGGGGGTTGGGCGTTGGAAGCCTGAGGTTGAAGGGCCAGAGGTTGAAGGGCCAGAGGTTTAAGGGGAAGTCGAGGGGTGGCCGAAGAGGGATGGCCGAGGGGCAGATCGCGGGAGCGAAGGCCGGTAAGGCGGCGGATAATCGGATAGCGGACAGGGTGGGCGCAACAGACATGAAAAACGACAGGGTGCTATCTCAGTGTGTGGCCCGGCGGGGCTTGGCCCTTTGCCTGAGCCTGGCGGCAATTTTTGCGAGCATCGGCGCCGGTGCTGCGCCGCGCTTGTCGGAGACGGAAGCCGGCAGGCAGGTCATGGTCAATTACATTATTCACTTCGCGCACCATGTTCAGTGGCCCATCGAGGCTTTTACCGGCACCGGGGGGCCGTTTCGGTTCTGTATCATCGGTGAGGGCTCAATGCGCGAGCCCCTGTGGGCGCGCCTCAAGCATCAGAGTATCGACGGGCGCCGCCCTCTGGTGGAGACGCTGGAGCCGGGGGAGTTGCGCCGCGCGCGGGATTGTCAGGTTCTGCTGATGCAGGCTCTACCGCGGGTCGACCAGTTGGAGATGATCGGTGCGATGCAGTATTTCCCGGTGCTCACCATCAGCGATTCCCCCCGCTTTGCCGCGGTTGGCGGCATGGTGGAATTTGCCGGCAGCGGCGCGCAGGTCTCTCTGCGCCTGAATCAGACCATGCTGGAAAGAGCGGAGCTGAAAACCGGCACCAGCCTGTTCCGGCTGGCGCGGCACATGCCCTAGCACACACACCCGATGCACACACCCGATGACAGCCGGCTTATCCGGCTGGCACTGCTTAACAGCCGGCGCTGCGGCGGGCGCCGGGCCACAGCTGACGGCTGTCCAGCGGGGTCGGCAACACTGGCGTGGGGTGCAGGGGCGTTGCTTTTTTGCTCTGGCGTCTTTCGGCTACATACCGTACAATCTGCGCCCGGTTTGGGCTTATGCCGCAGCGAGGTTTGACCGCGCAGCCGCAGCCCCCTAAATGCCGGTGACAAGCGCCGGCCAACCTGTGAGAGCCGCGCGTGAATAATTTCAAATAAGCGAGATGAAGCGTCAGTTTCATCTCGCTTTTTTATAGGGGCGATCCGGGCAGTGCTGCCCGGCAGCCATTCGCTGTTGCCCCTAGCCATCCCGCCCGGAAGCAGTTCTGAAGATTGGAGATCACGTTGAGTAAAACTGTCACCACGCCGGAGTCCCTGATGCCCCGCCCACTGATGGAGAGTACGACACCGGCCCTGCTGGTCCTCGCCGACGGCAGTGAGTTTCACGGGCGCGCGATCGGCGCTCACGGCAGCTCGACCGGGGAGGTGGTGTTCAACACCTCGATGACCGGCTATCAGGAAATCCTGACCGACCCATCCTATGCGCGCCAGATCGTCACGCTGACCTATCCGCACATCGGCAATACCGGCACCAACAGCGAAGACGAGGAGTGCGATGAAATCTGGGCCGCAGGCCTGGTGATTCGCGACCTGCCGCTGGTGGCCAGCAGTTTCCGCAGCGAGCAATCGCTGGAGGACTACCTCAAGGCGCGCAATATTGTCGGGATCGCGGACATCGATACCCGCCGCCTGACGCGCCTGCTGCGCGACGGTGGCGCCCAGAGCGGCTGTATCGTCGCCGGTGACAACATCGACCGCGACGCGGCGCTGGCCAAGGCGCGCGAGTTTGCCGGCCTCAAGGGCATGGACCTGGCCAAGGTGGTCTCCACCAAGAAGCCCTACGCCTTCAATGAGGGCACCTGGGAGCTGGGGCTGGGTCACAAGCCGGCGCCCGCCGAGCAGCCCTACAAAGTCGTGGCCTACGATTTCGGCGTTAAGCGCAACATCCTGCGCATGCTGGTGGACCGCGGCTGCGAGATCACCGTGGTGCCGGCCGAGACACCGGCCTCCGAGGTGTTGGCCATGAATCCGGACGGCGTCTTCCTGTCCAACGGCCCCGGCGACCCCGAGCCCTGTGACTACGCCATCGCCGCCATCCGCGAGATTCTCGCCGCCGAGATCCCCACTTATGGCATCTGCCTGGGCCATCAGTTGCTGGGCCTGGCTGTTGGCGCCCGCACCGCGAAGATGAAGTTCGGTCACCACGGTGGCAACCATCCGGTGCAGTGCCTGCAGAGTGGACGGGTGATGATCACCGCCCAGAACCACGGCTTTGCCATCGACGAGGACTCCCTGCCGGACAGCGTGGAGGTGACCCATGTCTCCCTGTTCGACAAGACCAACCAGGGTATTCGCCTCAAGGACAAGCCGGCGTTCAGCTTCCAGGGGCATCCGGAAGCGAGCCCGGGACCGCACGACATGGCGCCACTGTTCGACTACTTTGTCGACCTGATGGCCGCGCGCCGCTAGGCGCCAGCACGGTAAAACGCCCGAGAGACAACTTTAAAACGACCGGCTCGCCGCCGGCGTGAAGCGGAAGAAAGATGCCAAAACGCACAGACATCAAAAGCATTCTGATTATCGGCGCCGGCCCCATCGTGATTGGTCAGGCGTGTGAATTCGACTACTCCGGAGCCCAGGCCTGTAAGGCGCTGCGCGAGGAGGGGTACCGGGTCATTCTGGTGAACTCCAACCCGGCCACCATTATGACCGACCCGTCGATGGCCGATGCCACCTACATCGAGCCGGTAGAGTGGAAGACCGTTGCCAAGATCATCGAGCAGGAGCGCCCGGACGCCATTCTGCCCACCATGGGGGGGCAGACCGCGCTGAACTGTGCGCTGGCGCTGGACAAGCATGGCGTATTGAAAGAGTTTGGCGTTGAGCTGATCGGCGCCGACAAAGAGGCGATCGAAAAGGCCGAGGACCGCGACCTGTTCGACAAGGCGATGAAGGCCATCGGCCTGGAAACGCCGCGCGCCAGAATTGTGCACTCCATGGAAGAGGCGAAAAAGGTACCGGAAGAGTTTGGCTTCCCGGTGATTATCCGCCCGTCTTTCACCATGGGCGGCTCCGGCGGTGGCGTGGCCTACAACTGGCCGGAGTTCGAGGAAATCTGCAAGCGCGGCCTCGACCTGTCACCCACCAACGAGCTGTTGATCGACGAATCCCTGCTCGGCTGGAAAGAGTACGAGATGGAGGTGGTGCGCGATAAGAACGACAACTGCATCATCGTCTGCTCCATCGAAAACTTCGATCCGATGGGAGTGCATACCGGCGACTCCATTACCGTAGCCCCGGCGCAGACCCTGACCGACAAGGAATACCAGTTGATGCGTAACGCCTCCATTGCGGTGTTGCGCGAGATCGGCGTGGAAACCGGTGGCTCCAACGTGCAGTTCGGCGTCTGCCCCGACACCGGCCGCATGGTGGTGATCGAGATGAACCCGCGGGTATCCCGCTCTTCGGCGCTGGCCTCCAAGGCCACCGGCTTCCCGATCGCCAAGGTGGCCGCCAAGCTGGCGGTGGGTTACACCCTCGACGAGCTGCAGAACGAGATCACCGGCGGTGCTACCCCGGCCTCTTTCGAGCCCTCCATCGATTATGTGGTCACCAAAATTCCCCGCTTCACCTTCGAGAAATTCGGCGAGGCGGATGCCCGCCTGACCACGCAGATGAAATCTGTGGGCGAGGTGATGGCCATCGGCCGCACTTTCCAGGAGTCCATGCAAAAGGCCCTGCGCGGCCTGGAAGTGGGCAGTTTCGGCCTCGAAAGCAAGATCGACCCCGAGGAAGAGGGTGCCAAGGAGCGTCTGCGTCGCGAGCTGTCGGTGCCGGGCGCCGAGCGCATCTGGTACGTGGGCGATGCCTTCCGCATGGGTCTCAGCGTGGCAGAGGTCTTCGAACTGTCGAAGATCGATCCCTGGTTCCTGGTGCAGATCGAGGAGCTGATCAGGATCGAAGAGCCGCTCAAGTCCCTGCCCACCTCCGCGCTCACCGCGGAACAAATGCGCTTTTTGAAGCGCAAGGGCTTCTCCGACAAGCGCCTGGCGGACCTGCTGGGTGTGAGCCAGAAAACCGTGCGCGAATTCCGCCACAAGCTGGGCGTATTCCCCTCCTTCAAGCGGGTGGATACCTGTGCGGCGGAATTTTCCACCAGCACCGCCTACATGTACTCCACTTACGATGAGGAGTGCGAGGCCGATCCCTCCGACAAAAAGAAGATCATGGTCCTCGGTGGCGGCCCCAACCGCATTGGCCAGGGAATCGAGTTCGATTACTGCTGTGTGCATGCCGCACTCGCCATGCGCGATGATGGCTACGAGACCATCATGGTCAACTGTAACCCGGAAACGGTTTCCACCGACTACGACACTTCCGACCGCCTCTACTTCGAGCCGGTAACCCTGGAAGATGTGCTGGAAATCGTGCGCAAGGAAAAGCCCGCTGGCGTAATCGTCCAGTTCGGCGGTCAGACCCCGCTGAACCTGGCCCGCTACCTTGCGGCGGAGGGCGTGCCCATCATCGGCACCACCCCTGAGCAGATCGACCGCGCGGAAGACCGCGAGCGCTTCCAGCAGATGATCATGCGCCTGGGCCTCAAACAGCCCAAGAATGCCATCGTGCGCTCTGTCACCGAAGCCGTGCAGGCGGCCAACGACGTGGGCTACCCGCTGGTGGTGCGTCCCTCCTACGTGCTCGGTGGTCGCGCCATGGAGATCGTCTACAAGGAAGACGAACTGCTGAATTACATGAAAGAGGCGGTGCAGGTTTCCGACGAGGCGCCGGTACTGTTGGATAACTTCCTCAACGCCGCCATCGAGGTGGATATCGACGCGGTATCCGATGGCAAGGATGTTGTGATCGGCGCCATCATGCAGCATATCGAACAGGCCGGCGTGCACTCCGGTGACTCCGCCTGTTCCCTGCCGCCCTACAGCCTGCCGGCGGACGTGCAGGACAAGATGCGCGAGCAGGTTAAAGCCATGGCGCGTGAACTGGGCGTGGTGGGCCTGATGAATACCCAGCTTGCCTACCAGGACGGCGAGATCTATGTGATCGAAGTGAACCCGCGTGCCTCCCGCACCGTGCCGTTTGTGTCCAAGTGCATTGGCACATCCCTGGCCAAGATCGCGGCGCGCTGTCAGGCGGGAGTTACCCTGGCGGAGCAGGGCTTCACCAAGGAGATAGTGCCGGATTACTTCTCCGTGAAGGAGTCGGTCTTCCCGTTCAACAAGTTCCCGAAAGTGGACCCGATCCTCGGTCCGGAGATGAAGTCCACCGGCGAAGTCATGGGTGTTGGCGCCACTTTTGCCGAGGCATTTGACAAGGGCCTGCTGGCGGCTGGCGATACGCTGCCGGAGTCCGGCAAGGTGTTTATCTCCGTCCGCGAGTTCGATAAGCCCCAGGTGGTGACGGTAGCCCGTGATCTGTCCAGCCTTGGCTTTGAACTGGTGGCCACGCGTGGCACCGCGCAGGTATTGCAAGACAACGGCATTGCCGTTACAACCGTCAACAAGATGAGCGAGGGCCGCCCGCATATCGTCGATATGATCAAGAACGACGAGATTGCGCTGGTGGTTAATACTACCGAAGGGCGTCAGGCCATTCGCGATTCGGCCGATATCCGCCGCAGCGCGGAAAACCACCAGGTCTGCTACACCACCACACTGGCGGCGGCCAAGGCCATGGCTCTGGCCATGCAGCAGGGTGAGCCGCTCAAGGTGCGTCGTTTGCAGGAACTGCACCAGCGCGTGGTCAAGCTGCCCGAGTAAAGCCGGTTGCCGGTTGCCCTTAACGGCAATCGGCACCATGCTCAGGAACATCTGGATACAATAATCCCAACCAGGCTCCCGTTTTTCGGGCAGCCTGGTTTTGTCGTTATAAAAAACGGAGGCCCACATTGAACCGGGTACCAATGACCGTTGAAGGCGCCGAAGCACTGCGCGCCGAGCTGGAAAACCTCAAGAAAGTTCAGCGTCCTGCCGTGGTGCAGGCTATCGCCGAGGCCCGTGAGCACGGAGACCTGAAAGAGAACGCCGAATATCACGCCGCCCGTGAAAAACAGGGCTTTATCGAGGGGCGCATTCAGGAAATCGAAGGCAAGCTGTCTCTCGCCCAGGTCATTGACGTAAAGACCATCGAGCCCAGCGACAAGGTGATCTTCGGTACCACCGTGACCATTATCAATATGGAAACGGACGAGGAAGTCACCTACAAGATCGTCGGTGATGACGAGTCCGACGTGAAGCAGAAGAAGATCTCCGTGAACTCCCCCATTGCCCGCGCCCTGATCGGCAAGGAAGTGGGCGATGTGGTGGTGGTGCAGACGCCCTCCGGCTCTGTGGAATACGAAATCGATACCGTCGAGTACCTGTAATTACGCCCAGGCCTGCGGATAGGCGGGTATGTGTAGAAGTGGGTAAACGGGTCAGCAAAATGTAAAAGCGTGCAAACCCGCAAGTAGAAGAAACAAGCAGAAAGGGCGGCCTATGGGCCGCCCTTTTTTGTGCCCGTGTCCTGGCAACCGCCAACCATTACAGGGCTATGCAGCGCTATTGCGGCAGGGTTATTGAGGCCGTCAGCCAGCTTGATCTGCGCATACACAGCTAAAACCGATCCCGATTGTTGTATCGCCCGCAATAGTGGGGGAGCTGCGGCCTGTGCCAATAGGCAGGCTGTCGGCCTGTGGGGGTACCAGCGCATGAAGCCGGCAGGGGGCGCATGTCACCGCGACTGCTGGTAGGATTGAGTCGTCCCACTCATTCAGGAGGCGAGTCGGTGCAAGGACTCTTCGATAGCCTGCCCCTTTGGCTGTGGTTTCTATTGGCTCTGCTGGCACTCTTTGCTGCGCGAGGCCCGGTTCACAACAGCGTTGCGGCACTCGCCCGCTTGATCCATCAGCTATTGCGCCTGGCCGCCAGCGCAGTGACTTCCGCTGAAAAACGTCTGCAGCGCCGCAATAGCGAAGTGCTGCTCGCTCGTGAACGGGAGGCCCTCGAGTGGCAGATTGACCGGCAGTTCACCCGCGTCGAAGCCACGGTAAAGCGCGAGCTGTCACGCTATTCGGCCCTGCACCGGCGCCTGACGGAACAGCTCAGCGCTGTCGATGAGGACTATATCCGCAGTGCCGAGCTGCCCCCTGAGCCCACCAACTGGTCAAAGGCCATCAAGGCCGTTGCCGATATTCCGGCCAAGGAAGACCCGGTAGTGGGGGATGTGCTGGAAATTATCCACAGCTCCATGCGCAAGGCGGAGTCCAAGGCGCTGGAGGCCTATCGCGAGTCGACGCGGGAGCGCCACTTGCTGCTAAAACGCATGATGCCCGGCTGGCGCAGGATCCTCAGTGCCCTCGGGCAGGTAAACCGCAATGTGGAATCCGTGATACAGCGTTCGCAGGTGCTGGATACCCATATGCAGCGCTACGAGGCGTTACTGCAAGAGGGCGAGGGGGAGAGCCACAGGCTGACGATCTCGGCCATGGCGCAGTTCCTGTTGTCGTCACTGATGCTCGGTGTCGCAGTGGCCGCTGCCCTGTTGAATGTTTCCCTTATAGGCCCGTCGTTGCAGGTGGTGCTTGGCAGTGGATCGGCTGACTTTCCCCTGGCACCTGTGGCGGCAGTGGTACTGGTGGCACTGCAGGTTGCCGTGGGCCTGTTGATGCTCGAGAGCCAGCGGATTACCCACCTGTTTCCAGCCGTGGGGGCGCTTGCGGATGGTGTGCGTACCCGCCTGTTGTGGATACTGTTGGCGCTGTTGGGCCTGCTGGGGCTGTTGGGTGCTGTATTGGCGTCAGGCGTCGGCGGGCTGTCGGGGGTTGACGCTGGCGGCAGCGAAACGGCCGCTGTCGCCAGTGGCTGGGCGGCGGCTATTCGTGCTGGGCTGGCCCTGCTGTTGCCTATGGCGCTGACATTTACTGCGATCCCGCTGCAGAGCTTTCTCGCTTCACTGCGTGCGGTGGCCGGTGTTTGCGGCGTATTTGTGCTGAGATTGTTCGCTCTGGCGCTGCGGGTACTGGGGGCGCTGGTCTCTCGAGTCGGTGTCCTGCTGGTGCGTTTGTACGATATCGTCATCTTCCTGCCGCTGTGGCTGGAGGCAAAGTGGGCATCCCGGCGCGCCCCGCTGCCGACAAGCACTGCGAAAAGCGCGGAGCAGTGAGGGTGAGCTCTGTCTGTGTAGAGGTGGTTTCACTGTCGGGCCACCTCGCGTGTGACAAGGCTGGCGCCGCAAAGGCAGAAACGTCGGCGCCGGGGCGAAAGACGTGATCTGGCTACTGCTCTTCTGCCTTGTCGTGGTTGCCTCGATCATCTGGCGCCTAGGCTTCGCTCGGCCGGCGCCGCCGTCCGCACTGCGATTGCCGCCATCACCACTGGTGATCGCCCACGGCGATGAGCGTGGCCAGGGTCTGTTTCCCGGTAATACACGGCTCTACCTGCATGAAATGGTGGCAGCCGGCGCGGACGCACTGGAAATCGATCTCAACCTGACCGCCGATGGCCACCTGGTACTGAATCACGATGCGCGCCTGGAGCGTGTCAGTGACGGCAGCGGTTTGATCCGCGGCAAAACACTGGCCGAGCTGCGCCAGCTCAATATGGCCTACCGCTGGAGCCGCGATGGCGAGACTTGCCCCTATCGGGAGGCACCGCTCCCCATTGCCACCATCGATGAAGTGTTCGATGCGTTTCCAGAAACGCCGATGATTCTGGAACTCAAGGATCGTGACCTAAAGGCGGCAGCCGTGTTGGCACAAAGTGTCGAGCGGGCCGGCAAGCGATCGACCCTGATCGTGTCTTCGTTTCATCTGGGGGTAATGCGTGAGTTCCGCCGTCTTTGCCCCGATGTGGCCACAGGGGCCACCCTGCCGGAGGCGATGCTGTTTTTTGTCGCGCAATTGTTTGGGCTGGAGCGCTGGTTGCGGCCGGCTTACCAGACCATGCAGCTGCCCAGCCGGTATTTCGGTATTCCGGTCTTTTCCCCGCGCCTGATTCGGGCTGCGCACCGCATCGGGCTGCACGTGTCGGTCTGGACCGTGGATGCGACTGCGGACATGCAGTATTACCTGCAGCTGGGGGTGGATGGCATAGTGACCAATCGCACCGACCGCCTGAGGTCCCTGCGCAACCCGGCCCTGCCCGGGGTTTCGCAACCTTTGGATCATGCCGCCGGAACCCGCAGCCGCTGAGCCAGATACAAAACCAACAAGACAAGATAAAAGTTGTGCGCAGGGATGATGTATCAGACTCTGCCCGCCACCGCGTGCCCGGGTGTTAGCTCTTGATGCGGTAGCCGGTACGGAATATCCACCAGATTGCGCTCATACATAACAGCAGGAACAGGAAAATCATCCCCAGACTGACGCCGACATTGACATCGGCAATGCCGTAGAAGGACCAGCGAAAGCCGCTGATCAGGTAAACCACGGGATTGAACAGCGTCACTTTCTGCCAGAATTCCGGCAGCATGTTGATGGAGTAGAAGGCGCCACCGAGAAAGGTAAGTGGGGTGATCACCATCAGGGGGATCACCTGTAATTTTTGAAAGTCGTCCGCCCAGATTCCGATAATAAAACCGAACATGCTGAAGGTGAGCGCGGTCAGTACCAGGAAGCCGATCATCCAGAACGGGTGCTGTATCTGGTAGTCGACAAAAAATCGCGCGGTAAGCAGTATCAGCAAGCCCAGCAGGATCGATTTGGTCGCGGCGGCGCCGACATAACCTGCGACAATCTCAAAGGCCGATACCGGTGCGGAGAGCACTTCATAAATTGTTCCGGAAAACTTCGGGAAAAATATGCCGAAAGCGGCGTTGGAAATGCTCTCGCTGAGCAGCGACAGCATAATCAGGCCGGGAATGATGAAAGCCCCATAGGATACACCGCCGATATCGCCCATTCTGGAGCCGATGGCGGCGCCGAAGACGATAAAGTAAAGCGAGGTCGAGAGTACCGGCGAGGCAATGCTCTGCATCAGCGTGCGCCAGGTGCGCATCATCTCGAATTTGTAAATCGCGCGGATGGCGTACCAGTTCAAGATTTTTCTCCTGTGTTCTTTTTACTCTGGCCCGATTCTCTGTGTTGTTCTCTTGCGTCGCGCACCAGCCCCACAAAGATATCCTCCAGTGAGCTCTCCCGGGTTTGGATATCCCGAAATTCAATTCCGGCGCGGTCCAGCTTGCGTAACAGATCGGCGATGCCGGTCTCACCCTGCTGGATGTCGAAGCGGAACAGCAATTGCTGACCGCTGGCATCCAGCTCCAGTGGCAGCCCGGTAAGACTTTGCGGAAGGCGTGCAAGAGGCTCGACGAGCTGTAACAGCAGCTCTTTGCTGCCCATGCGTTTGATCAGCGTGTCCTTGTCTTCCACCAGAACGATCTTTCCGCGGTTAATGACGCCGACACGGTCCGCCATTTCTTCCGCTTCTTCGATGTAATGTGTGGTGAGGATCACGGTGACACCGGATTCGCGCAGTTCGCGCACCATCGCCCACATATCCTGGCGCAGCTCCACATCGACGCCGGCTGTCGGTTCGTCAAGAAACAGGATTTTGGGTTCGTGCGACAGCGCCTTGGCAATCATTAAGCGCCGTTTCATACCGCCGGACAGTGTCATGATGCGGTTGTGTCTTTTTTCCCACAGGGAAAGCTGACGCAGGATACGCTCGATATAGTCCGGATTGGGTGGCTTGCCGAACAGCCCGCGGCTGAATTTCACCGTGGCCAGTACACTCTCGAAGGAGTCTGTGCACAACTCCTGCGGTACGAGACCGATCTTCGATCTGGCTGTACGGTAATCGCGTACCACGTTGTGACCATCAGCGAGAACGCTACCAGAGCTCGGGTTGACGATGCCACAGATGATGCTGATCAGGGTGGTTTTCCCGGCCCCGTTGGGCCCGAGCAAAGCGAAGATTTCCCCCTGTTGAATATCGAGGTCGACATTACTCAAAGCCGTAAAGCCGTCGGCATAGTTTTTGGTTAATTTCGAGACGGAGATAATGGAGGACAATAGGATCTCCCCAGATAAAAAGTCAGTGTAACGGTTCTGAAAAAATTAAACCCGCGCAATATTGCTGTAAAGCTGTCTGGTGCCATAACTGACTACCGTGCTGGTGAGGTTTTCTCATGACCAAGGTGTGAAGAAATCGTATTTTTTGGCGGAAAGAGTCTGTGGGGTATGCAGAAGCAAGGGGAGTATTAAGCCGGTAATTGTGTGGGTAATTTGCCCGTATGGCGCGCAATTCCTCATTCTATTTATTTATACAAGCTATGCGGTAATTTACTTTTAATTAATAAGAGCTGGGGATAGACTCGATTCCGCCCACAGGATGCGGGAGCTTTCGTCTGTGCCTGACAGTTGTATGCCGCGCAGGCGATCTTGGTGGCCAGTAGCGCAATTAGAAAGAACGATTCACAGAACAACAGCAAGCAGAGAGGGAGTGTCGCGGTGATTATAGCCATTCCAAAAGAGACTGCCCCGGGAGAGCACCGGGTGGCAGCTACGCCAGACAGCGTCCGCCGTCTGCGTGATCTTGGTTTTTCCGTTGCGGTTGAGCGGGGCGCGGGTGAGGCGGCGAGCTTTCCCGATGATGCCTATGTCGAGGCTGGCGCAGAAATTTGCAAAGACGCGGCGCAATGCCTGAAGAATGCAGGGCTGGTGCTGAAAGTGCAGTCCCCCTCTGATGAAGAGCTGGCTTTGATTCCCGATGGGGCGACCCTGATCGCCTTCCTGAAACCCGCGCAAAACGAAGAACTGCTGAAAAAGCTCGCAGCGCGCAATATCAATGCGTTGGCCGTCGAGTCCATCCCGCGCATTTCCCGCGCCCAGAAAATGGACGCACTGAGTTCCATGGCCAACATTGCCGGTTATCGCGCAGTGATTGAGGCCGCACATAACTTCGGGCGCTTCTTCACCGGGCAGATCACCGCCGCCGGTAAAATTCCGCCGGCCAAGGTGCTGGTGATCGGCGCCGGTGTAGCCGGCCTTTCCGCTATTGGTACCGCCAAGAGCATGGGCGCGATCGTGCGCGCCTTTGATACCCGTGCCGAGGTTCGGGAGCAGGTGGAATCCATGGGCGCGGAATTCCTGACGGTTGAAATCGAGGAAGAGGGTTCCGGCAGCGGCGGTTACGCCAAGGAGATGTCCAAGGAGTTTATCGACGCGGAAATGGCCCTGTTCCGTCAGCAGGCCAAAGAGGTGGACATTGTGATCACCACTGCGCTGATTCCCGGCAGGCCGGCTCCCAAGCTGTGGCTGGCGGATATGGTCGACAGCATGAAAGAAGGCTCCGTGGTAGTGGACCTGGCAGCCGAAATGGGTGGCAACTGCGACTATACCCAGGCCGACAAAAAGGTTTCGGAAAGTGGCGTAACCATTATCGGCTATACCAACCTGCCCAGCCGGGCGGCGACCCAGTCTTCCAGCCTTTACGCCACTAACCTGACGCACTTGCTGACGGATCTGACACCGGAAAAAGACGGTGTTATCAATATCAACTTCGATGACGAGGCCATTCGCGGGGCCACAGTGGTCCGCGCTGGCGAAATCACCTGGCCCCCTCCCGCGCCGAAAATTACTGCGCAGCCCAAGCCGGCAGCGAAGCAGGAAACGCAGCCCGCAGTCAAGGAAGAGGCCGCACCGAAGAAAAGCTCGGCGTTTTCCATTGCGCTTTTCTGGCTGATTGCCGGCGGCCTGATGCTCTGGCTAGGGCGAGTGGCGCCTGCGGATTTTGTTGCCCACTTCACCGTATTTGTACTGGCCATCTTTATCGGTTGGCAGGTGATCTGGAACGTCAGCCACGCTTTGCATACACCGCTGATGAGTGTCACCAATGCGATCTCCGGCATCGTCATCGTCGGTGCCTTGTTGCAGGTGGGAGCCACGGGCTCCGGGCTGGTCACCTTGTTGGCATTCGTCGCCGTGCTGGTTGCCAGTATCAATATTTTTGGTGGGTTTTTCGTTACTTACCGCATGTTGAAAATGTTTCACAGGTAACAGGAGAAGAGAGATGAATGGAATGATAGCAATGGCTTACCTGTTCTCCGCTGTGATGCTGATTCTCAGTCTGGGAGGCCTTTCCAGTCACGAGACTGCCCGGCGCGGTAATGTTTACGGCATGGGCGGTATGGCAGTCGCCATTGTGGCGACCATCGCCGGTATCAGCGCCGGCGCCTACTGGATGGTCGGCACCGCCATGGCCGTCGGTGCGGCGATAGGCATATTCCTCGCTCGCCGCGTGGAAATGACGCAGATGCCGCAGCTGGTGGCGCTACTGCACAGCTTTGTGGGTATGGCGGCGGTTTTGATCGGCTGGGGTGGTTTCCTGGACCCGCGTCTGTCTTTGACCGGGGCTGCACATATCGTGCACAACACCGAGATTTACCTGGGCATTTTTATCGGCGCCATCACGCTGACCGGCTCTGTAGTTGCCTTTGGTAAGCTGCAGGGGCTGATTTCCGGCAAGCCCCTGATGTTGCCGGCTCGCCACTGGCTGAACCTGGCGGGCCTGATCGCCTGTGTCGTACTCGGTGGACTGTTTATTCCCGCAGACCTGAGCACAAGCACAGTGATTAACCTGCTGGTGATGACCGCTATCGCGCTGTTGCTGGGTATCCACCTGATTGCCGCCATTGGTGGCGCCGACATGCCGGTGGTCATCTCCATGCTCAACAGCTATTCCGGCTGGGCCGCAGCCGCCACCGGCTTTATGCTCAGTAACGACCTGCTGATCGTGGTCGGTGCGCTGGTGGGTTCGTCCGGTGCCATCCTCAGTTACATCATGTGCCGCGGTATGAACCGTTCATTTGTCAGTGTCATCCTCGGCGGCTTTGGCTCCGAAGGTGGTGAAGTGGCCGAGGGCGAGATCGAAGGTGAAGCGCTGGCCACCAGTGCCGACGAGCTGGCGGCGGACCTGGAGCAGGCTGGCAGCGTCATTATTGTGCCCGGCTTCGGCATGGCGGTTGCCCATGCCCAGCAGGCGGTGAGTGACCTCACCGATCGGCTGCGCAAAATGGGCAAAACGGTGCGCTTTGGTATCCACCCGGTGGCCGGACGCCTGCCCGGCCACATGAACGTACTGCTGGCAGAAGCCAACGTGCCTTACGACATTGTGCTGGAGATGGAGGAGATCAACGGCGATTTCCCCGACACCGATCTGGTACTGGTGATCGGCGCCAATGACACCGTCAACCCGGACGCGGTTGAAAAGCCCGGCTCCCCCATTGCGGGTATGCCGGTGCTGGAAGTGTGGAAGGCGGGCAAAGTAGTGGTGCTGAAGCGCTCCATGGCTTCCGGTTATGCCGGTGTGGCCAACCCGCTGTTCTACAAGGAAAATGCCCGCATGCTGTTTGGCGATGCCAAGGAGAGCCTGCAGAGCGTGCTGGGTAAATTGCGCAGCAGCCATGCTTCCCCTTCAGCGCGGGAGGCCGTTGCCTGATCGGCTGAGCAGCTCTGCCGCTTGCTCTTTTATCAGCGCCGCCGGTATATCCCGGCGGCAGCCAATAGCCGTCCGGCCTGTAACCTTCATCCAATAAAAAGTAGGTCCTGCCAATGAGGATTCCCCTCTCGCTCTCTCCCCGTGCCTGCTGGCTTACGCTCAGTATCTTACTCATCGGCTGTGGCGGAGGAGGTGGTGGCGGGGGCAGTTCATCTTCTTCATCGAACCAGCCGGGACTCGATGCTGAAAGCGGCTGGCAGCCTGGGGTGTTCCTACCTTCAGAAACCTATGCCGCTCGCTGTGAGTCCCCCCGCCGCGGTATCAACCCGGCCAGCGGCCGCGCCTACGCCGATGTACAGGGCAGTGCGCTGGACGAAAAAAACTGGCTGCGTTCTTGGACCAACGAACTCTACCTCTGGTACGACGAGGTGGAGGATCGCGATCCTGCGGATTACGGCGTGTTGGAATATTTCGACCTGCTGGTGACCAGCCAGCTGACAGAGACTGGAGCGCGTAAGGATAATTTCCATTTTTCGCTGCCCAGTGCCGACTGGCAGTCTATGACGCAATCGGGTGTCGCTTTGGGTTACGGGCTGCAATGGGCCGTTATTGATGGGGTGCCGCCCAGAGAGGTGGTGGTGGCCTACTGGGATCAGGCATCCGCCGAGGGGCTGCCGCCACGCGGTACCCGGGTGGTGTCGGTAGATGGCATCGATGTGGTGTGGGCAAATGATGCCGCCAGTGTCGATGCGCTCAACGCGGCCTTCTTCCCATCTGTAGCGGGGGAAGCGCACGCCTTTACGTTCGAGTCTGCCGGCGGGCAGCGTTCAACCATCACGTTAACTGCCAGCGCGGTGGCCACGGATCCTGTGCAGCACGTGGGGATCATCGATGCAGCCATGGCGCGCAAGGTCGGATACCTGCTGTTTACAGACCACATTGCCACCGCCGAGAGCGAGCTGAAGCAGGCCATCGAATCCCTTGCCGCAGAGGGAATCGACGAGCTGGTACTCGACCTTCGCTACAATGGCGGCGGCCTGCTCGCCATCGCCAGCCAGTTGGCCTATATGATCGCCGGTCAGGTTCCCACCATAGGGCGGGATTTCGAGCGGCTGCAATTCAATGACAAATACCCCGAGACCAACCCTGTGACGGGGGAGCCGCTGGTGCCGGTGCCATTTTTCGATACCACACTGGGCTTCAGTAGCCTGCCCGTCGGGCTGCCACTGCCGAGTCTCGACCTGCAGCGGGTATTTGTACTGACCGGCGCCACGACCTGCTCCGCCAGTGAATCGATTATCAACGGCTTGCGTGGTGTGGATGTGGAAGTGATACAGGTGGGCGGCACCACTTGTGGCAAGCCCTACGGTTTTTATCCCACCGACAATTGCGCGACTACGTACTTTTCCATCCAGTTTCAGGGGGCGAACGACAAGGGCTTTGGCGATTATCCGGCGGGCTTTACACCCGGAGGCGAGGGGCCCGCGGGTGTTGCCGGCTGCCAGGTGGCGGATGACTTCGGCCGGGATCTCGGTGACCCTGCCGAATGGAGGTTGTCTGCAGCGCTGAACTTTATTGAAACCGGCAGTTGTGAGGGTGACCTGGTGGGTGTGAGCAGCCTGCGGGCGGATGGCGGCGCCCTGAGGGCCGCTGGGCGCGATAGGGATGCCCGCGTTCTCAAGCCCAGCTGGCGCCAGAATCGTATCCTGGATGTCCGTGGAGAGCGCTGATGCACTCTATGTTGAGGTGTGTTGTTGGCTTCTTTCTATCCCTAGCCCTGCTTCTGTCCACAGCCTGTAGTGCCGGGGCTCTACCGCCATCTGATCTGGAGCCGGCGCGTTTACTGGACCCTACGCAAGAGGCCCATGCCGAGCTGGTGCAAGTGGTTAACCGACTCCTCGGTGGTGTGCCGGTGACGCTGTCGCGGGAGGCGCTTACGAACAGTAGTATCCTGGTGGTGGAACGGGCGGAGCCCCGCAACCTGCAGCAGCGCCCTTTGGCGGGGCGCAGCCTGGAGGCGCCCCTGCGCTTCCAGTTGTTGGAAGGCGCCGGTGGCTGCTGGCTGAGGCTACTGCCGCAGGGGCCTGTGCAGCGGCTCAACGAAGCCCGCTGTGTGCGCGAGGAGGCGCAGGGGCAGCAGGCCGGCGGCTGAGCGGGCGCTTAACGCAGGAGGTTGGACAGGCGGGCGTTGGGTTTTGCCGCTGGCCGGTAAATCAGTGCGATCTTGCCGATCTCCTGAACCAGCTCGGCGCCGCTTTTCTCACACAACTCTCCGATAATCTGGTGGCGCAGCTCCCGGTCGGCCACCATTAGTTTCACCTTGATCAGTTCGTGATCATCGAGGGCGCGGTTCAGCTCTTCCAGTACCCCTTCGCTGAGTCCCTTGCCGGCTACGGTCACTACAGGTTTCAGGTTGTGACCGAGTGTGCGCAGTGCTTTTTTGCGGTCTGCGGTTAAAGGCATACAATACTCCGTTTCCACTTTGTGGATGTTCATAGCGTGAGCGGCCCGCAGCGGCGACCGATAACCGTAAGTCATGGTGGTCAGTCGCCGCTGCGGGCCGCTCACGCGAAAGCTGTTGTGTTATTAGGACGCATTGTAACTGATGGGCCGATCCAAAAGCAGCCATCGCTGGCTGCGCGAGCATTTCAACGATCCTTACGTCAAGCAGTCTCAGAAAGACGGCTACCGCTCCCGTGCCAGCTATAAGCTGCAGGAGCTGCAGGATAAGGATCGTCTGTTTAAACCCGGCATGACGGTTGTCGACCTTGGCGCCGCTCCCGGTGGTTGGTCACAGGTCGCGGCGGAACTTGTCGGTCATAAGGGTTATGTGCTGGCCTCCGATATTTTGCCCATGGACCCGCTGGCGGGGGTCGACTTCGTGCAGGGGGATTTCACCGAGGAGGCGGTGCTCAATGAGCTGCTGGAGAAACTCGGTGAGGAGCGGGCGGACCTTGTGATTTCCGATATGGCCCCCAATATGAGTGGAGTGCGCGATGTCGACCAGCCCGCCTCCATGTACCTGGTCGAACTGGCCGTGGATATGGCGCGCCAGGTACTGAAGCCCGGTGGTGCCTTCGTGGCCAAGGTGTTTCAGGGCGAGGGCTTCGATGAGCTGATCCGCGACCTGCGAGCCACGTACAATAGTGTGGTGACGCGAAAGCCGGGTGCCTCCAGGCCCCGCTCGCGAGAAGTCTATGTGGTGGCGCGCGGCTTCAAGGGCGGCTGAAGGCACTGTTTAGAGCACAGTTAAAGCAAAGCTTGGCGGCGAAAGTTGAAGCCTGCCCCGCCCCTGTCGAGGAGAGAATCCCCCTGCCGATCTGCGTCCTGGTGCCGCCTCGCCGGTCACAGGTGACCGGGTGGCTGGGCATGGTATAAGCTGCGGGCATCCAGGCGGCCGCACTAGCGGCTTTCTCCACCTATACTGGTCGGGTTGGCAGGTGCCGGTGGCGGGAACTGCCCCGCCGCGCTGGAGTCGAATATAAATGGCCGCTATGGCCGGGTTCCGGGGAATGCCCCGGGCAAACCGCTCTTCCGGCTAAATCCCGGATTGGGCGGCAGGATAAGTAAGGCAAGAGGGTGATCCCTTTGAACGATATGGCGAAGAATCTGGTCCTGTGGTTGGTAATCGCGGCGGTTCTGTTGATGGTCTTTCAGAACTTCAAACCGCAGACCCGGGATGAGGCCCTCAGTTATTCCCAGTTTGTGCAGGACGTGCAGTCAGGCCAGGTCAAGAATGTTGTCGTGGATGGGCTCACCATCACCGGGGAAAAGTCCGATGGCAGCCGTTTCAAAACCATCCAGCCGCAAATTATCGACGACGAGCTCACCAACGAGCTGGTGCGCAGTAACGTGCAGTTTGTCGGACGCGAGCCGGAAAAGGCGAGCCTGTGGCAGCAGTTGCTGGTGGCCAGCTTCCCGATCCTGATCATCATTGCGGTGTTTATGTTCTTTATGCGCCAGATGCAGGGGGGCGCCGGTGGCCGTTCCGGGCCCATGGCATTTGGCAAGAGCAAGGCGCGCCTGCTGGGTGAAGATCAGATCAAGACCACCTTTGCGGATGTCGCCGGCGTGGATGAGGCCAAGGAAGATGTGCAGGAGCTGGTGGAGTTCCTGCGCGATCCGACCAAGTTCCAGCGCCTGGGCGGCAATATTCCCCGCGGTGTGCTGATGGCGGGCCCTCCCGGAACCGGTAAGACCCTGTTGGCCAAGGCCATTGCCGGCGAGGCCAAGGTGCCATTCTTCTCCATTTCCGGCTCCGACTTCGTGGAGATGTTCGTGGGTGTGGGCGCTTCCCGTGTGCGCGACATGTTCGAACAGGCCAAGAAGCAGGCGCCTTGTATTATCTTTATTGATGAAATCGACGCTGTTGGCCGTCATCGCGGCGCCGGCGTGGGCGGTGGTCACGACGAGCGCGAGCAGACTCTGAACCAGTTGCTGGTGGAGATGGACGGCTTTGAGGGCAGTGAGGGCGTTATCGTCATCGCCGCCACCAACCGCCCCGATGTACTGGATCACGCCCTGTTGCGCCCGGGCCGTTTCGACCGTCAGGTGTTTGTCGGCCTGCCGGATATCCGCGGCCGCGAGCAGATCCTCAAGGTCCATATGCGCAAAGTGCCACTGGATGACAAGGTCTCCGCGCAGACCATCGCCCGCGGCACACCGGGGTTCTCTGGCGCCGACCTGGCCAACTTGGTGAACGAGGCCGCCCTGTTCGCAGCACGCGCCAATCGCCGCACGGTGGGTATGGAGGAGTTCGAACGCGCCCGCGACAAGATCATGATGGGCGCCGAGCGCAAGTCCATGGTGATGAACGAGAAGGAAAAGGTGAACACCGCCTATCACGAGGCGGGACACGCCATCATCGGGCGCCTGGTGCCGGAGCACGATCCGGTGCACAAGGTCACCATTATTCCTCGCGGCCGCGCCCTGGGTGTTACCCAGTTCCTGCCGGAGGAAGACAAGTACAGTATTTCCAAGCGGGCTATCGAGTCTCAGCTGTGCTCGCTGTTTGGCGGGCGTATCGCAGAGGAAATGACCCTGGGTATCGATGGCGTAACCACTGGCGCCTCCAACGATATTGAGCGGGCCACCGAGCTGGCGCGCAATATGGTGACCAAGTGGGGCCTGTCGGAGAAGTTGGGGCCGCTGCACTATGGCGAGGATGAAAGTGGTCAACCCGGCGCCGGCAACCCGGTTTCCGGCAAGACCTCCAATGAGATCGACACCGAAGTGCGCCGGATCATCGACGACTGCTACGATCGAGCACATAAGCTGCTGGAAGAGAATCGCGATATTCTCGAGGCGATGAAAGACGCACTGATGGAATACGAGACCCTGGACGCAGAGCAGGTGGATGACCTGATGGCGCGCCGCAAAGTGCGCCCCCCCCGCGACTGGCAGGACCCTGGCGTTGGCGCCGGTGGCAATGGTGGCCAGGAAAGTACTGAAGTAAAAGCCGATGAAAAGGCAGGGGAGTCCGATGAGGGCAATCCGGTAGGCGGACCCCTGAAAGGCCACTAAACATGGCGGCATAAATGCGGAAGGCTGGGAAGTGGGCTCTAAATGAGCCGCTCCCCAGCCTTCCGCTTTTTGTTATGAGACCCAATGAAACTGACCTGTGGCAATCGCCTCCTCGACCTGTCGCGCCCGCGCATTATGGGGGTGCTGAATACGACACCAGACTCCTTCTCTGATGGCGGGCAGTACTACCGTGGGGGCGTGTTGAGCCTTGAGAAAGCAGTGGCCCGCGCCCGGCAGATGGTAGATGAAGGGGCGGCGATTATCGATATCGGTGGCGAATCCACCCGCCCCGGTGCCGCGCCAGTCACTGCCGAGCAGGAATTTGAGCGTGTAGTGCCACTGGTGGCGGCCATCGCGCGGGAGCTGGATGTGATCATCTCTGTGGACACCAGCTCCCCCGAGGTGATGACTGCTGCTGCCGAGGTCGGTGCCGGGCTGATCAACGATGTGCGCGCTTTACAGCGGCCAGGAGCACTCAGCGCGGCGGCGCGCACCGGGCTGCCGGTTTGTCTTATGCACATGCAGGGGCAGCCGGGCACCATGCAGGCCAATCCTCACTATGAGGATGTGGTGGCGGAAGTCGCCGGGTTTCTGCGGGAGAGGCTGGCGGCCTGTGAAGCTGCCGGTATTGACCGCTCGCGGGTGATCTATGACCCCGGTTACGGCTTTGGCAAGACCGATGCGCACAACCTGGCGCTGCTACGCAACCAGCTCGAGCTCGCCCCGGAGGGTATTCCGCTGCTGGCCGGTCTGTCGCGCAAATCGATGATCGGGCGCTTGCTGGGGCGGGAGGTGAGTGAGCGTTTACCCGGCAGTCTCGCTCTGGCGATGCTGGCAGCCCAGCGTGGTGCGCGCATCCTGCGGGTGCATGATGTGGCGGCCACGGCGGATGTGCTGGCGCTGCAGGCTCTCGTTGACGGTGATTGAATCGTGTCTGTCTGGCGTCTGGCGTCTGGCGTCGGCGCGATAGCCATAGCCGCGGGCTTGGCTGTTGTCAGCCTCGGGGGGGCATTGCAAAGACATTGAAAAAAGAAAGTGGTTTGTGGGCAGGGGATTATGGCGAGAAAGTATTTCGGTACTGATGGTATCCGTGGACGAGTGGGCGAGGGTGTCATTACGCCGGACTTCATGTTGCGGCTCGGCTATGCCGCGGGCAAGGTTCTGGCGGAGCGCTCGGGCGCCAAGGGTGCCGGTCCCGGCAGGGGTAGCAGGGGAGGGCAGCGCCCCAGCATCCTGATTGGCAAAGACACCCGTATCTCCGGCTACATGTTCGAGGCCGCTCTGGAAGCGGGCCTGATCAATGCCGGGGTCGATGTGGGCCTGCTGGGACCCATGCCCACCCCGGCGATCGCCTATCTCACCCGCACCTTTCACGCCCAGGCCGGGATCGTTATCAGCGCCTCCCATAATCCCTTTCAGGATAATGGCATCAAGTTCTTCAGCGCCGGTGGCGCCAAGCTTCCCGATCAGGTGGAGCTGGATATTGAGGCGGCGCTGGATGACCCTATGAGCACCGCCGGGCGTCTCGGCAAGGCCTGGCGCATCGATGACGCTGCCGCACGTTACATCGAGTTCTGTAAAGCCTCCACGCCCTGGGGCTTCGCTCTGGACGATCTCAAAATTGTGCTGGATTGTGCCAACGGTGCGACCTACCACATCGCCCCCAAGGTCTTCCGGGAATTGGGAGCCGAAGTCATTACCATCGGCGTCAGCCCGGATGGACAGAATATCAATCTGGACTGCGGTTCCACCAAGCCGGCCAACTTACAGCAGGCGGTAGTAGAGCAGGGGGCCGACCTGGGCATCGCCTTCGACGGCGATGGCGACCGGGTGCTGTTTGTCGACCGGGGTGGAAACCTGGTCGATGGGGACGAACTGCTCTTTATTATCGCCCTGCATCGCCAGCAATTCCTCGGTGGCTGCAACGGTGTGGTGGGTACCCAGATGAGCAATTACGGCTTTGAACTGGCGCTGAAGGACCTGTCGATACCATTTGAGCGCGCCAAGGTCGGTGATCGTTATGTGTTGGAAAAGATGCAGGCCAACGGCTGGGCCCTGGGAGGGGAATCCTCGGGCCACATTATCTGCGCGGATGCCACTACCACCGGCGACGGTGTAATCTCGGCCCTGCAGGTGCTGCGGGCTCTCGAGGACTTTGGTGAGTCGCTGGAGGCACTGCGGGCGCGTATGAAAATGCTGCCGCAACATATGATCAACGTGCGGTTGTCGCATCGGCAGGGGGTATTGGAGAGTGACGAGGTGCGACGCGCTGTCGCCGCCGCTGAAGAGCAGCTGGGCGATCGCGGTCGCGTTCTGCTGCGGCCCTCCGGCACAGAACCTCTTATCCGCGTGATGGTGGAAGGCGTAGAGCGCAGCGAAGTGGAGCAGCTGGCTGCCGATATTGCCCGTGCGGTAGAGCGCGTGGGCAACAGTTAAGGACCGCCCTGGCCGGGTCTCTGCCTCTTGTTGATGTGGCGAGATTGGGCGGCGGAAACTTTTCGATTTTCTGTTGTATGTTGGCGGCAATATCGCTAAGATTTGCGCCCCTTGAAGGAGCACACATGCGTAAAACGCTGGTAGCAGCCAATTGGAAGATGAACGGCAGCCGCGAGTTTGCCGAAGCATTTTTCAAGGCCCTGGATCTGCAAGGGGTGAGTGGCGACGTGGCGATTTTTCCGCCGTTTCCCTATCTGCCACTGGCGGCCAGTTTGCTGCAAAATGCTGGCTATGAGCGGACCTTTGTGGGTGCTCAAAATGTCAGCCAGCAAGCAGAGGGTGCTCTCACTGGTGAAGTGAGTGTGTCGATGCTCAAGGACTGCGGTGCCCATTATGTGATTGTCGGGCATTCAGAGCGGCGCAGCTTCTACGCCGAGAGCAATACGCTGGTGGCGCAGAAGTTTCTGGCCGTCAAAGAGTCTGGCCTGGTGCCGGTACTGTGTGTCGGTGAGACTCTCGAAGAGCGTGAAGCATCCAAAACGCTGGATGTGATTGCCGCCCAGCTGGATGCCGTGTTCGCACTGGCAGGGGGTGATTGCTGGAGCGGTGCAGTCATCGCTTACGAGCCGGTCTGGGCGATTGGAACTGGCAAGACGGCAACGCCGGAGCAGGCGCAAAAAGTACATGAGTTTATCCGCGCGCGTCTTGGCGCTGCGGGACCACAGGTACAGATTCTGTACGGTGGTAGCGTGAAGTCCGCCAATGCGGCTTCACTCTTTGAGCAGCCGGATATAGACGGAGCACTGGTGGGCGGAGCCTCCCTCGATGCCCGGGAGTTTGCCGAGATCTGCCGCGCAGCCTGATGACATAGCGTCGGCAGAGCAGCCCGGTAGAATGAACGGAATAGATTGCTTCGCGAATCCGCGGCTGACAGAATACTGAAAACGGGCCAAGGCCCAGATAGTGAGTTTCCTGAAAATGGAAAAGTTGGTTTTAGTTTTTCACGTCCTTACCGCCCTTAGCATTATCGGCTTGATTTTGCTTCAGCAAGGTAAAGGCGCAGAGGCCGGTGCATCCTTTGGCGCCGGTGCCTCACAGACAGTTTTTGGCAGCCAGGGCAGTGGTAATTTCTTCTCCCGCCTGACCGCCATTATGGCCACAGTATTTTTCGTCACCAGCCTTGGTCTGGCCGTACTGGCCAAGCAGGATGCAGGCGCTGGCATTGATGAAGATCTGCCGCAGGTTCCCGCCGCGGTAGAGCAGCCGGCTCCGGCTGCAGATGTACCGGTGATCGATAGTGATGTACCGGTTTTGGACGAGCTTCCCGCTGAGGAAGAGACGTCAACTGATGAGATTCCCCAGGCTGAAGAGCCTGAAGCCGGGGGCGCTGATCAGCAGTAAAACAGTTTATGCCCAGGTGGTGGAATTGGTAGACACGCTATCTTGAGGGGGTAGTGGCCTATGGCTGTGCGGGTTCAAGTCCCGCCCTGGGCACCACATTGAAAGCCGGCTTGACCCGGTATCCTTCCGAAAGCCCCGCAATGCGGGGCTTTCGTGTTTCTGGAATATCCATTCTCACCTGTCGCCAACCGGTGGCATCTGCGCCATTTGACGGTACTCTAGGCGCGACGGCCACCTAGATCGGCTCCCTACACTGGAATAGCCCCCAAATCAGCACGGAACTGGCCTATAGCGCTGAATTGCGCAGAAATTAAGATGCCGCCTCTCGGGAAAAAAGCCATCGCTTCAGCGATGGAGGGAGCCTGTACCTGCTCGTCAAATCAGAAGGACCGGAATACTGGCGTGTGACGTACAGGGTAGCAGGAAAGGAGATACTGGCCATTGGCCCTTTTCCGGTGCCTGTCTCAGGGAGGCTCGAGAGCAACGAGGTGGGGGTGAAGCGTGCACCGCCTGCCTATTGACCCCGTAAGGCACTATCAGGAACAGTGATTCTAGCGGTAAATAATTAAAGTTATGACGTATTATTTTCTTTGGTAAACCTTAAATGGGCATCAAGAATTGGTGGATACTAGTGCCTTTGGGCCACAGAGTAGTTGTATGGTGCGATAAACGAGGAGCCTTAATTTTACACTGACCCCAATTATTCCGAATGGCTGTGGGGTAGAGGTAAACACTAATGGCGAGATCAAACCCTATGGCGGAAATGCCTATGGCGGTCAGCAGAATCAGGCCGAGTGGGCGCCACTGGAAGGCTTGTCAGGTGCGTCCGCACCCGAAGGAGCTGTGCCGGGGGCCTTCCAGACTTCCGGGGTGTATTTGGCATTTATTCTTGAGTATGCTGAGCGTGGTTATAATCCCCGGGTTAGTGGTGAAACCTCTCAGTATATAAAAGAGTTTTTCGGGCAGCGTTGGGATGACGAATCGGCCTATACGCTGGCTTCTACCAATGATGAAGATGCATTGAGTCTCGCGCAGGTGACTGGTGGAGTGACTTCAAGTGGGGGGCAAGACCCTGCAGAGCAAAATAATTTACCCGAAATATTTACTGATAAGAAATTCAAGCTCCGCCTTGATTTGGCTCTTTCATATGTTGGTAGTGCTGTCGGTATGACAAAGAGTGGCACAAGGAGAATTCGACATTAGGTTTGATTATTAGAAAATATAAGAATTTTCCCATTGAGCCTGATTATCCTGACGGATTGGTGCCAACAGGATATGAAAATTGGCATGGTATATTTGTATTTACCCTTGGTCGTAGTGAGAGGTTAATAACGGATGCTGCGGCAATAGTGGTATCTTTACCCCCCCCCTTCTACGATGATGAATCAATAGCAGGCCGCACATCCCGTTGGAATACAGTTTCCAGAGATATAGGAGCTCCAGTCATAGTCCGAGCAGACAAAGCAGTAGAAAAATGGATTTTTACCGGATCTGGAAGCCCTATAGCATATAAGTTTGACTAATTTTTATTTGTATATTTTGGTTATTTTATGAAAAAACTTGTATTGTTTGTTTTTTTGATGATTATCTCTTGCACATATAAGGAAGAATTGTTGCGAGTTTCTTTTGTGGAGCTGCTGGCTGATCCCGGTAGGTTTGAAGGTCATAGGATCCAAGTCTTTGGCTACTTCACAATGGGAATTGGATCCGAAATTTTTCTTGATGAAATACATGCAGTTTTTGGTGATGTAGCCTCTTCAATAAGGGTTATAGATAGGACGCACAGTGGAGAGATGACCATTAATTGCAATGATAAATACGTAAATGTTAGGGCAACTTTTGAAATGTATAAGGGGCAGTATTCTCTAGTGAATGTTGAGAAGATTGATGTTCAAGGGAGTGCGCCTTGCTTCATTAGAGATGAATAACTGGGGGCGGAGCAAATAATAGGGAATAATTGGGGTCAGCAAAATTAGGGTCAGAGTAACATTTTGCATCTTAAATTTTTTCTGCGGAAGCTGGTAATCCTCTAGCTGCAGTTCAAGCAGCTTACTGTGATCTTGCAGGCGCAAGAAGTAACTGGCGATGGGCAGAGGGTCGGGGTGGAAGCTAAGGGGTCGGATTTATTGAATAATTGGGGTCAGAGCAACATTTTGCTATTTTCATCTATCACCTGTTGCCATACATGTACCCTGTGTAAGGGTGATCTGGATTTAGAATAAGCTGAAAAGATCCGGCGGCGTGATACTATTTAACTCTGCTGTAGGTGATTTATTGTAGTGCCATTGAAGGGCACTTATTAACCTGCCTGTCGCACTTTGTGATAATTGGTGTTGCAGTCAAATGATGACGTATTATGCTCTCTTGATAGCCTTTAACGGGTATCAAGAGTTGGATCTCAAAAGTGCTTTTTTATTTGTGGTCAGAGAGTGGTTTTATACTGCGATAAATAGGGCGTCTTAATTTTGCACTGACCCTAATTATTCCGAGCTGGGCCGCTTCCTGCAGGCCGACCCCATGATCGACGGCGTGCAGGATACGCAGGGCTATAACCGCTACAGCTATGTAAAGGGCAACCCGCTGACGCTTACCGACCCAACCGGCTATTACAGCTGGGGGGACTTCCGCAAGGATTGGAAAAAGTTTTTCAATGAGAAGCTATGCCCAGACAGCTGTGGTGTCGGGATGGACAACAATGGCAACCCAACTGTTTATGGCGGAAATGCCTATGGCGGCCAGCAGAATCAGGCCGAGTGGGCGCCACTGGAAGGCTTGTCAGGTGCGTCCGCACCCGAAGGAACTGTGCCGGGGGCCTTCCAGGCTTCCGGGGAGTATTTGGCATTTATTCTTGAGTATGCTGAGCGTGGTTATAATCCCCGGGTTAGTGGTGAAACCTCTCAGTATATAAATCGGGCAGCGTTGGGATGACGAATCGGCCTATACGCTGGCTTCTACCAATGATGAAGATGCATTGAGTCTCGCGCAGGTGATTGAGGCATCAGTTTCAGATGACAGTTCGGCAGCTGCACAAAAGGGTATCAGTGAAACTCCTGCCATCAAAGCGCTGAGAGAAGCACGTAATGTTGAAGGCTACTATATGGCCATGGCGGAGCTAGGTGATGCATATGCCCTCCGTGCTCTGGTGGTAGTAAGGAATGAATGTGCCGGTTTTGATACATGTATGATGGCATCGGCAAACTGGATGCTTCAAGCAACAGCAGCAATAAACTTCGTAGATGTAGACATGCAGGATGTAAGGGTGCGCCTCATGAATGCGCACGCATCAAAAGTGGCAGAGGATACGCAAGGAGTACCTGGATTGCTGAATGCTAGACAAGTTGCAGATTACCACTTTGATGTATTAAGAAGTATTGGCTTGCCTGCTGCAACCTTTGGAGGAGCGCCTCTTACTGGAACACTTTTGGAGGTCGATTTCTGGAGGCAAGTTTATGACTGGTGCGCGGGGTGCGATACGGAATGAGGTATTTATTAGTAATTGTTTTTATTATCCCTTGTCTGCTGTTCGCTTCAGAGAGGACAGTGAAGTACACCTTTCAAGGTGCAAGAGTCGAAGTGCCGGCAGACTATGTAATTGACCTCTCTCTTGTTGGTCTCTTTAAATCCTGGATTGGGCTTGATGACGATAGCGGAAGTTTTACTTTAGCAATAAAGCCAACTGACATCGCTATGGGTATAGATGGATACGTTGCAGATGTTAATGGTATTGAGCAGGTGGTAAGAGTCTCTATATTCGATGTATATGGGGAGTCCAAAGAAAAATTGCTTAGTAGCAATAGGTATGCTGATGCTTGGTATGCGATCAATGGATATGAAAACCGAGAGGTTATATCTCAGGATGGTCTGTTTTTGCTATTTGGAAGCAAAGGTTATCGGGGAGATTTTTTGGTGTTATCTGAATTTCCTGAAAGCACCAAAGAGATGCCGGGAAATGTGAGAGACTTTATTGTGGCCAGGTGCTTTGGGAGTAATTTGGAGCCATTTAAGAACGTAACTTGTAGTAGCAAATTCCTCGTGGAGGGTGGGTTGCTCACAGAGCTTTCCTATTCATTCGAAAATATTATGTTTAGCAGAGAAATAGAATCATTTGCTAGGGAAAAACTAGATCGCTGGGTTGAGGTTTATTAGTTGAATATCCTCTTGCACAAAAGGGTCCAAGCGTCTTAGGGTTCATTGAGGAAGAAGGTCTTAATGTCCTTCTTCGTACCGGCCAATCTCTTGGTGGTGCAGGACAGGTAATGCTTGGCGTTTCGATTTGCCCTGGCACATTTGGTTGGGGTTGTGGGGTTGGTGCGTTAATTGTCGCGAAGGGCGTAGATAATTTGCAGGCCGGAATTAGAGGAGCCGACAGTGTTTCTCAGCAAGTTTCAGTTGATGTCACTGGAAGCAAGAAATCTGGGACTCTAATTAATTTTGGATTAGATTTGGGGGCATCTGTTTACGGGCTCGCTCGAAGTATACCTAAAGTAAGCCAATACGGAACACCGTACAATGCTGCTTGGTATAAAGGTGTCCCGGGCTACAATGAACCGGCCATTAAACAGACAGGAAATCTGTTGCTGACAGCTGAGTTGTTCTCAAGCGGTACGGGCATTTTTTCCGTTGTTGAAGCTTAAAAATGTTGGAAGCTGGAATGGATTTTTTAATACCGCTAGCATACATGCTGCTACTTAGAGCGATTTTGTTTTTAATTTCTCGAATATTTCCTTCTGAGGTCAGCATGTATGTCGTAGTATTTTTTTTGTTATTTATGGCTTTTGCGGTCCCATTGCCGCTCATCCTGATGGAAAAGGGGTTTATCGCGAAAACTGTGCCAAATATTATCTTGTCAGGGGTGGCATTTTTTTATTTTGGATTTCTTGTTACAAAAATTATTAATCGTTGGATGGTAAAATAGTTTTAATAGTAGCTGGAATAATTGAATAATTGGGGTCAGAGTAAGATTATGGCGTGGAATGCCTTGAGTTAAATCTACTCAGGCAGGTGAGGTTATGCAGCTTGATGCTGTTTAAAATCAAGCAATAAAAAATTTTCAGGCCCTATTACTGGAGCAGTTGGATTCCCCATTTCCGTAAATGGGTTGCTGCACTTAACATAAATGGATCTGCTTCTGTTCTATTCTTGCGCGGCATTATTTTGTATGGCTGGTACAAAATTGGGGTCAGAGTAATATTTTGTCATCTTAAAGTTTTTCTGCGGAAGCTGGTAATCCTCTGGCTGCAGTGCAAGCAGCTTACTGCGATCTTGCAGGCGCAAGGAGTAACCGGCGATGGGCGGAGAGCCGGGGTGGAAGCTAAGGGGGCGGATTTATTGAATGCCTCCACAACGCTTGCATAGCGCTTGTGTTGCGGCCAGTCAGCGAAGTTCAGCCTGGCTGCGCCGTCGCTGTGTTCTCCAGATTTTTGGATTAAATGAGTACCCCATTATTTTCTAAAATCGAATCAGCTCCCAGCTGCCATACCCATACCCATACCCATACCCATGCCGATACCCTTAAAAGAGTATGGTTTGATGGGAATGGGATGCTGTTTAATCTGCAGCCCATTTTTAGTTTGTTTTTAAGCTTTGCCTGTGTCGCCTGTAGTTAAGCCGGCAAGCTCCCAAAAGCTTAGGGTCCGCAAATATACCCGCTGCCCAGTAGCCGTGTGGCTCGCGCTTAGGAGGCCTGGTTTCCGGCAGTGAATAGGGAATCGGTAATTCCTTCTCCTAAGCTGTCTCGCTGGCGCAATTCCTCAGCAAGACAGCACATCTTATCTTAGCGGCTCATGATCTTATCCTGCGTCCGTGCGAACTCCTGCCCCGCCAGCTCAACCTAAATCTGTCCGCTTGCTATCAGGGCGCGTTTTCCGCACATTTCGAGAGCGGAACTATCGCGCATTGGGGGCTGGTGAGTGATCGGGCTGTAAAGGCGGTCCGAGTGTACTCAGGGATTCGCTTATCGCGTTTTGTTGTATTGGGTTATTCAAAATCTGAAGGGTGCAAAGGGATATCGCTAGGGAGGCTGGCAATATCAGGAAAATGTAGGGTGGAGCCCGCATTTAAAATTTGGGTCAGAGTAACATTTTGTCATCTTAAAGCTTTTCTGCGGAAGCTGGTAATCCTCTGGCTGCAGTTCAAGCAGTCCGATGCGATCTTGCAGGCGCAAGGAGTAACTGGCGATGGGCGGAGGGTCGGGGTGGAAGCTAAGGGGTCGGATTTATTGAATAATTGGGGTCAGAGCAACATTTTGCTATTTTCATCTATCACCTGTTGCCATACATGTACCCTGTGTAAGGGTGATCTGGATTTAGAATAAGCTGAAAAGATCCGGCGGCATGATACTATTTAACTCTGCCGTAGGTGATTTATTGTACTGCCATTGAAGGGCACTTATTAACCTGCCTGTCGCACTTTGTAATAATTGGTGTTGCAGTCAAATGATGACGTATTATGCTCTCTTGATAGCCTTTAATGGGTATCAAGAGTTGGATCTCAAAAGTGCTTTTTTATTTGTGGTCAGAGAGTGGTTTTATACTGCGATAAATAGGGCGTCTTAATTTTGCTCTGACCCTAATTATTATACGGAATTCCTGAGCGGGCGTATATTTGGTGGGGGGGCGTTTATCCTCAAATCGTGCTCGATTCAAATGGAAACCCGGTTTTGGGGCAGAACGGAAGCCCGATTCCAAATCCACATGCTGGAACAGCATGGTGTTTTAAATATGGTGAAGGGGAATGGATGACCGGTAGGAATTATTCGGCAGTACGTAGTACTGTGGCTTTAGAAGCTGCCGCCGGCCAGGCCCTTGGTCAGCCTTCTAATAATCTAATTGCGTGTCCTTGAGGAGGGGCTATGAAGAAGCTATCTAAGCTATTTTTGTCAGGGTTAGCGCTTCTTTCACTTATATCTTCAGCTGAAGATATTTCGAATCTTGACGTCGGAAAGGCTCCGGATCCTGAGATGGGTTGGTTCATTCCAGGTCATGATGTGAAAGTTTACAAATTTATTAGGCCAGATGATAGTTTGGCTGCATATGTAGGCTCTAAGGATGAAGGGATCTACTTTGCGCTTTACTCGAATGCCAAAATTGGGAAGTGGAATATTAAGGGTGGTGCAAGAGAATTGCTATCTATAACGTCTTTGTCTAGATGGGATAGTGAATATATTGAGCCAGAAGTTAAGGATACTTACTTATATGGGATGGAGTGGTCAGAGGTCTTGAGCGAGGCCAATGATCTCATGGGATGTATATTACGCGCGCCATTGCGATATGGGGATATCACGGAGAGTGGATATGGTGATTTGGTAATTGCCCTACCGAGTGAATATTCAGTGGATTGGTCAATTTTTTCTTTGGCTCTAAACAAGATTATTTTCTCTAGTAAGTTAAATTATACAAATACAGTTTCTGCATCTGAAGTTCCTGCTTATCTTACATCCGACTTTCCGGGAATGGAGTATCAATATTGGTTGCGTACTGGCGTCGAATCTGACCGTCCTGGTCAAATGAAAGCGGGGATTAGGGCATACGGAAAAATTTATCAGGGCGATTGGGATAAAGATGGAAAGCAAGATATTCTTTTATGGAAAAAACTTTACGAATCAAGAATAAAAAGTGACCAAGTTCATGGGTTTAGACTGATTCGTCAAAAGTTTATGCATTACGAGTTGGTTGGCGGAGTTTATCAGCCAGTTGATACCGAAGAATCTATGATTGAAGGCTGGCTTTTGCAAGATGGGCTCACATGGAAAAAGGGATATCCGAAAAATAGTGAGTGCCCGAATAACCAGAACGAACTTATTACAGAAATGCATGATCCACTACTAAATGATCCGGACGTACTACAGTAGCACCTCTTGTTGCTGAAATATTTACTAAGTTTCCAGTTCTCCGCTAATCGAAGGGCTAGTTTGGTTTTTTGCGGAAAAATGGCCACCCACTAATTGAGAATAATTGGGGTCAGAGTAAGATTTTGACATCTTTATCTTCCTTACAGAATTGGGGTCAGAGTAACATTTTGTCATCTTAAAGCTTTCCGCCGGAACTAGTAATCCTCTGGCTGCAGTTCAAGCAGCCCGATGCGATCTTGTAGGCGCAAGGAGTAACCGGCGATGGGCGGAGAGCCGGGGTGGAAGCTAAGGGGGTGGATTTATTGAATGCCTCCACAACGCTTGCATAGCGCTTGTGTTGCGGCCAGTTAGCGAAGTTCAGCCTGGCTGCGCCGTCGCTGTGTTCTCCAGATTTTTGGATTAAATGAGTACCCCATTATTTTCTAAAATCGAATCAGCTCCCAGCTGCCATACCCACACCCACACCCACACCCACACCCACACCCACACCCACACCCACACCCACACCCACACCCA
>NZ_BAABRT010000003.1:0-227362 GCF_039545115.1 Microbulbifer aestuariivivens | reverse complement strand
GCATGTGAAGGATTCTTCGGCATGATGAAACGGGAAGTGATCAACCGCCGCCGATACCGAACGTTAAATGAAGCAAGAGCAGACGTATTTAATTACATCGAACGATTCCACAACCCGAGAAGGCGGCGTAAAGTGGCCGCTCAAGATCGAAAATTTACAGCCGTTTTAAAACCGTCCGTAGAAACGGGGTAGAACCCGCTGATCTAGTGTCTGTCTACAAAAGGAAGACCTCTAAATACTACTACTGCGAGATCTCTATCAATGGAAGGAAGGTGATCCGCAGTACCAAGACCAGCACGAAAAGCCTCGCATTGCGCTTTGAAAGCCAGCTCCGGGAGACCCTCTATCGGCAACAGGTACTAGGTGATCAACCAGCGATCAGTCTATCAGGGGCTATTGAGAACTTCTGCAAAGCCAAGCAAGGTGCAATTAGTCAACGCAACCTAAAAGCCCAAATACAGACTCTTATGGCTCAGTTGTCACGTGTTTACCCGTTGAGTGGTGATCTTCATAGCCTTAACGGCGGTCACTTGGCGCAGTTGGTGGCCCTAAGGCGTCAAGATGGCGGAATATTGGGGTCAGAGTAGAATTTTGACAGCTACTTCATGCATCGCGATGTTTCAGCGCTTTTCTTATGCATGGTTCTTCACTTGCCGGCGAGGGGAAGACCGCTGGCCATCCTAACGGATGCGCCGACTGCGCTGGTCTAAAGGTGGGCTCCTGTCGGTTTTGGGCGGCGGGCGCTTTACCGACACCCGCTGGTCAGGTGTTGCGGCTCAGGACATTTTCTTCACATACAGGCTGCACCAGCCTTCGGGACTGATTTTCCCTTCCACCACCTGGCAGGCATCGGGGTCCGTCCAGAATTGGCAGTCCACGCACTTCTGGCCGTTCTTGGGAGTATCCTGGTACTGCACCGCCGCCTGGCTGGCCTTGCCCTGGGCGCGGGCCTTGTGTTCGGGCAACATCACTGCGGGTATCAGTACCGCCGAACAGCCCATCAGGCGCAGGAACTTGCGCCGCTCGATACCGGGTTTTGAATCGCTCATGTCTCGGCTCCTAATGTGAGGCGATGAATTGCACAACGGTATGCCGGCAGATAAAGGTATGCCGGGTTGGCTAGACCGTTAGCAAAAGTCTAGTAGCCAGGCATTGTTTTTTCCGGCGGTCACGCCCTGCCGGTAAACGCAATAAATAGCATTCTCAGTTACGCACCGGCTTGGTTGCTGTGGGCTTTGCCAGCTTCACCGCGGCGCTGTCCCTGAGGCATCTCTGGGCATTCTGCCCAATAACCATGACTGAATCGCCGCGCCGGGTAACCCGCAATGGGCTGTAGTGCCGCCCTTGGCAGAGGTGCCCGCGCGGCTATGCGCGGTTATGTGTGCAGTGCTTTTGGTTTGGGTTTTGCTTGGGGCATGGGTCTGACAGGGAGGGCGCTGGGCAGATATTGAATAGGGTTTTCTGTCTTTGAGCGGTGTTTGCGGCTGAATGATTTCCTGGGTGTCCGCAGGGGTTGGCATAGGAGGGGCAGGCCGGTTTTCAGGGCGCTTTGTGCGGCCATAGGGCAAATGCGCAGCGGCTGCGTTCTTTATGGAGGGCGGGCCCCGTGTTAGAGTGCGCGCCATTTTTTGCTCAATTGTTGTTCACCCGCACGGGACTCCCTTTTCTATGCTGCTGTCTTCGACGAAAGCCGACTGGTTCGGCAATATCCGCCGCGATGTGCTGGCGGGCCTTGTGGTCGCCCTGGCGCTGATCCCCGAGGCCATCGCCTTTTCCATTATTGCCGGTGTCGACCCCCGGGTCGGCCTTTACGCCTCTTTCTGTATTGCGGTGGTGATCGCCTTTGTGGGCGGCCGCCCGGGTATGATTTCCGCGGCCACCGGGGCCATGGCGCTGCTGATGGTGACGCTGGTGAAGGAGCACGGCCTGGAGTACCTGCTGGCGGCTACGCTGCTCACCGGTGTGCTGCAGATCATCGCCGGTTACCTGAAGCTCGGCAGCCTGATGAGCTTTGTTTCCCGGGCGGTGGTGACGGGATTCGTAAATGCGCTGGCGATCCTGATTTTTATGGCGCAGATGCCCGAGCTGATCGGCGCCGGCTGGCAGGTTTACGCCATGGCGGCGGCGGGCCTCGGCATTATTTACCTGTTCCCGTATGTGCCGGTGGTGGGCAAGGTCATCCCCTCGCCGCTGGTGTGTATTCTCACACTGACCGCTGTGGCGGTGACCATGGGGATCGATATCCGCACCGTCGGCGATATGGGCGATCTGCCGGATACCCTGCCGATTTTCCTGTGGCCGGAGGTGCCGCTGAATTTCGAGACCCTGCAGATTATCTTCCCCTATTCCGCCGCGCTGGCGGTGGTGGGCCTGCTGGAATCCCTGATGACGGCCACCATCGTCGACGACCTGACCGATACCACCAGCGACAAGAACCGCGAGTGCAAGGGCCAGGGCATTGCCAACCTGGCAGCCGGCAGCATGGGTGGCATGGCCGGCTGCGCCATGATCGGGCAGTCGGTAATCAACGTGAAATCCGGCGGCCGGGGACGGCTTTCCACCCTGGTGGCCGGTGTCGGTCTGCTGACGCTGGTGGTGTTCCTCAGTGACTGGGTGGCGGTTATCCCCATGGCTGCGCTGGTGGCGGTGATGATCATGGTCTCCATCGGCACCTTTAACTGGGATTCCGTGCGCAACCTGAAGCGTCACCCGCTGTCCACCAATATCGTCATGGTGGCCACGGTGGTTGTGGTAGTGTGGACGCACAACCTGGCCTATGGTGTATTGGTTGGGGTTTTGCTGGCGTCCCTGTTTTTCGCCAATAAGGTTAGCCACTTTATGTATGTGGCCTCGGAACTGGACGAGCAGAGCAGCTGCCGCACCTATCGCGTAGTCGGGCAGGTGTTTTTCAATTCCGCGGACAAATTCGTCGAGGCGTTCGATTTCAAGGAAGTGGTGGATAAGGTGGTTATCGACCTCAGCCGCGCGCACTTCTGGGATGTGTCGGCGGTCTATGCGCTGGATAAGTCGGTGGTGAAGTTCCGCCGCGAGGGCGCTGAAGTGGAGCTGGTGGGCCTGAACGAGGCCAGTGAAACCATCGTTGACCGCTTTGGCGTGCACGACAAGCCGGAAGAGATTGAGAGAGTCCTCGGAGGACATTGATGAGCGTTGCAGACAATAACAATAACGCCTACAGCGTAAATGGCGCTGAGCCGGTGGTGCTGACCTGTGTCGATGGCTCCCGCTTTACCGCCGCGGTCTGTGACTACGCGGCTTGGATCGCCGGGCGCACCGGCGCGCCGCTGAAACTGCTGCACAATATCGAGCGCAGCAATGTGCCCGCGGTGGCGGACCTGAGCGGCAGCATCGGTTTCGGCAGCCAGGAGGAATTGCTGGAGGAACTGACCGCGCTGGAGCAGCAGCGCGCGCAGCTGCTGGTACAGCAGGGCAAGCTGATGCTGCAGGCCGCCTGCGAGCGTGTGGCCCAGGCGGGTGTCGAGCGGGTCGAGGCCTGCCAGCGTCACGACAGCCTGCCGGAGTCCCTGGTTGAGCTGGAGGATCATATCCGCGTGCTGGTGCTGGGGATTCGCGGCGAGGAGCACGGCGAGGAAAAACAGGGTCTGGGTTCCCAGCTGGAAACCGTGGTGCGTTCACTGCACCGGCCGATCCTGGTGGTGAATCAGGCGTTTACCCGTCCGCAGCGCATGATGCTGGCCTACGATGGCAGCGAGGCCGCCGGCAAGGCATTGCGTATGGTGGCGGATAGCGCGGCGTTTCGCGATGTCAGCTGCCATCTGGTGTTTGTGGGGGACGGTGAAAAAGCGGAAACCCTGCTGGCCGAGGGCAGTGAGGAACTGGAAGCCGCCGGCCTCAGCGTGACCGCCAACCGTCTCAGCGGCAAGACCGTGGAGGCACTGATCGAGTACCAGCGCGAACACGCCATCGACCTCACCGTGATGGGTGCCTATAGCCACAACCGTCTGCGCGACCTGCTGATGGGCAGCATCACCGCCAAAATGCTGCTGAATACCGAAAAGCCGTTGCTGTTGCTCCGCTGAACCGAACACCGGCCTATGCCGACTTACTCGTAATTCACTCTTCAATAACAAAGCCGGGCGCAGGGCCCGGCTTTGTTATTCACGGTTATTTATTCTGGAGTCAGTCATTCCGCTCCTGCGCTGACAGCGTTTTCGCGCGATCAGTGGCCGCTCACCCGGCCAGCTGCTGTGTGCCGATGGCGCTGTCCATTGCCTCGCGCGCCTGGGCCGGGGTCATGCCCGCTTTCTTGTGCGGTGTCGGCTTGCCCTCCAGGTCCAGTGCCACAAACACGATGCGCTCAACCTGCAGGATCAATTCGCGAGTCTGCTTGTTGCGCACCTCGCAGTGGACGGTCAGGGAAGTGCGGCCGATGTCCACCACCTCAAAGCCGAACTCCACCACATCGCCACAGAAGGCCGAGCTGACGAAGTCGATTTCCGACATCAGCTTGGTGACCACCATCGGGGTACCCATCTGGCAGCCGGCAAAGATCGCGGCCTCCTCGTCGATCCAGGCCAGCAACTGGCCGCCGAACAGGCGCTGGGCCGGGTTCAGGTCTGCGGGCTTAACGAAATGTCGCGAGTAGTATTTCATGGGTACCTCACTGCTTCTTGCATGATGGGATAAGAGGGGCGGAACCGCGGTCCGTTGCGGTAGCGGTCAGGATTGCAGCGTATCGGCAATACACCGCGCGCAGTGGTAATTGCACTATTTGTGCCACTTACGCGCCCCCCTGTAGCGGGCATTTCTTTTCGGTGAACGCTCGGGCGTGACTGGTTTGCGCACCATAGTCGCGCTCGCTGCCCCGGCCCGGGGCATTCCCGCGCACTGAGCTTGGCCGCTTTGGCCGGGGCCACGGATATTCTGGACAGCGCAAATCGCCGCCGCAGCCTGTGCCTCTGGACTGGCCGGCAATCCCCCGTAGAATGGGCAGCCAGCTGTGACCGGGCCGCCACAAAGGTGACCGGACCGGCTACCGAACAATCGCGGTGTATGCACGGCCCAGCGGGCTTGCACGCACCCAGCATCCCCAATGACGAAGGGAAGGAATTCGGCATGATTATTCAGCCAAAAGTGCGCGGTTTTATCTGCACCAACGCCCATCCGCAGGGCTGTGCCGCCAACGTGCGCGAGCAGATCGATTTCATCAAGGCGCAGCCAGCGATCGAAGGCGGCCCCAAGAACGTGCTGGTGGTGGGTGCCTCAACCGGCTACGGCCTGGCCTCCCGTATCACCGCCGCTTTTGGCAGCGGCGCCAATACCCTGGGCGTGTTTTTCGAGAAGCCGCCGACGGAAAAGCGCACCGCATCCGCCGGTTATTACAATTCCGCCGCTTTCGAAGAGGAGGCGCACAAGGCCGGCCTGTATGCCAAGAGCATTAATGGCGATGCTTTCTCCGATGCGGTGAAGGCTCAGGCTATCGATATGATCAAGAGCGACCTGGGCAAGGTGGATCTGGTGATCTACAGCCTCGCCTCCCCGCGCCGCACGGACCCCAAGACCGGTGAGCTGCACTCCTCCGTGTTGAAGCCCATCGGCAAGTCTTACACCGCTCGCAACCTCAATACCGACAAGCTGGAAATTTCCGATATCACTCTGGAGCCGGCGAGCGAGGAGGAAATCGCGGCAACGATTAAGGTGATGGGCGGTGAGGACTGGGAGCTGTGGATGCAGGCCCTTGGCGACGCCGGCGTATTGAGCGACGACTGCAAGACGGTGGCTTACACCTATATCGGCGAGCAGCTGACCTGGCCAATTTACGGCCATGCCACCATCGGCAAGGCGAAAGAGGACCTCGACCGCGCGGCCAGCGAAATCACCGCCAGCGGTCAGGCGGATGCCCATGTTGCGGTGCTGAAGGCGCTGGTTACCCAGTCCAGTTCCGCCATTCCGGTGATGCCGCTGTATATTTCCCTTGTTTACAAAGTGATGAAGGAAGAGGGCACTCACGAGGGCTGTATCGAGCAGCTGTACCGCCTGTACACCGAGGGTCTCTACACCGGCACCCCGCGCCTGGACAGTGACAACCGCTACCGCATGGACGACAAGGAGCTGCGCCCAGAGACTCAGGCCAAGATTGAGAAACTGTGGCCGGAAGTGACCGAGGAGAATCTGTTCGAGCTGACCGACTACAAAGGCTACCAGGCGGACTTCCTGAAGCTGTTCGGATTCGGCGTCGAAGGGGTCGACTACGCAGCGGAGACCAGCCCGCTGGTTGAGGCGGACTTCCAGTAAGCCCGGGCGGTATCTGGCGGAGCGGCGTTGGCCGCTCCTTTACTTTCCTATCCTCTTCCCTCTTCCCTCTTCCCTCTTCCCTCTTCCCTATTGCCTATTGCCGCCTTCCTCACGGCACCCCATCCCATCGCCTTGCGACTTGTTAACGGATTTTTTCTGCTCTTCAGCTTTTCTGTAGTGCTTTCCTTTGCTTGCGCATTCCTGGTTTTGTATTTTGCGCGTTTCCGCTATTCAGCTATTTAGCGCTTCAGGCCCGGCCCGGTTTTTCTCGGGTTTTTCTTATCTTCTGCGGGGGGAGTGATCTCTGGCGCACCCCGAGGAAGGGGCGCTTCTAAAACTCTTCGCCCGTATCCTGCATAATGCCCGCCTATTCGTATAACAGGAGGCAATTCATGGAATACCGCAAGCTTGGCACCACCGGTCTGGATGTGAGTGTGATCTGCCTCGGCACCATGACCTATGGCGAGCAGAATACGCAAGCCGATGCGTTTGAGCAGCTGGATTACGCCCTGGATCAGGGAGTGAATTTTATCGACTGTGCCGAGATGTACCCGGTCCCGCCCCGTGCGGAAACCCAGGGGCGGACGGAAGAATATATCGGTAACTGGCAGGCAGCGCGGGGCAATCGCGACCGCTTTATCCTCGCCACCAAGGTGACCGGGCGCGGCGCGGGCAACTCCGGGGTTGCCCATGTTCGCGGCGGACCGCGCCTGAATCGCGAGCAGATTTTCGCCGCCTGCGAGGCTTCGCTGCAGCGACTGCGCACCGACTATATCGATCTTTACCAGGTGCACTGGCCAGAGCGGCAGACCAACTTCTTTGGCAAGCTGGGCTATCAGCACGGCGGTGACGACGGTATCGCCATTGCGGAAACCCTCGATGCGCTGGAATCACTGGTCAAGGCCGGCAAGGTGCGACACATCGGTATTTCCAATGAGACCCCCTGGGGCATGATGGAATATCTGCGTCTGTCGGCAACCCAGGGCAAGCCGCGTATTGCCAGCATCCAGAACCCCTTTAATCTGCTGAACCGCACTTTTGAAGTGGGCTGTGCGGAAATGGCGATCCGCGAGCAGTGCGGCCTGCTGGCTTATTCGCCGCTGGCCTTCGGGGCGCTGTCGGGCAAGTATCTCGGCGGGCAGAAACCCGCGGGTGCGCGCCTGACCCTGTTTGAGCGTTTCCAGCGTTATGCCGGGCCCAGGGTTGAAGCGGCGACGGCGGAATATGTGCGTCTGGCGCGCGAGGCCGGTCTCGACCCCGCGCAAATGGCGCTGGCGTTCGTCAACCAGCAGCCGTTTGTGACCGCAAATATCATTGGCGCCACCACCATGGAGCAGCTCAAGAGCGATATTGCCAGCATCAACGTCAAGCTGGATCAGGCGGTTATCGAGGGAATCGAGGCTATCCACAACCAGAACCCGAATCCGGCGCCCTGAGATAACCGGCTGCCCGGTCGCGATTGAGGTTGGGGTTGTGATTGAGGCAGTTGGGCGCTGCTGTCTGGCGGTGCCGTTTCCTATACTGCTCTGGTAAAGGCGGAAACACGCCTGAAACAATCCTGAGATAGCCTTGAGACAAGCCAAGGTACCTTTTGCAACCGTCAGCTGGAGTCGCAATGGACACTTCAACCCATCACAATCTGAATGACCTTTTTGCTCAGCTGGGTCTCGCTTCCGAGAATGCCGCCATCGACGAATTCGTCGCCGTTCATCACCTGGCCGATGACGAGAAGCTCGCCCAGGCGACTTTTTGGTCCGACGGGCAGCGGGAGTTTCTTAAAGAAGCGATTCAGGAGGATTCGGACTGGTGTGCGGTGGTGGACGAGCTGGATACGCTTTTGCGCCACTGAGCCCAGGGGCGGCCAGCCAAACGTGTTGAACGGCTGCGCCTCTTGGCCCTTCTGACAGTTGACAGTTTGGGTGGCGGGGCGGATCCAAAGCTTGGGCGGGCCGCCGGCGAAAACGAGCCTGCCGCCTTCTGATCGGCGGGCCTTATTAGCTGGCCTTATTCGTCGGTCCCTGGTAGCAGGCTCCTTATCACCCGGTTCTTTAGCCCCCGGCCCTTTAGCACCCGGTTCTTTACTACCCAGTTCATTAGCGCCCGGCTCATTAGTACCCGCCTCCTAGCAGCCGGCCTATCCGTTATTTTGTGGCGGACCCTGTTCGTTAGGGGCAGCCTAGTACCCGCCTAGTACCCGCCCAGTGCCCAGCTGGTATCCAGCGAACCCCCGGCCCCACAGGACCGGCAGTCATCCAGCCCCGGCCAGCTCATTCAAGCTCATAGCTTATTTTCAGCTTCGGAATCTGCCTGCGGTGAAATAACGGCGGAATCGAGCTATTGCGAGCGGTGACTGACCCCTAGTGCCCGCTAGCGCCTGTTAACCCCCGCCGGTTTTCCCGCTGCTCCTCGATCTCGCTCAGGGCGGCGCCCGGGTTCCTCTCAAGCTTTGAGCGCATTCATCAGTCTGGGCCATGAAGTGGAGGTATCGAAATGCGCGCTGCACGGCGCGGGTGGTCGATGGGTGGGGCCGGGCTGCAGGAAAACCCATTGGGGGAAAGCGGCTGGGCGCATCCGCTACACGCGCTTGTGCCGCGCACTTGCGGACTTGGCGCGGCGGCGCATCTGCTGGGATTTATCCGCTATAATGCGCCGCTTTCTCTCTCTGGCGGCAATCGGTCCCCCTGGCTTATGGAAAAACCGCATTTCCGCGCGGCGCTTTTGCATCCGCGCTATTGGCCCACCTGGCTGCTGTTCGGCCTCTGGTATCTGCTGGCGCAACTCCCCTACCGCTGGCAGTTGGCACTGGGGCGGCTGTTGGGGCGCGCCATGATGCGCCTCGCGCCCAGCCGACGGACAATCGCCGAGCGCAATCTGGCACTGTGTTTCCCCGAAAAGAGCGCGGCGGAACGCAATACTCTTCTGCGCGAAAACTTTGAGTCAAACGGTATTGCGCTGATGGAAACCGGCATGGCCTGGTTCCGTTCCAGCCGCTGGTTGCGCGACCTTTTTACCATCGAAGGGCTCGAGTATCTGCAGGCGCCGGCGGGGCGCGGGCAGGGCGTGGTGATGCTGGCGATGCATTTCACCACGCTGGAGATTGGCGCCCAGTTTATGAGCCTCTGCCACCCGGTGGACGGGATGTACCGGCCGCACAAGAACCCGGTCTACGACTATATGCAGCGCAAGGGGCGCGAACGCCACGGCGACAATACCGAGGTGTTTCAGCGCAAGGATGTGCGCGGCATGCTGCGGGCGTTGAAGCGCGGTCGCGCGGTCTGGTATGCGCCGGATCAGGACTATGGCATCAAGCAGGGGGTCTTTGCGCCTCTGTTCGGTCAGCCTGCGGCAACGGTGACTGGCACCTCTCGCTTCGCCCGCGTCGGTCGCGCACTGGTGGTGCCGTACACGGTGACGAGACTGGAACAGGGCGCGGGCTACAAGGTCAAGGTTCACCCGCCCATCGAGGAGATTCCCTCCGGGGACGAGCTGCAGGACGCGGTACTGGTCAACCAGTTTGTCGAGTCGCGTATGCGCGAGCACCCGGAGCAGTACATGTGGGTGCACCGGCGTTTCAAAACCCGCCCGCCGGATGCGCCCGGCATCTACGATGGTGTGCGCAAGCGCAAGAAAAAGCGCAGGAAAAAAGTGGCGGGCTGATCCCCGGTTGAGTAGCGGGTGCGGTGCCCCGGCGCTCTGGCATCTGCCCCCGGTGCTCAGTAACATACCGGTCTATTTTTTGCTGGCAATGGCGCGCGGTAGCAGACCGTCCGCTGACCCAATAATAAGGAGTTAGGATGTTTTCCGGCAGCATGGTGGCTCTGGCTACCCCAATGTATGCAGATGGCGGCTTGGACTGGGATAGCCTGCACAATCTGGTGGAGTGGCATATCGAGCAGGGCACCAACGCCATTGTGGCGGTGGGGACCACCGGCGAGTCCGCCACTCTGGATGTGAATGAGCACCTCGAGGTTATCCGCCGGGTTGTCGACCAGGTCGCGGGCCGTATTGCGGTGATCGCCGGTACCGGTGCCAACTCCACCTCTGAAGCCATCGAGCTTACCGAGACCGCCTCCAGATGCGGCGCCGATGCCTGCCTGCTGGTGACGCCCTACTACAACAAGCCGACCCAGGAAGGCCTCTTTCAGCATTACAAAGCGGTTGCCAAGGCGGTTGCCATTCCGCAGATCCTCTATAACGTACCTGGGCGCACCGCGGTCGATATGCTGCCGGATACGGTGCGCCGGCTCGCAGCGGTGAGCAATATTGTCGGCATCAAGGAGGCCACCGGTGACCTGGAGCGGGCCCGGGATCTGATTGAAACACTGCCGGAGGGCTTTGCCGTCTACTCTGGTGACGACGCCACCGCCCTGGAGCTGATGCTCGCCGGTGGACGGGGCAACATCAGTGTGACCGCCAATGTGGCGCCGGCAGCGGTGGCGCAGGTGTGCGCGGCGGCCCTGCGCGGTGACGCCGATACCGCCCGCACCATCGACCAGCGCATCCAGATTCTGCACCAAGTGCTGTTTGTGGAGTCCAACCCGATACCGGTAAAGTGGGCGCTGCGGGAAATGGGGCGCATTGACGGCGGTATTCGCCTGCCGCTGACCAGCCTTTCCCCGGAACACCACGCCACTGTGCGTGAGGCTCTGCGCACCGCTGGCGTACTCTGAAGCCGGTCGCCCGCGGACGACAACTCCGCCTCTAAGAATTCGATTTGGGAACGTAATAATGACAAGACTGACTGCTGGAGCCGCACTCTGTATCGCCGGCCTGACCTTGAGCGGCTGCGGCGTGTTCGGGGAAAACGGCTACTTCCGCGATCGCGGTAATGACTACCAGCTGGCCAATAGCCTGCCGCCGCTGCAGCTTCCCGAGGGCGTGGAGGCCAAGAGCCAGGAGGAACTCTATGAGATCCCCCAGGTGGGCAGCGCCGATCTGGAGCGCGGAGAATTTGAGGTGCCACGGCCCCAGGCGCTGGCGGTGAACGCCGGCCTGGAGCGGGTGAAGATCCAGAAGCTGGGCAACCGTCGCTGGGTGCTGGTATCCCAGCCGCCGGAAGAGGTGTGGCCGCAGCTGCATTACTTCCTGCGCACTTCCGGTTTGCAGCTGGAGCGTTCCGACGCCAATGCCGGGGTAATGGAAACCACCTGGCTGCAGTTTAAGGATGCGCCGGACACCAAGGACAAGTATCGCCTGCGCGTCGAGTCCGGTGTGCAGCCGGACACTACCGAAATCCATGTGCGCCATCTTTCCGCACCGGCGGAAATGCCTGCCAGCGCGGCCGTCACCTGGCCGGAGCTTTCCAGCAGCCCCGAGCGGGAAGGCTGGATGATCGATGAAATGTCCTCGGTGCTGGCGGCAGACGTCACCGGCGCGGCCGCGTCCCTGGTGGCCCAGGCGATCGGTGGCGGTTCCGTGAAGGTGCAGCTGAATGAACCCGCCGGTGGCGAGCCATTTATTACCCTGGCGCTGAGCAAGGATCGCGCCTGGGCCACGGTTGCCCACGCGCTCAACTCCGGCGCCTACCGTATGCATGAGGAGGATTCCGGCCTCGGTATTCTCTATGTCACCTACGACGAAGACCGTGAACTCTCCAGCGACGACGAGGGCGGCTGGTTCTCCTGGGGCGGTGGTGAAGAGGACACTCTGGCCCGTGAGGCGGAGCAGGTGACCATGCAGCAGCTGCTGGCCAATATTCGCGTCAAGGCCGGCAGCGAGCCGGCCCTGTTCGAGAATATTCCGGGGATCGGCAGCGGTCCGGCCGCGGATATTCCCGGCTATCTGGTGGTGGTGCGCAATACCCCGGATGTGGTGGAGGTTCGTATTCGCAACACCCAGGGTGAACCGCTGACACGGGCCAAGGCCTCCGAACTGCTGATGGCAATTCGTCAGAACCTGATCTGATGGCCCTGAGGTTCGCGTCACTGGGGAGCGGCAGCAAGGGCAATGGCACACTGGTCGCCAGCGGCGACCACTGCCTGCTGGTGGACTGCGGTTTTACCATCAAGGAAACCGAGCGGCGCATGGCGCGGCTCGGTATGTCACCGGCCGATCTCTCGGCCATTCTCGTCACCCATGAGCACAGCGATCACCTCTCCGGGGTGGCGCCGCTGGCGCGCAAGTATGGCCTGCCGGTGTACCTGACACCGGGCACCCTGCGCGCCCGGGATATCGGCAAGCTGCCGCGGGTCCACCTGATCGAGGGATACCAGCCCTTCGAGGTGGCCGCCATCCAGGTGACGCCGGTGGCTGTGCCCCACGATGCGCGGGAGGCGGCGCAGTTTGTGTTTCGCAGTCGCGGCACCAGCCTCGGCCTGCTCACCGATCTGGGCACCGTCACCCCTCATGTGGAATCCCATTTCGGCGACTGTGATGCCCTGGTGCTGGAGGCCAATCACGATCCGCAGATGCTGGCCCAGGGGCCGTACCCGCCGTCACTGAAGCGCCGTGTTGGCGGCGCCTATGGCCATCTCAGCAATCAACAGGCGGCGGGTTTCCTGCACCGGGTGGGCTTCCGGCAGCTGCAGCATCTGGTGGTGGCCCATATCAGCGAAAAAAACAACAGCCTGGAACTGGCCCGCCGAACCCTGGCCGAGGCGGCGGAAGGCGTGGGCAACTGCATTTTCGCCTGTCAGCAGCAGGGTTTTGACTGGTTGCAGGTGGAGAAATAACGCCGGACAACAGGCTGGCTGTTTAGTTGGCTGGCTGGCGCGAGACGCGAGGGTGAGGGTGAGGCCGGTAGCCTTTCTGTGGGTGCCGGCGTATAGGTCGCCCGGGAAGTCGGCTTGTTAGGGGGAGAGGGATGGAAACGCTACTGATCTACCTGTTGCTCGGCGCCGCCGCGGGCACCATCGCCGGGCTGTTCGGCGTCGGCGGCGGTTTGATCATCGTGCCGGCACTGGTGCTGGTATTCACCGCCCAGGGTATCCCGCCGGAAATCCTCACCCATATGGCGGTCGCCACTTCGCTTGCCACCATTGTCATCACATCCATCAGCTCCATTCGCACCCATCACCTGAAGGGCGCCGTGGATTGGGGCCTGTTTGCCGCCATGACGCCGGGTATCCTGCTGGGTTCCTGGCTGGGCGGTGTGACCGCCCACTTACTGCCCGGTGCCTGGCTGCAACTGCTGATCGGGGTCTTTGCGCTGGCCATTGCGGTGAAAATGTGGCTCGACGGCTTTCGCCACGCGCAACTGGGCGAGGACGGCGGACACCTGCCGGGCAGGTCCGTACTGCTGGGCGCCGGGGGATTTATTGGTTGGGCCTCGGCCATTTTCGGAATTGGCGGCGGCTCCCTTACCGTGCCTTTTCTCAGTCGTTGCCGGGTGCAGATGCAGCGCGCCGTCGCCACTTCCGCCGCCTGTGGCCTGCCGATCGCCGTTGCCGGTGCGATCAGTTTCGCCATTCAGGGGTGGCGCGAGCCAATGCTGCCACCCTGGAGTAGCGGTTATATCTACTGGCCCGCCTTCTCTGGCATCGTCCTGGCCAGCGCCTTCTTCGCCCGCTTCGGGGCGCTGCTGGCCCACCGCCTTTCTGCGCAGATGCTGAAAAACTGTTTCGCCGGTTTGCTGAGCGTGATCGGCCTGCGCTTTATCTGGCTTAACGCACATCTTCTAACCTGATCCGGCTGTGCTTCCCAGCTCAGCAGCGTCGTTGTGACGGCTGAGGGAATGTCTTCCCCGTGGTCCTTTGCCTTATCTGGGCGCTCGATTGAACTCGCTTTGGCAGACGGGGCAGTCGCAATAAAAAAGGCCGCTGTTACCAGCGGCCTTTTGCGTGTCGTCCTAAGACGTGGTGCCTGGCGGAGTTTAGACCGCCTTGGCGGGTACCTCGCCGGGCTCTACCGGCTCTTTCTCCTCGCCCTCTCCGTGACTCTCCCAGGCCTTGGACTTGAGGCTGATCAGGGCGATCACGGCACCGATACCGATGCTGAAGATGGCGATCTGCAGGTACAGCTTGGGCAGCTCGGAGACGTTATTGGGGTCGAAGTTGCCCGCCAGCAGACCGGCGATGATGTTGCCGATGGAGTAGGTGAGCACGAACACGCCCATCATCTGGCCGGCGAAGCGGCGCGGTGACAGCTTGCTCACCGCACTCAGGGCCACCGGGCTCAGGCACAGCTCACCCACCGTGTGCAGGAAGTAAGTGGTCACCAGCCAGTAAGGCGCCACCTTCAGGCCCTCGGCGGCATACTGGGCGGCGAAGAACATGACGATAAAGCCGCTGGCCATGATGATCAGGCCGATGGCGCATTTCATGCCGTAGGACGGCGTGATCATGCGCTTGCCGAGGTTGATCCACAGCGCCGCGAAGAACGGTGACAGGATGATGATGAACATCGGGTTGACGTTTTGGAACCAGGACGCGGGAATCTCGAAGGAGCCGATCATCCGGTCGGTGTAATCGCGGCCGAACAGGTTCAGGGAAGAGCCCGCCTGCTCGAAGCCGGACCAGAAGCAGGCGGAAGCCACACACACCAGGAACAGGGCCCACATCTTTCTCTTTTCGGAAGCGTTCAGGTCGCCAGCAAAGTAGATATAGGCGTAGTAGGCGAAAAAGATCAGGGTAAAGGCGACCGCAACATACTGCGCAACCACCACCGGGTTGATGGTAATCACCCCGCTCATGGTCATGGCGGTGATGACGACGACCGCGGCGACGACGGCCCAGATGGTGCTCCAGGCCTTTTTCTCGCCTTCGGCGGTCATGGGGTTTTCCGGTTTCAGGCTGGCATCGCCCAGGTTGCCGATGGTGCGGCGGTACTGGATCAGGCCGATCGCCATACCCACGGCGGCGGCGCCAAAGCCCCAGTGCCAACCGATCTTTTCACCGAAGTAACCACAGATCATATAGCCGAGTACCGAGCCGATGTTGATGCCCATGTAGTAAAGGGCGTAGCCGCTGTCTCTGCGCACATCGTCCGGCTGGTAAAGATGGCCCACCAGCGCACTGATGTTGGGTTTCAGCAGGCCGGTGCCGGTGGCCACCAGAATCAGGCCCACAAAGAAGGTGCTGTCGCTGGGTATGGCCAGCACGATATGGCCGCACATAATGATGATGCCGCCGTACCAGACGGTGCGCTGGCCACCCAGCAGGCGGTCTGCAATCCAGCCGCCGGGCAGGCCGAGGAAGTACACCGCGCCGGTATAAAGACCGTAGATGGCGGTCGCCGCCGCGACGGTGAAGGCAAGACCCTCCTGCTGCAGGCTGGCGGTCATAAACAGTACGAGCAGGGCGCGCATACCGTAGTAGCTCATCCTTTCCCACATTTCTGTGAAGAAGAGCGTGGAGAGCCCTTTGGGGTGGCCAAAGAAGCCATCACTGTTTTGATGTGTATTCGACGACATAACCTGTATTCCAGTTGTTATAGCGTTACTCGGGCCTTTTGAGCCCGGTTCAAGTGACTGTTGCGGTCGACTCTCCCCACCTGGCAAGGGAAACCTGGGCGCCGGGGAGCGCCTGACTTTTTCCGGTTTGCCAGGCTCGGGAGCCAGGCCGCGCCGACAGCCGGCCACAGCAAGACCCCGGAGTTTAGCAGTTGATCGAAATATAGGCGAATCGTTACAGGTGAAACGGTGTGATTTGTTGCGCCCGCGCCTGTAGCGGGTTTTGCTGGAGTGAAATCCTGCGAAGATCAATTTTTTCAGTCGAATATAAGGCTGGAAAGCTAGCTTGTGCCGGCCTTGGTGACAGTGTTTGGTCGGAGCAATTTAGCCGGCTGCCGGCGAGATCAACTCGTCTGTGCCTGTTTTCATCGAGCGTCCGGCACGATCGTTGATGTCGCACCAGTCGGTCAGACTGACGCGGTCTATTGTGGCGGCATCTTGCTCTGGGCTCTGGGCTCTGGGCTCTTGGCTCTTGGCTCTTGCTCTGGGCAGTTGGCCTGTGCAGTTGGCACCGCAAAGCGGTGGTCTGGTGGCGGATTAAGACTCCACGGTCGGGAGCTTTTACGGTTTGGCGGCTGTTCACAGCCCGGGATAGGCTGCAGCAGGCAACGAGATGCGCAGGCAGCGGGACACTGTGTTCATTGCCGCGTATAAGCCACGTCAGGCCAGGCTCTGCTTGATGCCGTCCAGGAACAGCTGCACCGAAAGCATCACCAGCACCATACCCATCAATCGTTCCACGGCGATAAGGCCGCGATTACCCAGCAGGCGCGCCAGGGGCGCGGACATCAACAGGATGACCGCCGACACACCCCAGGCGGCAAGCAGTGCCAGTGTCCAGTCCATCAACCGCTCGCCTTCACTGTTGGTCATCAGCATCAAGATCGCCATGGTCGAGGGGCCGGCCACCAGCGGTACGGCTAATGGCACAAAAAAAGGCTCGCCTTCCAGTTGCTCGCCCATAATGCCGCCCGGAATCGGAAACACCATGCGTATCGCGATCAGGAACAGGATTATGGCGCCGGCAATACGGATGGCTTCCTGGGAGAGTCCCAGCCAGGCCAGCAGGAAGCGCCCGCCGTAAAGGAATACCAGCAGAACAATCAGCGCGAAAATCAGCTCCCGCATAATCACATACAGCTGCCGCCGCTGAGACACGTTTTTCAGCGCCGCCAAAAAGATCGGGATGTTACCCAGCGGGTCCATGACGAACAGCAGAGTTAGAAAAGCGGTAAGAAAGTCCATTGGCTGTTGGTTCCGGCGAAAAAGCGAGAAATTGGCGTCTGGGATTGGAAGGTCGTTAGTCCGAAAAGTTTTTGGGCAGATGCTAACTCAAACTGATTGAGCAAATATGATTGGTTCGAGAGCGTTAGTGGTGTTGCGCTTCTATCTGGTCGAGGAGCGATATGCAGTATTTCCAGGCTTTCCGGCGTCATTTAATGCTAGCAGGTTTCTGGTTATCTGGTGGGCATGGTGAAAAAGGGGGTTCCTGATTAGGTGGGGGCTGTGCATTTAGTAAGTTGAAGGGAAAAAACCCATGGCGCCAAGCGCCATGGGTTTCACTCACTGTGTTAAAGGCAATTACTTAAAAAGTGTAAGCTGCGTTTAAGTATAGAGTGCGCCCGTAAGCATCAGAGTAGCGCGGGTCAAAGCCCAACTGGTGTCCGGCGCCGCTGACACGCAGGGTGCGCGGCGGTTGCCGATCTGCAAGGTTGTTGATGCCGAGCTTCAGAGACAGCTGATTTTCCATCAACATGACTTGGCTCTGGATATCTAAAGTTGTGTAGGAAGGAATCTCTAGCTGAACGTCTTCGTAGATGATCTCCTCGTCGCCATCGACAATTTCGGTGAGGTAGTTGCCATCATTATCAATGAGTCCGATGCTGTTCCACTGGTCGAGGTAACCGCTGCGGTAGTTTATGCCAAGATTGTGCGCGAAATCGCCGTGAGAAAGAGTAACGCCGGCGCGGATCTGGTTGCGGAAGGTGACCGCGTCGTTCGCACCGAACTTACCCATGCTGGAACCGTAGAGAGAATTTTCATTCTCAATCATGTATGTACCCGCGAGGCTCAGGGCTAGCTCACCAAAGGGCAATTCGGCAGTCTGTTCGAAGCGATAGTCAATGCCACTGACTTCGGACTCGCCGATGTTAACGTCCGCTTGGATAATGCCCAGCTCGTCAATGCCGGTGCTGGTATTGGTGACGGCGACAAACAGCTCACGGTACTGCTGCCAGTTATCGAAGATCTGTTGCTCGGTCAGGCTGTCTACTTGATCCTCCATGGAGATGTTCCAGTAGTCCACGGTTGCGGTAAAGCCGCTGTCGAGATCCATTACGAAACCAACGCTGTACTGGTTAGAGGTTTCCGGTGTCAACTCGGCGTTACCCCCAGCCAGTACCTGGGCCTGAAAGCCTGCTGGAGCCACACACAGGTCGGACAGTGGGTCGGAATCGGGGAAAACACAATCAAATGTGCCGGAAGTTACCCCGAAGTTCACCAGTGGGCGAGCCAGGCTGACCATGGCCGGGGCTTTGAACCCTGTGCCATAAGAGGCGCGCATAGACAGGTTGTCGTTAATGGTCCAGCGACCGCTCAGTTTGTAGGTCAGGTCTGACTCTGTCTTGTTTACCGTGCCCAGATCTTCTCCGTCAACGGTGGCATCAACACCACTGAAAGTGTCGTAACGCAGAGAGGCGGTGACGTCCAGACTGTCCATTATCGGGAACAAGGCCTCTGCATAAGCGCCGTAGCTGCTGCGCTCCAGGTCATAGCTGGTACCCGCCTGGCGGAACAGAATCAGTGTGTCTCGATTAGCGTCGGAGATGTCCTCTACATAGCTGCTTTGACGGTAATCAACCCCAGCGGCCAGTATTGCTTCGCCGGCTCCCATTGCGAACAGCGGCATATCGAAAGAGGCGTCAAAACCGGTAGTGGCGGTTTCTGTGGTGGAGTAATTGCCGCTATAAACAGTCGGCGCAAGCAGTTCAGCGGTATTCGCGGGCAGGTTGTCTACCGGCTCGAAAATATTCAGCTCGCCGGAACCAATCAGCTCACCGAATTCTTCCAGCAGTAAATGGCCGTCCGGGTAATTCTGCTCTTGATCGGTAGAGGAGTGGAATAGCGCAGCTTCATAGTTGATGTCGCCCACGGAGCCCTTGATGCCGCTGACAAAGTGAATGGCATCTGAGGTCAGCTCTTCGAGGCGGTTGCCCGCGGCAAGCGCCCGCCAGGTACCCGTGACCATTTCAATATCAGCGACCAGAAGTGGGTCTATATAAGGCAGAACATAGTCTGCGACCAGGTCGGAGTCGAGCGGCAAAGGAACCTGACCGGTCGGATATGGGGCAGTTTTGGCAGTGATGCTGCGCTGTGAATAAACCAGTTCACTGAAACCTTCCAGATTATCAGCCAGGCGGTATTTACCGGATAGGAAGACTGAATCGGTTTCAATTTCCGGGAGTATGAACAGGGTGCTGGTGTAATCGAAAGCACAAAGGTTGCTGGAGGGGGCATTGTCGGGGGCGCAGCTTCCATTTGCTTCCCGGTAGGGGTTGAAGGAAATATTGTCATGCCCGGATGAGTCGGTGAAGTAAACGTAGGCATTACCGGGAATGGAGTTGGTAGAGCCGTTGAAGAACAGTCCCGTATTGCCGGTATCGGGGTTGGTCACCTGAATGATACCGGTCTTGGCGAACTCCCGGTCTTTTGCCGCAAGTTCGCTCTGCTCATGGTGGCTCAGGCTGGCGATCACAGTAAAGCCATCCTCTTCGAAATTACCGAAGCCTGTGGTCAGGTCAATGGAGGCAATATCACCGCCGCCACTGGCATCTGGCTGGTCATAGCGGGCACTGATGGTGGTGGCTTCGACCTCCGCCTTCAAAATAAAGTTGACCACCCCTGCAATCGCATCGGAACCATAGACGGCACTGGCGCCATCGGTGAGTATTTCAACGCGCTCAATCGCCGCCAGCGGGATGTGGCTCAGATCGACGACACTGCCAGAGGTGGAGGCTGCCAGTCGCCGGCCATTTAGCAGGACGAGGGTGTAACTTTCTCCTAGGGCACGCAGGTTGGCAGTTTGCAGGCCGCCACCTTCGCCGCCGACAGAGTCTGCGGCAATAACCATGCCCTGCATGGATGTGAGCTTGGACATCAGTTCTGGTGCAGATGTCACGCCAGTAGCGGCGATGTCATCGGCGTCCAGGACCTGAATTGGCAGGGCGCTTTCCAGGTCGACCCGTTGAATGCGAGAGCCTGTAACGACAACCTCTTCCACCGCCTGGGCATCTTCTTGTGCCAGAGCGGGGATTGAGGGGGCAATAATGGCAGTGGTAACAGCGACTGACAGAAGCTTCTTTTTCATTGTGAATCCTTTCTTGATCGTTGGATTTATTGTGTATTGCCTATTCGGGCAATGATCTAAAACGGATACATCCAGATGGCGACTTCCTTGCCAACAGAAATAAAGACGCGTGAAGGGGTGGAACCCTCAAGAGAATTTTTATTTTTAATGTGCCCGCTGTGGCGTTTTTTTTAGTGTTATTTGCGTGAAATTCATCGTTCTTCGCCTAAATGATCAGGGGGAATGTATGTGAAAATATTGTGGCGAGAGTTGTGGCGAGAAAAGAAAGACGTGCTCGACCAGGCTCTGGTGAGGTTGGTCATGGCTCAATGAGAGATAGCAGTCGAGGAAAGTGTTTGCGCTGACGATAGTCATTATGTGGTTTTTCTGGAGATCCGACAGGAAGACGTTATGGGTGTGAATTGGCTAAGGCAGTAAAAAATTCTCCTGACAGGGCATAAGGGTTTTTACTCGCCAGGGCTGACATTGAGTGTGAAAAAAATTTATGAACTGCATGGCGAGGTTAATGTGCAGCGCAAAAAAAACCCCGGCAAGGCCGGGGTTAAACGGTTTCTAATCGTTCTTAGAAACGGTGACGGATAGTACCGGTGTACACGCGTCCCTCGATTGGAGACAGAGCCATTGAGACGCCCGAAGTGTTGGCGTTCCAGCCAGTAGCAGACTCGATGGTGGGGTCTTCGTCGGTCAGGTTGCGGATGCCGAGGCTGAACTCGGTACCGAAAGGCGCGGTGTAAACAGCGCTGACATCATGACCTTGCCAAGACGGGAAAACGCCATCGTAGTCAGATTCTGTCTCTGCCAGCCAGGTGTAGTTGTAAGCCAGGGTCAGGTTGTCGCGGTTGTAGCGCAGAGCAAAGTTCACCTTGTTCTCCGGGAACTCCTGCGTACCAGCCTGCTCCTTCAGTCCCAGCACGGGCAGTACTTCGTTGTACTTTCTCAGGTGCGACCAGATCAGGTTGGCCTCGAAGCCGCCGATAGCGGTATCCAGTATCCAGTTGGCCTTGAAGTCGATACCTTCAACATCAGTTTCGGCGATGTTGGCGTAGACGTTGACAATGCCACAGTCTGGCGCGCTCAGCCCGGTACCCTCACAGCGGGTGATCGGGCCGGGTACGCCATCGACACTTGGTGCGCGGTTGACGTAAACCCCATTGGGCAGGCTGCCGGTGCTCTCAATCAGCAGCAGATCGTCGAGGTCCAGTGCCTTCACGGCGCCGTCGAGCTTGACGTTCCACCAGTCCGCGCTCAGCGTCAGGCTGTCGATCGGTGCCAGAACGACGCCGATGTTCCAGGAGGAAGCTTCCTCCGGCGCCAGGTTCTCATTACCACCGGTGAAGACTTCCATCTGGGAGGCCGGGCACTTATCGAGTTCGAGCGCTTCGCAGCGGGCATAGTCGGGGGTTTGCAGGAAGCCCTGTGAGTAGGGGCTGTACATGTCGGTCAGGTTCGGAGCTTTAAAGCCCTCGCCTACAGACGCGCGCAGTGTGACCATATCGTGGGGCTGGTAACGAACGGACAGCATGGGCGAGAACTCACTGCCGACATCGCTATAGCTGTCATAGCGCGCCGCGATATTGGTGGTCAGGTTCTCCAACACCGGCAGCTGCGCTTCGGCAAAGAAGGCATCGCGACTGCGGCTAGCGGAGGCGGAGTTGCCGGCAGAGCCGAGCACATTACCCGCTTCACGGTAGGAGTCGTACTTGTCGGCATAAGCCTCGCGCGCGGTTTCCCAGCCCGCCGCCCAGCCGATGGCACCGCCACTCAGGGAGAATTGGTCGAGGGTACCGTTAAGGGTTACGCCGTAGCCTTCGTAGTGGGTGCTGATGTCGCGGGACAGGCTCGCTTTAGAGGCCGCAATGGCTTCCTCGTTGGCGGGATCGAAAGGATCAACGGGGTTGTACTCGCCAGCCGCTACCAGCTCTTCAATCACACTGGTCAATACGTAGTTATCGCCATAATCCGCCGCGTTAAAGCGGTAGTCGCGGGCGTAAACTTCGTAGTTGATGCTGTCGTTCAGCAGGGAGCCCTTGAAGCCGAAGGTGGTGTCGAATTCGTTGCTAATGCCGCGGTCATCGCGGGTGCCGTGGGCAACGAAGCGGTGATATAGCAGTGCGTCCTGGCCCAGGTCGTTGTACGGAGAGTCTTCAGAGAAGAAGAAGCCACCAATGGCGGGCGCAAAGCGACCGGCGTCTTCCTTGTTGGTGAAGCGGTTCTCAAAGAAGAGGGTGTGGTCGTCGTTGATCTGATACTCACCGCTCAGGAAGGTGGAGCGACGCTCGTAACCCCGTGACTGAGCACTGAAGTTGGCGTAAGCGTAACCACAGCCTTCGCCGGGAACGCCGAAGGGGTCGGCAACGGGGGTGAGGCCGGCGCTGTCGCAGGGGCCAATGACGCCGAGCGCTTCAGAGAAGTCTGTAGCGAACGCGGAGTTACCGCCACCATTGATGCCCTGAAGATCGGAAGAGCCATCAACCGGCAGGCCGCCAGAGCTGGAATTTCCCTTGATGAGAGGAGAGGAGTAGTCGCGGTCGCGGTCAAAAATGGTGCTTTTCTTCAGGTATTCCGCGGAAAAAACGATGCTGCCACGGTCGGAAGCGGCGCCTGCGGTAAAGCTGAAGTTGGACCCATCCGCATTGTCACGGGTGGGAGAGCTGGAGCCGGCGCTGATTTCCGCGCCTTCCCAGTTCTTTTTCATGATGATGTTGACAACACCACCGATGGCGTCGGCGCCATAAACTGCGGAGGCACTGTCTGTAAGGATTTCGATACGGTCGATGGCGGCCATCGGGATGGTACTGATATCCACCGCGGAGGTACCGGTCCAGGGGTTGCCGGGTACACGGCGGCCATTAATCATGACAGCGGTGCGATCTGCGCCGAGGCCTTTCAGGCTTATCAGGTGCGCGGAGCCGTAGGCAGTGCCGGACTGGCCCTGGTAGGAGCCCAGAGTGTTGTAGGCGGAGTTCCGCAGGAAGTCGGCTGCGTTATCGGCACCGCTAAGCTGCATGTCTTCCACGCTCACGGTAGTAACCGGACGAGGGGTGTCGGCCACGGCGGAGGCGATACGGGAACCGGTGACGAAAACCTCTTCAACCGCTTTGGTATCGTCTTGTGCAAAAGCTGGCATGGAAGGAACCATGATGGCAGCGGTAACCGCTACCGACAGGAGGTTCTTTTTCATTGTAAATCCTTTCTTGATCGTTGGACTTATTAGTGTGTTGCCCGTGCGGGCGATGATCGGAAGTGGCTACCCCCAAGCGGCCACTTCCTTCCCAACAGAAAGGAAGACGGATTTGGCGCAGGATTCCTCAACAAAAAATGCAATTTTTACTGTGATACATCAGTTGGTTGTTTTTCAGGCTTTCCTTGCGTAAAAAATAACCAGCTTCCCGGGTGACCAGCATGGAGGGGCGCGAATGAAGAGGTGCGAATGAAGAGGTGCGAATGAAGAGGTGCGAATGAAGAGGCGCGAATCAAGGGGGCGAATGAAAGGCCGGGAATGAAGGGGGGGAGCAATGTGGGGTATTGGGGGCGAAAGGCCGCTCCCCGACGGGGAGCGGCGAGGCGGTTAAAACTTGAACTGCACGCGACCGTAGTAGTAGCGACCAGTGGTGTCGTAGTTCAGGGGCAGGGTGTTCATGTCGTCGAAGTTGGTGACATACGGCGGCTGTTGATTGAACACGTTGCGGATGCCACCGGAGAGGACAATGTCGTCCCAGCGGAAGTAGCGGAAGTTGAAGTCCGTGTAGAATTTGTTGTCCACGTGTGTAGCCAGGTCTACGTCGCGGGGCGCGATATCGTCGACCTCACCTTCCATACGGACGACCACGGTGGTAGCCCAGCAATCCTGATACTCGTAGCCCCAGCTGGTGTAGAGCTTCCACTTCGGGAAGGCTGCGATGCGAGTGGTGACCGGGTCCACGCCGAAGTAGCCGGCCAGATCCACTTCCGGATCGAATTCGCTGGCCTGGAACTTCCACTGGTGCAGGTAGGTTGCGGTACCACTGAAGGTAAAGACGCCGTCGCCGATATCCATGCTGTAGTCCGCACCCAGATCCACGCCGTTGGTTTCAAAGGTGGAAATGTTCTGAGTAGTCAGCAGCTGACCGGAGATGGTGCCACTGATATCACGGCGCGGGCTGGTCGGTAGCGGGGTTACGCCAACCGCGCCGGCTCCCTGGATCAGGTCACAGGATGGGGAGCTGAAGCCCTCGCTGAGGTAACAGTCGCGGACGATGGTGTTGGTGTTGAAAGTGCCGATGGCGTTATCGACCTTGATGTCGAAGTAATCAATGGTGAAGTCCAGGTTTTCGACAAAGGTTGGGGTCCAGACGGCACCAAAGGTCCAGCTTTCGGAGGTCTCATTCTTGAGGTCCTCGTTGCCACCGAACAGGCCGGTGGCCTGGGAGTTGCCCAGCTCGAAGTCCGGCGGCAGACCGTCGGCGGCACAGTTGGCCTGCAGGACCGGGTTGCTGCTGGCGCCCCAGTTAATGCAGGGGTCGGTGTAGCTCTCTGCGGACTGCACCGGCGGCTCGTACAGGTCATCGAGCCCCGGTGCGCGGAAGCCCTGAGAGTAGGTGGCGCGGAAGCGCAGCTGCTCGATGGGGGCATAGTCGACGACGCCTGCCCAGGTGGTGTCGCTGCTGGTGCGCTGATAGTCGGAGTAGCGGAAGGAAATCTCTGCGGCCAGAACCTCCGCCCAGGGCCGCCCCTCCATCAGGGGCATCAATACCTCGCCGTAGGCCTCATCCACATCGTAGGAACCGCCCCAGTTCACGCCGCTGACGAAGTAGATCTCGCCCAGAAGCGCGGCGCCATCCACCACGACAGAGGTGCTCTCTCGGCGTTTCTCATAGCCTGCGGCCCACTGGAAAGGCTCGCTGGCGGTGGACATGGTAAAGCCGCCGAAGTCGCCGACGATATTCGCCTGCAGGCTGCTCAGGGTGGCTTTTTCGACAGGTGAGTTGGGCACCAGCCCATAGTCCTGCCAGGCCTGCACAAAGGTGCCCGCTCTGAAGGGATCCCAGGCGGTGGCGCCAGCGGCGGCCGCGGCCGCGGCGCAGTCCTCATCCGCGGCACAGAGGGCCGGGTCGAGCATGGTGGTAAAACGCTTCGGGTTGGCGCGCCCAAGTTCTATCTGCGGGTCTACCCAGCGGGCGTAGTTGTAGGAGATGTCCCAGGTCCATTCATTTTTGAACTCGCCATCGAAGCCGACCACGCCGCGCCACATGCTCAGGTCTTGATTGAAGGAGCGGCCACCGGTTTCATCCAGGCGGCGCAGGACGATCGCGTCTTCACCGGTGGGGTTGCCGGGGTTAGTGGCCGGCGCCGTGGGTTGGAAGAAAGTGGCTTCCGGAGCCAGCAGCTGGTCCGACTGCCGGTTTGCATAGAGCAGCTCGGCGAAGGTGCCAAAGGTGGTGAAGTCTTCCCAGTCCCAGAGTTCTTGCTCTGCAAAACCATAGAAGGTGACCACTTCTTGCGGCGTCACCAGATAGCTTGACTCAGCGTAATTGAATCCATCGATGGCCGGGTTGAAAAGCCGCTGAGTTCCCGTTGTCGGGTCCAGAATCAGGCCGTCTTCGGAGCTGTCGATAAAAAACTGTGCCGGTATGCTGTAGCTGCTGCCGCCACAGAACACGGCGCCGCTGGTTTCAAACAGCGGGCAGTCGGACCATTTGCGATCCCCCTGCAGGATGTCTTCCCGCTTGGTGTACTGGATGTTGAACATCACATGGCCGTCGTCATCGTCGCTGGCGGCACCGAACGTCCATGCGGCGAGATATTCCTGGCCGTCATTTTTCTGCGAGGTGCCGCCGTCGAGGAAGATCTCGGCACCTTCGAAATTTTTCTTGGTGATGATATTGATGACGCCAGCGATGGCATCAGAGCCGTAAATCGTCGATGCGCCGTCGCGAAGGATTTCCACCCGCTCGATCGCAGTGGTCGGGATGGTGTTCAAATCCACCACGCCGGTGGACGAGCCGGAGGAGCTCAGGCGGCGGCCGTTCAGCAGAATCAGTGTGCGTGAGGAACCGAGGCCGCGCAGTGACACTGTTGCCAGGCCGGGGTTGCCGTTATTCACGGTGGAGCCCAGCTGGCCGCCGGTCATGGATGGGACTTCCTGCAGGAAGTCTTCCAGGGTGGTTTGGCCGGATGCTTCCAGTGCTGCGGCATCGAACACGCTGATTGGCGTCGCGCTGTTGGCGTCGGTTACTCGCTGAATACGCGAACCGGTAACGACGACTTCTTCCACTTGCTGAGCGAAGGACGGTGAAGTTGCAATGCTGGTGGAAACGGCTGCGGCTGTGATAGCGCCCTTAATTGCCCGGGATAGACGGGATCTGTCCATGGTATACCTCTCCTGATACCGGTTCTAAACGCCGAATACGGCAGTCTCCTCCCTGACAACTGCAAACTTCTATCAACAGAGGCTTGCTAAAACACTAGAACATTTTTTGTACAGGCAAGGGGATCGTCGACCATTGGCGCGCCGTTGGCGGAGAAGTTCGAATCTTTTGATCTGAGGCGGGGAAGCGGGCGCAATGAATAGGTTTTGCCCGGGGCGGTCAGAAGCTGTAGGCGATGGTGGTATACCAGTAGCGGCCACTCAGCTCGTAGGTTCGACCGTCGTAATTGTCATTAAAGGCGGTGGCCGCAAAAGGTGGCGATTGATTTAGCAGGTTGTCCACGCCCAGGGCGAATCTCGCTCCCAGGGGGGAGCGATAGGCGATTTGCAGGTCATGACTAAACCAGCTGTCGATTTCCCGCTCCACCAGCGCAGCATTGTGGTTAAAGCATTCCTGCAGCGGCCCGACGTAGTGAATCGTGTAGGCGCCCTCCCATCTCCCCCGGTCCCAATAGACGCCGGAGTTGGCTTTCCATCTCGGCAGTGAGCCGGCGCCGCCACTGGCCGGGTCGACAAAGGTTCCGGCCAGATCCTCAACCGGAGATCCCGGTGCGGCCTGATTCAGGTAGCGGTACATATGGCTGGCGTTAAAAGCCCAGCGAAAACGCCCCTGGGTTTCAGAGTCCTGCTCATAGCGCAGGGAGAGGTCGACTCCACTGACCTCCCTGGCGCCAATGTTGAGGCGGGTGGCAAGAATGCGGGTGATATCGCCGTGCTCGTCGCGCAGTACACGGTCGCTGTACAGGCCTTCGAAAGCGTTCTGGTTGATCAGGTATTGCGGGCTGGTATCGATGACATCGTTTTGGCGGATATCGTAAATATCCACAGTGGCGCTGAAGCCGTCGGAAAATGCCGGAGTCCAGACGGCGCCGAGAGATCGGTTGTCCGATGTTTCCGGGTTCAGTTCTGGGTTGCCGCCAAACTCGGTCAGATACTGGATGCGCGCGTCGTCCGACTGGCCGCGGCAGCCCGGTAGATCGAGGGCATCAGCGCGCGTGCAGGGGTCAAACAGGAACTCCTGGCTCTGGTAACCGCTCTGGTTCATGTCCATGAGGGTGGGTGCCTTGAAGCCGGTGGCGTAGCTGGCACGCAATGTCAGCGATGGATGTGGCCGCCAGCGCAGGGCAATCCTGGGGTTCGCCGTAGTGCCGAAATCGCTGTAGTCCGAGTAGCGCACGGCGCCGTCGAGCCAGAGCTGATCCTTTAACAGCGGCGCGGAGATTTCCGCAAAAGCCTCGCCGATGATGCGTTCGCCGGTGGCCGAGCCGGAGGCGCTGCCACCGATAAAGGACAGGCCGTCGGCATCGTTGGAGCGGAAATTGATTTGTTCGCGCCTGAATTCCAGGCCGGCTGCGGCGAGGATTTCGCCCTGGCTGTAGGAGCCGAGGATGCCGTCGGCCACAGAGGTCAATGAGGCCATGCGGGAGATGCCGTGCACCCGGCTCTCACTGCGGATAAAGTCCAATTGTCGCGTGTCGATGCTGCCTGTTGGGCCAAGCAGGTTGACCGCGACACAGTCGGACTCGGCACTGCACTGGTCCGGACCTTTCAGCCCCGCAGACAGCCGGTTTGGGTCAATCAGGTTGGTCAGCCGCTCTTTGGCACGGGTGTGGTGAAGCCCCATGGTGAGCTTCCACTGCCAGCTGTTCCAGAGCCCTTTAAGGCCGGTATTCAGGCGCCAGGTTTCCGTTTCGTTGAATTGCTTTCTGGGGCCTAACTCCAGTACCCGCTTGCGCACATCTTCGATGGGGGTGCCGAAAGGGTTGTAAATATTGTCGGCGGCAATGGTCAGGTCGCCGTTGTCGAAGCGGGAAAAAATCGGCGTCGGCGCCATTTGTGTTTCGGCCTGGGTGCTTGCTCCCATTACCTCCAGAAAGCCCGTGGAGCTGTCGCTGAAATCGTAGGCGCCAGACAGGTAGATGGAGTCCCGCGAGGAGGGTACGACAGCGGTTGTAAATTCACTGTAATTGTAGCGATCCTCCTGGGTCCAGTTGTGGTAGCCGCCACTCTCCGCACTGGTGACTACGGTGTCGTCATCGAGGCCGATGTAGCCTGAGGGGGTGGCCGAGGAGCGCAGGTCGGTACCGCCACGATTGCGATTGTCTGCGCTGGCCGAGAGAGGGCGGTCGCGACTCATCAGCGCGCCCTGGCTGTAGTGAGCCAGGTTGAGCATGATATGCCCCCGTTCACCAGTGTTGCCCCAGGTGAGATGGTGGGATTCTGTCTGCAGGTCACCTTCCTGGGCCTGGCCGAAATAGCTGTTGAAGGCCAGACCCTCGAAATCCTGGCGCAGAATGATATTCACCACGCCGGCGATGGCGTCCGAGCCGTAAACCGCGGAAGCGCCATCTTTGAGGATCTCGATGCGCTCCACGGAGGAGAGGGGGATGGTGTTGAGGTCCGCCGCCTCAGCGCCGAAACCGTTGTTGACGATACGGCGTCCGTTGATCAATACCAGGGTATTGCTGGCAGGCAGTCCGCGCAGGGTGACAGTGGCGGTGCCGTCCCCCCCGTTACTGACCGCGGTGCTGGTGGAGTTGCCTGAAACCGCGGGCAGGAATTTCAGCAGTTGCGCCACCGTTTGCGCGCCGGTGATCTCGAGCTCTGGCTGCGCCAGGATATCGACGGGGGCGTAACTCTCGAGCTGCAGGTGGCGCAGGTGGCTGCCGGTGAGGCTGTGGCCGATCACGGTGACCTCCTCCGGGCGACCGGCGGGGCGCGGGGCCAGCTCGTCGATGTCTTTCGCGTCCATTTCGCGCTTCACCACAGCCACGGCCCTCGGGCTGATCCGCTGGAAGGTGAACGGCGAGTCGTCCAGCAGTTGTGACAGGATCGGCTCGAAGGCGCCATCTTCGGGGGTCAGGGCCTGTTCGCTCACGAGGTAGTTATCGGCGGACGCGGTCTGAACCAGAACGGAAATCTTGCACTGGCGGCCAAGGGCGATGAGGGCGCGGGAGAGGGTGCCGGAGGGGAGACTCACGCCTTCCTGCGGACAGATGGCGGTCGCTCCGGAGGGGGGAGCAATCATCAGTGCCATCAAAAGCGCCAGGGTAAGTGTGGCCCGAGAGTTCAAAGAGTCGCCCGCTTAGCGTGGTTCCACAGGCGCGGGTAAGCGCCGGCAGAGTATTTATATGGTTTTATCGGGCGTATCCAGCTTGTGGCTGGATATAACGGCCGCCCCTGCGGGTTTTTATATCTTAGTTGTGAGAGGGAGACAAGAGAGTCAGGTTAGGGTCACTCTGGTCGGCACTGAGGTCGAGGGCGGCGGTGATGGCCTTGAGGGTGCTGTCCGGGTCGGACAGCTCGAAGGTGCCCGATAGGCTGAGCCCGGCCACGGTGGGGTCGGCCTTTGCGGGCACCGGCAGGTAGCGGTTCAGCTCATCGAGGGCTTCCGCGAGGGGCGTGTCTTCGAAGACCAGTATTCCCTGGGTCCAGTCCAGAGCCTGCTCCGCAGAAGTTCTGGCAACACTGCCCAAGCCGGCGCTGGAAACACTGACTTTCTGGTCCTTTACCAGTTTCACGCTTTGCGGAGGCAGGCCCGCGGCGCTGGAGGTCTCGCTGACCGCCACTGTGCCACCGGTGACGGATACGCGGGTAGTCTGCTGGCTGCGCTCTACGTTGAACTCGGTGCCGAGAACCCGAATCCAGGCGTTGCCGGCGGCAACGGTGAAGGGTCTGGCGGTCTGCCGGGCCACGTCGAAAAAGGCTTCACCGCGCACCAGCTGGGTATGGCGTTCTTCACGGCTGTAGGAGACCACCAGTTCGGTATTGGTGTTTAGTTGGATGATGGAGCCATCTGGAAGGGTAACGGTGCGGGTCTCGCCCACAGCGGTTGTGTAGAGCTGCTCCTGCACATCCTGCCCCAGCCACTGGTTGCCGATCCACAGCGTCACCATCAGGCAGGCTGCGATGACGCCGCTGCCCAGCAGCCAGTGGGAGAAATCCCAGCGGCCGGCTCCTTTGGTTTTCCGGGTTCCCTTGGCTTTAGCGCCGGGCGCGTTGGATGCTGCCAGTGATTGGCGCGCAGCCAGACTCGGGCGGCTCTCCGGGAATAGGGTGTCGATTGGCAGGTGTTTCAGTGCGCCCAGGTCGCCCCACAGCTCGGCCATTTCGTCGAAGGCTTCGCGGTTGCCGGCGGATGCCTGCAGCCAGTGGGCAAACTCCCGGCGGTCGGCAGTGGTGACGCTGTCTGAACGCAGGCGCGCTACCCAGGCGCAGGCCTGGTCCAATCGCTGCTCATTTTCTACTGTTTGAACGCCTGCTGTGTTCACTGCTGTTATTCCTGCTCTATTTCTTCACCTCGCTACCCCTGCGGGCCAGTCCGGCCGGTGGGGAGCGGTCCGCTGGGGGCGGGAACAGCAGCCCTGCAACGATCCAAAAAGGTGCATCTTGCCAAGTTGACAGTCTGGCGCTATTTTCAACCTTTTTTCTGGGTCTTGCGCCATTTTATCGCAATTTATCTTGCGGCGCGGGGCAAAGTTTAGCGTTTAGTGTTCGTTCTGCCCTGTTTTTTGCTTTCAGGCGACCGCGCTTTGAGATGAGACGACTGGGGGCGGTGGTACCTCAAGTCTTTTTGTGACTGAGACCGGCATATGAGTGCACAAGGCTTGTGCGCTGGTGCTCCCGGCGGGCCACTCCGGTGCATTTTTTGATGCTTGTTTGTGGTGATTGTTCACTTGCGCACGGCGTTCGATGCCGGTCAGGGGCTGTCGACGCGACGCCGGCAGGCCTTGAGGGCCTGCAGAATGTACTTCTCGACGCTGCTGACCGAGATATCCATCTCGCGGGCAATTTCTGTGTAGGACAGGCCCCGGCTTCGGTGCAGGAGGAAGGCCTGGCGGCACTTCACCGGCAGGCTGTCCATGGCCTCGTAGATGGACTGCAGTTGCTGGCGGGCTGCCAGTACCCGCTCCGGGGACTGCTGGTCGGCGTGGTCATCGCTGACTGTTTCCCCCTCGGCGGGGATCTGCTGGTTGACGTATTCGGTGTGGAGTTTGCCGCGGCGCAACTGGTCGATGGCGAGGTTGTTGGCGATCTGGTAGAGGTAGGCCCGGGGGTTGTCGAGCTCTTTCTCGTCACTGAGCTTCTGCAGGCGCAGGTAGGCCTGCTGGGCGATGTCTTCGGCGTCCTCAGTGTTGCGGACGATGCGCGACAGGAATCTCACCAGCGCCTGCCCGTGTTCGGTAAACAGCTTTTCCATAAGCGTTTTCCGAGCTCTATTCATTGGTCAGAGAGGGTCCTTGGGTTCCGTGTAATGCTGGCGCCAGCCCGAATTTTGGTTTTCTGCGGCGTTGCGACACTTATAACACATGCGCTGCGGAGTGGACGAGGGCGCTGGTTGCGGTTTCCAGTCTCCATCCTGTGCTGGGCCGCGGATGCCGTTATAATGGCCGCCGCTTAGCAAAAGTCACCAGTTGGCGCCCAGGCGCTGGAGAGCGGATGAGTTATCAAGTACTGGCACGCAAATGGCGGCCGCGGTTGTTTCGGGAGATGGTCGGTCAGGAGCATGTGCTTCAGGCGCTGATCAATGCTCTCGATAATGGCCGTCTCCACCATGCCTATCTCTTTGCCGGTACCCGCGGTGTGGGTAAGACCACTATCGCGCGCATCCTGGCCAAGTGCCTCAACTGCGAAACGGGTGTGAGTTCCGAGCCCTGTGGCCAGTGCGCCGCCTGTACGGAGATTGCCGACGGACGCTTTGTGGACCTGATCGAGGTGGACGCCGCCTCGCGCACCAAGGTGGAGGACACTCGCGAGCTGCTGGAGAACGTCCAGTACGCCCCGACCCGCGGCCGCTATAAGGTGTACCTCATCGACGAGGTGCACATGCTTTCCAACAGTTCCTTTAACGCGCTGTTGAAGACTCTGGAAGAACCCCCTCCTCACGTCAAGTTTCTGCTCGCCACCACGGACCCGCAAAAACTGCCGGTGACCGTGCTGTCTCGCTGTCTGCAGTTCAACCTCAAGAATATGAGCCCCGAGCGGGTGGTGGAGCATCTGCGCTTCGTATTGGGGCAGGAGATGGTGCCTTTTGAGGAGGGCGCCCTCTGGCATCTGGGGCGCGCGGCCGATGGCAGTATGCGCGACGCCATGAGTCTGACAGACCAGGCGATTGCCTTTGGCGGCGGCAAGATTGCCGAGCCGGAAGTCAGGGCAATGCTCGGCAGTATTGATACCGGCCTGGTGTGGAAACTGCTTCAGGCTTTGGCAGATGAAAGCGCCCAGAGCCTGTTTGCCGCTGTGGCCGAACTGGCCGAGCAGGCCCCGGACTACGGCGCCGCCCTGGCCGAGCTGGCCAATAACCTGCACCGCATTGCCGTGGCTCAGGTATTGCCGCAATCGGTAGACAACACCCTCGGCGATGGTGAGCGGCTCAGCCATTTTGCCGGCCTGCTGGCGCCGGAGAACGTGCAGCTTTATTACCAGATGGCGCTGCACGCGCGGCGCGATCTGTCGCTGGCGCCGGACCCCCGCAGTGGTTTTGAAATGGCCCTGTTGCGCATGCTCGCATTCCGACCGCAGGGGGTGGCCGATGTGCCCACTGCCCCACTGCCGGCACAGGCGAGCCCGTCCGGTGAAGCGCCGCAGCCCGTGGAGGAACCGGCGGCAAAAAAGCCCCAGGCGGTAACACCGCCGGCTGAGGCCGGCCCCGCCGTTAATTTCGCTGTTAATGTGGCGGCACAGGCTCCGCTTCCAGCCTCGATGGATGCTTCTGCCCAGCCTACAGGTACGGTGACACCCGGCCCGGTGCACCAGCCAGTCGCTGGTGAGGAGCCCTCAGCCAGGCAGGAGCCCTCAGCCAGGCAGGAGTCCTCAGCCAAACAGGAGCCCTCAGCGAGGCAGGAGCCTTCAGCTAAACAAGAGCCTTCAGCTAAACAAGAGCCCTCAGCGAGGCAGGAGCCTCCAGCCTGGCAAGAGCTCTCAGCCAAACAAGAGCCCTCAGCCTGGCAGGAACCCGGGTCCTCCTTAGCCGCTCCGGCCGCCGAACAACCGGTGCATAGCGCGGCCTCGCAAGCCCCGGCGAATACACCCCGTGGGGTAGCCGCCGACAGCGCTCCCCCCTGGCATGTGGAGGATTCGCATCCGCAGCCAGGGGATACTCCTGCGGAGATACTCGAGCCGGCTGGGCAGGGCGGCCAGCCGACTCAGCTCCAGCCGGAGCCGAGTCAGGCGCAGCCGCAGCAGTTCGACACGCCAGAGACCGCGGCTGGCAGTGTGGAGGCCCGCTCCGTTGCCGGAACCGATATTGCGCCTGAGCGGATAGCCCCTCAGCAGGCCTTGCAGGAACGGGTCGCCAATACTCAGGCGCCTGAGCCCGCCGGCGATGAGCGCGCTGCCCTGCGGGCGCTGTTGCGGGATAAGGTGGCGGCGGTGGAGTCCGCGGCTCCTAATTCAGCATCCAGCTCAGCACCTAACCCGGTATCGGCTCCGCAGCCGCGAGTGGCCCGAGCGCCGCACCAGAGTGGCCCGAGCGCCCGCCTTGAGTCATTGACCAGCGGCAGCTGGCCTGCGCTCTATGGCCAGCTGGGGGTGACCGGGATTCTGCACTCTATCGGCTTCCATCTGGAACTGGTGGGGCGGCAGGACAATATACTGTCCTTTACCCTGGATGAGTCCTATAGCAGCCTGTATGACGAGGTGCATCAGCGCCGCCTGGCGGATGTGTTGAGTGACTTTTTCCAGCAGCCGGTCACGGTTTATATCCAGGTGGGCCAGGTGCACGGCGGTACCCCGGCCAGGCTGGCGGCGGCGACCCGCGAGGCGCGCGCGGTGGCGGCCCGCGATGCGCTGTCCCAGGACCCGCTGGTGCGGGAGCTGCAGGCCGAGCTGGGGGCCGAGCTGGTGCCGGAAACCCTGGAATACCTGGCAGAGTCCAACTAAAGCTGCAGGCTCAGCAATCAGCAATCAGCAATCAGCAAAGTGCAGCGCAAAATTTTTCGCTGAAAGTATTCAGTAAGAGGTGAATCATGAAAGGTTTGGGCGATTTGATGCAGCAGGCTCAGAAAATGCAGGCCGACATGCAGGAAAAAATGCAGAAGATGCAGCAGCAGCTGACAGATCTGCGCGTCTGTGGCGAGGCCGGTGCCGGCATGGTCAAGGTGACCATGAACGGACGCCATGATGTGACTGCGGTGAATATCGATCCCAGTCTGCTGTCCGAGGACAAGGAAATGCTGGAGGACCTGTTGGCGGCGGCGGTCAACGACGCGGTGCGCCGAGTGGAGGAAAAAACCCAGGAGCTGCAGAAAGAGCAGATGGGTGGGCTGGCCGCGGGTTTGAACCTGCCCGATGGTTTCAAGTTTCCCTTCTGATTTGGCTCGTCCAAACAGGTAATCGTCTTCAGGCAATAGTCTCCAGGTAATAATCTCCAGGCAAAATCTGCATGTTCAGCCCCCTGATCGAAGAATTGATAAGCGCGTTGCGCTGCCTGCCGGGCGTCGGACCCAAATCCGCCCAGCGCATGGCGATGTATCTGCTGGAGAAAGACCGCGACGCCGCCGGTAAGCTGGCGAGAACCCTTGAGCAGTCCATCGAGCGGGTTGGCCGCTGTGGCCAGTGCCGTACGCTGACAGAGCAGGAAATTTGCGCGCTCTGCGCTAACAGCCGCCGCGATGAAAAATCTCTCTGTGTGGTCGAGACCCCCGCCGACGTGCTGGCGATCGAGCAGGCCGGCAATTACCACGGCCGCTACTTTGTTCTGCACGGGCATCTGTCGCCCATTGACGGTGTCGGCCCCGGGGACCTCGGTATGGATCTGCTGGAGCGCAGGCTGGCTGATGAGCCGCTGCAGGAACTGATCATCGCCACCAACCCCACCGTGGAGGGCGAGGCCACAGCCCAGTTTATCGCCGAGCGTGCCCGCGCTTGCGGGGTTGCCGTCAGCCGCATCGCCCACGGTGTTCCCATTGGTGGCGAACTCGAATATATCGACGGCGGCACCCTGGCGCACGCCTTCAACAGTCGCACGGCGTTTTTCGCCGGCGGCCGGGAGTCCTGATGCTGAATGTAGATACCACGCCGCGCTGGGTGGATAGCAGTGAAGAACTGGCGGAGCTTTGCCATAAGTGGCGGCAGCAGAAGGCGATTGCGCTGGACACCGAGTTTATGCGCAGCCGAACTTTTTATCCGCAACCGGCACTGGTTCAGGTGGGCGATGGCCAGCACAGCTATCTGATCGACAACCTGGCGATCGAAAATCTCGAACCGCTGCGGGCGCTGCTTCTGGATACCGGTGTCACCAAGATCATGCACAGTTGCAGTGAGGATCTGGAAACACTCGACCGGCTGCTCGATGCAATCCCAGAACCCATCTTCGATACCCAGATCGCCGCCGCCCTCAGCGGCCTCGGCGCCGGTCTCGGTTACGCCGCCGCCGTAAAGACGCTTCTCAATATAGAACTGCCCAAGAGCGAGACGCGCTCGGACTGGCTGCAGCGACCACTGAGCGAAGCACAAAAAAATTACGCAGCCCTCGACGTGGCCTGGCTGCCGCATATCTATGCGCTCCTGTTGAAGCGTTTGCGCGAGATGGACCGCCTCGAGTGGCTGCAGGAGGATTGCGCACAGTTGATCGCCGCGGCCCGCAATCCGCAGCCGCCGGAACTTTATTATCAGAAGGTAAAGGGCGCATGGCGCCTGCGCGGCAAGCAGCTCGCCGCCCTGCAGGACCTGTGTGCCTGGCGTGAGCGCGAAGCGCGCCTGCGGGATATGCCCCGCAACCATTTGCTCAAGGAGGCGGTTTGTCTCAACCTCGCGCAACAGCTCCCGGATCACCCGGCAGCCATGGCGCAGCCCGGGCTGGAGGGGCGCACACTGCGCGAGTATGGTGCTACCCTGCTCGACATCATCGCCCGCGCCTGCGAGCGTACGGACGCCCCCCCGGCTTTACCGCAGCCTCTCAGCCGGCGGCAGGGCGAAATCCTGAAAGAGCTGCGCAGGTCCGTCAACGACGTGGCTGAGCGTGAGGGGCTGCCGCCAGAAATTCTCGTGCGCAAAAAAGAGCTGGAGTCGCTGGTGCAGGCGGAGTCTCCGGGCCTGGAGGGAAGGCTGTGCGGCTGGCGCGGCGAGTTGATTGGTGGCGTTCTGCTGCAAACACTGGGTGTGTCCCTGGAAGAGTCGGAGAGTAAGTAGTTTGAAAACGGTTTGTGATATCTATCGCAGCTCCCGCGACGATGAAATGTACCTCTACGTCGACAAGCGCGAGGGCTTGCAGAGGGTGCCTGAAAAACTGCTCGAATTATTTGGCCAGCCCAGGCATGTGATGACCATGCTACTGACCCCGGAAAAAAAACTGGGCCGGGCCAACGCGGCCAAGGTGCTGGACGAAATCGGCGAGCGGGGTTTTTACCTGCAGATGCCGCCGGTGGTGGATAGCGAAATGAGCGGGATTGCCGCGCAAAACAGCAAGCTGCAGCGCTAGGTGGTGGGTGGTAAATGGCAGCTGGAAGGCGCGCGGTGATCGGCGAGAGTGATTTGGGTACACGTCCATTCTGGCAGGCTAAATCCCTCGAGCAAATGACGGAGTCCGAGTGGGAATCCCTCTGTGATGGCTGCGGGCGCTGTTGCCTCCACCGTCTAGAGGACGAGGACAGCGGCGAAGTATTTACCACCAATGTCGCCTGCCGTCTGCTGGACAGCCACTCCTGCCAGTGCAGCCAGTATCCCGAGCGCAAGAAGCTGGTGCCGGACTGTATCCAGTTGCGCGCGCAGGATGTGCCGGCGTTTGGCTGGCTCCCCGCAACCTGTGCCTACCGGACCCTGGCGGAAGGGCGCCCGCTGGCGGACTGGCACCCGCTGGTGTCCGGCCGTCGGGACTCTGTGCACGAGGCCGGTATCTCCGTGCGCGGTGCCGTAATCAGCGAGGAGTATGTGCATCCCGATGATTTTGAAGAGCACGTCGTTACCTGGGTGGGTGATTGAGGCGTTGCCGCATTGTTAGTGCGGAATGGTTAAGGTTTCTGTGGCGGTGCCGCAGTTTGAGTAATTTTGACAAATAAAGAACAGGGACTCAGGGCGTAGACCTATGCTGGAAGAATATCGTTTGGCCTGGATGATTTACGCTGGCAGCACCCTGGTGCTGTTGGCGGCGGGCTGGTGGTTTATGCGCAACTGGGAGTGGAGCTGGCTGCGCCGGGCGATTCTCATCGTCGTTGCCGCGGTGTTGCTGCTGCCGGCCCGGGGTGGACAGGCACCGGATGCGCCGGCGATGCCGGTCTTGCCGCTGTTTGTGTACCAGACCCTGTTCGAAGACGATGGCGCCGCCCCGGAAGTGACCGCCAACCTGGTTTTTGCCTCGGCGGGGGCTCTTGGCTTGCTCGGTGGCTGGGGCCTGTTTTCCCTGTTGATCAACCGCCGGCGGCGAAAGCTGCGAGAGGCGGAACATGATCCCTATCTCAATGAGCCTTAACCCGTCCTGTTAATGCCCCGCTGCCCATCAATGTCCCCCCTTCCGCCCGGGCCGCAGAACTAGTCGCCGCTTGCCACTTTCGCCTCCACGCGGCAGGTTGGCAGCTGCTATATCTATAAGGCTGATCTGCGCCTGTGGCGCAGAGTCATCCGATCGAATGGCGACTGACATTCTGACATCATTGGGTCATTAGGGGCCGCGGGCGCAGCGAGTGTGCCTGGCAGAGGATTACGGATGCTCGACCACCTGCTCATACTTGCCGCGGTGATGCTGGTTTCCGGGATACTCGGTGGCCTGGTGAATTATTACCAGATGCTGTTTACCGAGGAGGACCCAGCGGGTCTGGCGCGCTGCCTCATTTTGGGGTTGAGCGGCGCATTAATGGTGCCGATTTTCCTGAAGTTCACCCAGAGTGATCTGCTGATCGAGATACAGGGGGATCCCTCGCGGCTGCTGCTTTTTACCGGCTACTGCCTGCTCGCCGCCATCGCCTCGCGGGTGTTTGTATTCAATGCGGCCAGGCGCCAGCTGCGCGATGCAAGTATTGCGCGGGCCCGGGTGGAGAGTCTCGAGCAGGAACTGCGGGCCATGCAGCTGGAGATGATGCCGCTGCTGGAGCATGAGATCGAGAGTGATCCGGAGCAGGGCCCCAGCCTGGACTTCAACCAGATCCGCAAGCTCGATGACAATGCCCTGCAGGTACTCAAGCTGTTGAATACTGGTGACTGCGTGTTCCGCTCACTGCACGGTGTGGTGCACGAGGGGGCCATGGAAACCAACTCGGTGGCGCGGGCGCTCAACAGCCTGCTGGTACTGGAGATGGTCGGCAAGATTCACAGTCACCTGGGTATTCGCTGGTACATTACCGACAAGGGCCGTCAGGTGGTGCTGCGCCGCAGCACTGAAATCGCCTGACCTCCATTCCTTTTTTCCGCAGCGCTCGCTTCCCGCTCACCCCTGTCACTCCCTTTGGCCGATTCCGTCTTTGGCAGTCGTTGCGCAATCTTTTACCATCGGCACATCTGCCTGTATTAGAGACTGGAGTGACGATGAAATTTACCGGCACCGACAGCTACGTGGCCACCGAAGACCTGCAGATGGCGGTCAACGCGGCCGTCACCCTGCAGCGCCCGCTGCTGATCAAGGGAGAGCCCGGCACCGGCAAGACCCTGCTGGCCGAAGAGGTGGCCAGCAGCCTCGGAGCCAGGCTGATCCAGTGGCACATCAAGTCCACCACCAAGGCTCAGCAAGGCCTGTATGAATACGATGCGGTATCCCGTCTGCGGGACTCCCAGCTGGGCGTGGACCGGGTTCACGATATCCGCAACTACATCAAACGCGGCAAACTGTGGGAAGCCTTCGATGCCGATGAGCGGGTGGTTCTGCTGATCGACGAGATCGACAAGGCGGATATCGAGTTCCCCAACGACCTGCTGGTGGAACTGGACCGGATGGAATTCTTCGTCTATGAAACCGGCGAGACAGTAAAAGCCCGGCAGCGTCCCATTGTTATCATCACCTCCAATAACGAGAAAGAACTGCCCGACGCTTTCCTGCGCCGCTGCTTCTTCCACTACATCAGCTTCCCCGACCGGGACACCATGCAGAAAATTGTCGATGTCCACTATCCGGGCATCAAGGGTCAGCTGGTGGCCGAGGCGATGGATATCTTTTTCCAGCTGCGCGAAGTGCCGGGGTTGAAGAAAAAGCCCTCCACCTCCGAACTGATCGACTGGCTCAAGTTGCTGCTTGCCGACGATATTCCCGAGGAAGTTCTCAAGAACAGCGATGGCACCAGCGCGATTCCACCCTTGTATGGCGCACTGCTGAAAAATGAGCAGGACGTGCATATGCTCGAGCGCCTGGCCTTTATGTCTCGGCGGGAAAACCGCTGAAGGAAGAATCGTTACCGGGGTGGCCGCAGTCGTTAGCGGCTAGGTGGCGAAGTGTTAAGGAAAGCGGCCCGGTGAGTTTCGTTGCGGACCTGACGATCAGGGCGGCCAGGCCATGAAGTGGCTATTAATTACTGGCCATTAGTCATTAGTCATTAGTCATTGGCCATTGGTCGCTAGCGCGAGCCTTTTGACGCTGGCCGTGAGTGTTTTCAGGGCGGCCTGCCTGCGGTGCTTGTGGTCGCCAGTTTTCCAGCTGGTTCCCTCTCGCTGGCAAGCCCGTCGCTCATCGGCTGCCGTTGGCAATTTGCCGGCAGGGTTCTGCCGTCTATCAACGTCTGATTAAGATTATGCTGATTGGTTTTTTTCTCAACCTGCGCCGTTTCAAGCTGCCGGTTTCCATAACCGAGTTGCTGTCGTTGCTGGAAGCGCTGCAGCAGCGGCTGGTATTCGCCGATCTCGAGGAGTTTTATTTCCTCGCGCGCACCTGCCTGGTCAAAGACGAGAAGCATTTCGACAAGTTCGACCGCGCCTTCAGTGCCTACTTCAAAGACCTGGAAACCCTCGATGATGTGCTCGAGCAGATGATCCCTGAGGATTGGCTGCGGGCAGAGTTCCTCAAGCAGCTGAGCGAGGAGGAAAAGGCCAAAATCGACAGTCTGGGTGGGCTGGAAAAACTGCTCGAAGAGTTCCGGAAACGGCTGGAAGAGCAGAAGAAAAAGCACAGTGGCGGCAACCGCTGGATCGGCACCGGCGGTACCAGCCCGTTTGGCAACAGCGGGTATAACCCGGAGGGGATACGGGTGGGCGGCAGCAGCCGCAACCGCTCTGCGGCCAAGGTATGGGAAAAGCGGCAGTTCAAGAATCTCGATGACAGCATCACCCTGGGTACCCGCAATATTCAGGTGGCGCTGCGCAAGCTGCGAAAATTTGCCCGCACCGGCGCCGCCGAAGAGCTGGACCTGAATGACACCATCTCTTCCACGGCCCGCAACGCGGGGTTGCTGGATATCAAGATGGTGCCCGAGCGCCACAACGCCATCAAAGTGCTGATTTTCTTTGATGTGGGTGGCTCCATGGACCCCTACGTGAAAGTGTGTGAAGAACTGTTCTCGGCCTGTCGCACGGAATTCAAGCACCTGGAGTATTACTACTTTCACAACTTCATTTATGAACACCTGTGGAAAGACAATCAGCGCCGTTACAGTGAAACCACACCGTTGCTGGAAGTGCTGCGCACCTACGGCAAGGATTACAAGGTGATCTTTGTGGGTGATGCCTCCATGGCACCCTACGAGATTACCCATCGCTACGGCAGCGTGGAGCATATGAACGAGCAGCCGGGCGCGGTCTGGATGGAGCAGGTTACCGATCACTATCCCGATGTGGTGTGGCTGAATCCGGTGGGTGAGGAATACTGGCAATATACCTCCAGTATCGGCATCACCCGCCAGCTGTTGGAGGGGCGAATGTACCCCATGACCCTGGAGGGGCTCGACCGGGCCATCGGGCGTCTGGTCAAAGGCCGCTAACCGGTTGTGCGGAGACGCGCCGCAAGGCCGCAAGAATAAGACCGTTCAGCTAAGAGCATTCAAGCCAAATCTGGGGTTAAGTTAACAGCGTTAAAGTGAAGGCGTCAGTGAAGGCGTCGATGCCGTTACAGTCGTTAAAACGGTTAAAAGCTTTAATGGCGGCAGCGTTGGTGGTTACCCTTTGATTGCAGATTGCAGATTGCAGATTGCAGATTGCAGATTGCAGATAAATAGAAGGGGCGGCCGCTATGCGACGGTCGCCCCTTGTGTTGTCTGTGTTGCTGTTACTGTTACTGTTACTGTTGCTGTTGCTGCTTGCCTTGCCGTGATGGCCGGGGCTGCTCCTCGCGGTCCCTATTCCTTGCCGCTGAAGTGCTTCGGCGGGATTCCATCATGGTCGGCGGTAATGCCGATTTCCTCCTTGGTGGTCGCTCCCACTTCGGTGTGGCACTGTTCGGCACCGTGCATCCAGTCCACCAGTTTTTCGCGGATAAAGAACAGGATAATGCCCGCGCCGATAGCGGCGATGGCCACGCCACCGAAGGTAACCAGCGGGCCGGATTCGCCCACCAGTTTGCCGATCTCCGCGGCGCCCTTATTGGCAATGCCGATAAAGGCGAACCAGAGCCCCATCATCAGCGACAGGTAGCGCAGCGGCGACAGCTTGGTCACCATCGAAAGCCCGATGGGTGACAGACACAGCTCGCCAATCGTGTGGAAGATATAGGCCACCACCAGCCACCAGAGGCTGGCTTTGGCGGTTTCCGAGTCGCCGATCTGAAGCGCCGCGCCCACCATGGAAACGAAGCCGAGCCCCAGAAATACCAGCCCCATGCTGAACTTCCCCGGCGAGTCGGGCTCGCGGTCACCGAGTCCCACCCAGATGCTGGCCATGATCGGCGCCAGGATGATGATAAACAGGGGGTTGACCATCTGCAGCCAGCTGGCGGGAATCTCGAAACCGCCGACGTTCAGGTCTGTGTTGTACTTGGCGAAGAGGTTCATGGACCCCGCCGCCTGCTCGAAGCCGGCCCAGAAGATGACGGTAAAAACACCGAGAATGAGAATAACTTTGATGCGGTCGCGCTCCTCCGTTGTCAGTGGCTTGTGGCGGTCGCCCACATCACGCTTCAATCCCAGTTGCGCCGAGGGTTGGTTGCCCACATTGCCGAGATAGCGGTTGGCCTGGGTCATCTGCAGCAGCAGGCCCAGCGCCATCCCCAGGCCGGCAACGAAAAAGGCCAACTGGTAGTCCACCTTTTCGCCAATCCAGCCAATGACCAGATAGCCGAGGATGGAGCCCAGGTTGATGCCCATGTAAAAGATGGTGAAGGCGGTGTCGCGGCGCTTGTCCCCCTCGTCGTAGAGGTCGCCCACCATGGTGGAGATATTGGGTTTGAAGAAGCCGTTGCCGAGAATCAGCAGTGCCAGGCCCAGCCACAGCATATAAATCTGCGTGCCGTCCGGCAGCCAGCCGTGGGGGAAGCCGAGGGCAAACTGGCCCAGCATCATCAGGGTGCCGCCGAACATAATGCAGCGGCGTTGCCCCCATTTATTGTCCGCCACCCAGCCGCCGATGATGGGGGTGAGGTAAACCAGCATGGCATACCAGCCCAGATAACTGAGCGCCTTCGACTGCAGCTCCACTTCCGACAGCTGCTCCCAGCCAAAGGCCACCGCCGCAGTGGCGGAGGTCAGGTAGAAGACGAAGATGCCGCGCATGCCGTAATAGCTGAGCCGCTCCCACATCTCTGTGCCGAACAGCAGGAACAGACCCTTGGGGTGCCCCAGCATTTCGCCGGCCTCGGCAGGGGGTTTTGGCTTGAACTCTTGCATGTCGGTACCTCGGGCAGGCGGCGGAGGAGGGTTGCATGTTTCCCCTTGCCCGGAGGCGGGGGATGCGATTGCAATGAGTATAGAACAGCGCCAACAGGTGGCGTGGCTGGCGGCGGCGCGGCTTTAGCCGCCATGGGGCAAGCAGGTATAATCGGCGGTTTGCAGTCAGTTGCCGGATTATGAGTCACACCGAAACCCAACAAGCCCTCCGCGTCCTGGACACCCTGAGCGCCCAGATGGAGCAGCGGCTGGCCCACTGCATGGGGCGCGACCGGCAGCGCCTGCGCAAGGGGCTGGACAACGCGCGGCGACGCTTACAGTCCGGCAAGCCTGCGGAGCGGATACTGGCGCAGCTGCAGCAGGACCTGCAGGCTTCCGAGGCGCTGGCCCGCGCGCGGCGGGAAAAGCTGCCGCAGATCCGCTGGCCGGAAGCGCTGCCGGTGGTGTCGCGCCGCGAAGAAATCGCCGAACTGATCGCCGCCAGTCAGGTGGTGGTGGTGGCCGGGGAAACCGGCTCCGGCAAAACCACCCAGCTGCCGAAAATCTGTCTGCAGCTGGGGCGGGGCGTCTATGGCCAGATCGGCCACACCCAGCCGCGGCGGATCGCCGCGCGCACCGTGGCCAACCGCATTGCCGAAGAGCTGAACCAGCCGCTCGGGCACTCCGTGGGTTATCAGGTGCGCTTCACCGACCACAGTGACGAGCACACCCATGTCAAATTGATGACAGATGGCATCCTGCTGGCGGAGATTCAGCGTGATCCCCTGTTAAGCAAGTACGACACGCTGATTATCGACGAGGCCCACGAGCGCAGCCTCAACATCGATTTCCTGCTCGGCTACCTGAAAACGATCCTGCCCCGGCGCCCGGACCTGAAGCTGATCATCACCTCCGCCACCATTGATTTGGAGAAATTCTCCCGGCATTTTGACGATGCGCCGATTATTGAAGTGTCCGGGCGCACCTACCCGGTGGAGATTCACTATCGCCCGCCAATAGACAGTGATGCCGACCTCAGCGGCCAGATTATCGATGCCGTGCAGGAACTGCTGCAGGAAGAGAAACACAGTGGCCGTCGCGGGGGGGATCTTCTCGTTTTTATGAGCGGCGAGCGGGAGATTCGCGAGTGCGCCAAGGCCCTGCGCGATGCCCAGATTCCGCAGCTGGAGGTACTGCCGCTGTATGCCCGCCTCAGTCTGGCGGAGCAGAGCCGGGTTTTTCACGGCCATAAGGGGCGGCGCATCGTGCTTGCCACCAACGTCGCGGAAACCTCCATCACCGTGCCCGGCATTCGCTATGTGATCGATCCCGGCACCGCCCGCGTCAGCCGCTACAGCTATCGCAGCAAGATCCAGCGGTTGCCGGTGGAGGCCATTTCCCAGGCCAGCGCCAACCAGCGCGCGGGGCGTTGCGGGCGGGTGAGTGCCGGTGTCTGTGTGCGCCTGTACGAGGAGCGCGACTTCGAGCAGCGCCCGGAATTTACCGATGCGGAAATTCTGCGCACCAACCTGGCCGCGGTCATCCTGCAGATGCTGCAATTGCGCATTGGCGATATCCGCGATTTTCCGTTTGTCGACCCGCCCGATCCCCGGCTCATCAACGATGGCTACAAGCTCCTGCAGGAATTGCAGGCGGTCACAGCCGGCGGCAAGGTAACACCCCTGGGGCGGGCGCTGTCCCGGTTGCCGCTGGACCCGCGTCTCGGTCGTATGCTGCTGGCCGCCGGGGATAACAACAGCCTGCGTGAGCTGCTGATTATCGTTAGTGCGCTGGCGGTTCAGGACCCCCGCGAGCGCCCGGCGGAAAAGCGCCAGGCCGCTGATGAAAAACACCGGCAGTGGCAGCACGAGCAGTCGGACTTTCTTTCCTATGTGCAGCTGTGGGACGCCTTCGAAGAACAGCGCCAGGCACTCAGCCAGAACCAGTTGCGCAAGTGGTGCCAGAAGAACTACCTGTCCTGGTTGCGTATGCGCGAATGGAGGGATATCCATCACCAGCTGCGCATCGCCGCCCGCGAGCTGAAATTAAAAGAGCATCCCGAGGCGGCCACCTACGAGGCGGTGCACCGGTCTATTTTGCCGGGGCTGCTCGGCAATATCGGTGTGCGTGACGAGAACAAGGAGTTTCTCGGCTGCCGCAACCGCCGCTTCCATATTTTTCCCGGCAGCGGCCAGTTCAAGAAACCGCCGCGCTGGGTGGTCGCAGCCCAGCTGCTGGAAACCAGCCGCCTGTTTGCCCACACGGTTGCCAAAATCGAGCCGGACTGGGTGCAGGCGGTGTCGGAACACCTGGTCAAGCGCAGCTACTCAGAGCCCCATTACGATGCCCGCGCCGGCAGGGTGATGGCGTACGAAAAAGTAACGCTCTATGAGCTGGTGCTGGTGGAAAAACGGCGCATCCATTACGGCAAGTTGAATCCACAGGTGGCGCGTGAGGTGTTTATTCGCCAGGCGATTGTGGAACAGCGCTATCGCGGCAAGGGGCGTTTCTTCCGGCATTACCGTGCCCTGCTGGAGGAACTCGAGGATCTGGAAGCCAAGTCGCGCCGGCGGGATATCGTCGTCGATGATGAGGTGATCTACCGTTTCTTCGACGAGCGCCTGCCGCAGGATATCGTCAACCTGGCCGGCTTTGAACACTGGCGCAAGCAGGCTGAGTCGAGCGATCCGGAGTTGTTGATGGTCCCGCGGGATTTACTCATGCAGCAGAGCACGGATCATATCGGCGAGGCCCAGTTTCCCGATTCCCTGCAGACCGGCGGCATCGAGTTTCCCCTCAGCTATCACTTCGAGCCGGGCAGCGCCGAGGACGGGGTAAGTATTCGCGTACCCGTGGCCGCCTTGCATCAGGTGCCCGGGCCGCGCCTGTCATGGCTGGTGCCGGGGCTGTTGCGGGACAAGTGCATCGCTCTGGTGAAAGGGCTGCCGAAGCAGTGGCGCAAATACTTTGTGCCGGTGCCGGCGGCGGTGGATCGCGCCCTGCCAAGAATGCGGCCCGACAACCTTCCCCTCTGGCAGGTGCTGGCGCAGGAGCTGAAGCGGCAGACCGCGCAGGATCTGCCGGATGAGGCCTGGGAGCGCGCAGAGGCCAGCCTCGAAGATTTCTACCGCTTTAATATCCAGGTGCTGGACGAGGGCGGCAAGCTGCTCGATCAGGGGCGCGACCTCGCCGGGCTGCAGGAGCGCTACCGGGATCGGGTGCAGCAGGAAATCGCCAGCGCCGGTGATGACTTCGAGCGCGAGGGCATCACTCAATGGGATTTCGGCACCCTGCCGGAAACCCACACCATGGACCAGGGCGGGCTCAAGATGCGGGCCTACCCGGCACTGGAAGACTGCGGCGACAGCGTGGCCCTGCGCCTGCTGGACAACCCCGCAGACGCCCGCCGTATCACCCGCGCCGGTATCTGCCGGCTGGCGCTGTTGCACCTGCCGGAAAAGACCAAGTACCTGCGCAAGGAACTGTTGCGCGGCAAGGAGCTGGGTCTCTCCGCCGCCGACCTGGGGCGCCGGGAAGAGGTGGCCGACGATATCCTGATGGCGGCGGCGAAGGAATTGTTCTGGCCCGACGAGCAGTGGCCGCGATCGGCGGAAGGCTTTCTTGCAGCGCTGGAGCGGGAGGGCGAACTGGTGGAGGTGGCACAGGATATCGCCAGCTTGCTGATTCGTTCATTGGCCGACCTGGTGCCGCTGCGCAAGCACATTAAGCAGCAGAAGAATCTGGCGGTGGCGATGGCGGTGGGGGACATTCAGCAGCAGTTGGCCGGCCTCTTCTATCGCGGTTTCCTGTTCGATACCCCGCGGGAGTGGCTGCGCCAGTACGGCCGCTACCTCAAGGGCATTACCCTGCGGCTGGAAAAAGCCGCGCTCGACCCGAACCGGGACCGCCGCCTGCAGGCGGAGTACCAGCAGGCGGCGGAGCCGCTGCAGGGCTTGCTCGCCCAGCACGTCTACCGCACCCTGATGGCAGAGCCGCCGCTGGTGCAGTACCGCTGGCTGCTGGAGGAATTCCGCGTCTCGCTGTTCGCCCAGTCCCTCAAGACCCTGATGCCGGTATCGGTGAAGCGGCTGCGCAAGCAGTGGCAGGAAATCGAGCAGGCCGGCCTGCGTTTTTCGTCCTGATTTCTCTAGTTATTCCCAGCCCCGCCTGCTCCGCTCGCGCTCGCTGTTGTGGTGAGCGGGGCCTGCCGCAGGCCCATTGGCGCTGCCACTTAGTGGGGGTGCACAGAGGATGACTTGCCGGAAAACACGTGAAAGCACTTTAATTAGCGCGGAAATTGAGGCAACTTTACGGTTAAGTGACTGATACGTTCCGGTGTTCAGTGCGTAAGCTGTCACTGGTTAGGGGGCTGGCGCATTAAACTGACGTGGGTGACCGAGGGTTTCGGTAGAAATTTAAGAGAAAACCCTGTCACAGACACCTAGAGCGGTGTCTGGAAACCGTGTTGAAAAACTGCGTGAAACCAAGGTCGTTTAGAATCTAGGGTATTCAAAAGGAGAAATGTTATGACTAAGAAGAATGTACCGATTGCAGCCGCTGTAGGCGCCGCTTTTCTGGCGTCGGCGTCCCTGAATGTTTCCGCCGGTATCGTCAGTGATGCCAACCCCTTTGCGGCCGAAGAACTGTCCTCCGGTTATAGCCTGGCCATGCTGAGTGAGCATGACGCCGACGGCAAGAAAAAAGAGGGCAAGTGTGGCGAAGGTAAGTGCGGCGAAGGCAAGTGCGGAGAAGAGGGTAAGAAAAAAGAAGGTAAATGCGGCGAGGGCAAGTGCGGCGGATAAAGCCGTCTTCCCCGCTTGGCCCTGATCGGGTTTGACCCGAGCGGCCGCAGTGGGGGTGCAAACCGCCCCCGCTGAACTTGTCCCTCATAATGCCCAGTTTCGTCTTTCCCGAATTCTCCTTCCCGCAGTGAGTTAATGACACGCCGCATGAAAACCGCCGAGTCCAAGCCACACGCCAACAGCGCCCCCATGGCCTACCCTGTGCAGGGAGCCGGCCTCGGCCTGCGCCGCGCCATGATGCGCGAAGAAATTGCGCCGGCCGCGGTCGATTTTCTGGAGGTGGCACCGGAAAACTGGATCGGTGTCGGTGGCCGCTTTGGGCGCTGGCTGCGCGAACAGACGGAGCGATTTCCGTTTGTGATTCACGGCCTCTCCCTTTCCATCGGCTCGCCATCCCCCCTGGATATGGATCTCGTGCGTTCTATTAAGGCGTTTATGCGTGAGCACGGCATCCGCTGTTACAGCGAGCACCTGAGTTACTGCTCCGACCACGGCCACCTGTACGACCTGCTGCCGATTCCGTTTACCGAGGAGGCGGTTCGCTATGTGGCGGAGCGCATCCAGCGGGTCCAGGACGCCCTGGGCCAGCGTATTGCGATGGAGAATGTCTCCTATTACGCCGCGCCAGGCTGTGAGATGAGTGAGCTGGAGTTTATCAATGCGGTGCTTAACGAGGCGGATTGTGCGCTGCTGCTGGACGTCAACAATATCTACGTTAACGGCATCAACCACGGGTATGATCCGCTGGAATTCCTGCGCGGGCTGCCCGGGCACCGAATCGCTTACGCCCATGTGGCCGGCCATTACGACGAGGCGGAAGATCTCAAGGTGGACACCCACGGTGCGCCGGTGATCGATCCGGTGTGGCAGCTGCTCGGGGAGGCGTATAAATGCTATGGCCCCATTCCCACACTGCTCGAACGGGATTTCAATCTGCCACCCATGCCGGAATTGCTTGAGGAGGTGGGGCGCATTCGCGACATTCAGAAGCATGTAAAACAGCTTGCCCCCAGAGAGGTGTCCTATGCGCGAGACCGCTAATAGCGGCCCGGCGGGGCCGGGCGAGGGTGGAGCTGGTGAGCGCGAGGGCGGGTTTCAACGGCTGCAGCGGGACTTTGCGGCACACCTGCGCGACCCCAGCCGGCACCCGGCGCCGCCGGGTGTGGAGGATCGGCGGCTCGCCATTTACCGGCAGCTGATTTACAACAATATTGAATCGTTTATTGCCAGCGGCTTCCCGGTATTGCGCAAGCTCTACAGTGAGGCTGACTGGCATCAGTTAGTGCGGAGCTTTGTCCATCTTCACGCCTCCCGCAGTCCATATTTTCTGCAAATCAGCGAGGAATTTCTCCACTACCTGCAAAACGAGCATCAGCCGCGCCCCTGTGATCCGCCGTTTCTGCTGGAGCTGGCTCACTATGAATGGGTGGAGCTGGCGCTGGATGTCAGCGATGCGGAAGTTCCCGCGAACCTGCAGCCGCAGGGGGATGTGCTGGCGCGGGTGCCGGTGGTGTCGCCGCTGGTTTGGAATCTCAGTTATCGCTACCCGGTGCACCTTATTGGCCCCAACTTTCAGCCCGAGCAGCCCCCGCAGGCAGCAACCTTCCTGCTGGTGTACCGCGACAGGGGACAGAAAGTGGGCTTTATGGAAGCCAACGCGGTGACCGCGCGGCTGCTGCAACTGGCGGAAGCCGGCGAGCTGTGCGGGCGCGATTTGCTGGAAACTTTGGCTGGGGAGATGAAGCACCCGCAGCCCGATGTGCTGGTGTCGTTCGGGCGTGACATCCTCGAGAAGTTTCTGCGGGCCGGTATCATCGCTGGGCTAAGGTGAGTCGCATTTAATCGAAAAAAGTCGATGACAGCCGCTAAAACTGGCCGGCTGCTATGCTGCCAAGGGTGGTTCAGGTTCCTCCCGGGCGGTAAAATCTGTCACTTTCATGTCTGGTTAGGATAGGAGCAGGCTTTTGCTGGGATGCACACACAGGTTGCCTTCACTGACGCTTTTGGCGTTGCTGGCGCTACCTTTCACTTCGCAGGGACAGGATGATCCCTTTACCGACGTTACTCCCGAGCAGCAGCCCGCTGCGTCTGCTGGCGAAGGCCCGGACGCTGGAGATAACGCCCAGGCTGCCAGCGGCGCAGCTGGAACAGCCGCCCCGGCAGCGGCTGATAACCCAGCCGGTTCCGCCGCTGGTTCTTCGCTTGAGGACGAATACGGTTTCGATCCCGCGGCGGAATTCGGCGGCGCCCAGGACTCCGCAAGCCAGGACCCCTGGGAGGGGGTAAACCGCGCGGTATTTCGCTTCAATGACGCCGCCGATCGCTGGTTCCTCAAGCCCGTCTCAGTCACCTACCGTGAGGTGACACCGATTTTCATGCAGTCCGGTTTCAGCAACTTCTACGGCAACCTGGGGGAAATCACCAATTCCCTGAACAGCGTGCTGCAGTGGAAGTGGCGGCAGGCCGGCAATGACGCGGGTCGCTTTCTGATCAACAGCACGGTTGGCGTGGCGGGTCTGTTTGATGTCGCGCAGCACTGGGGGCTGGACCCTAACGATGGTGAGGACTTCGGCCAGACCCTGGCGGTCTGGGGCGTGCCGGCGGGCCCCTATGTTGTGCTGCCATTATTGGGGCCTTACACCGTCAGGGATGTGCCCGGCGGCTGGGTGGATTTCTATACCAACCCCATGGCGTACGTAGATCACGAGCGCACCCAGCTCTCCTTTCTCTTTGGCGATATGGTACAGACCCGGGCCAGCTACCTCAGCACGGAATCCCTGCTGCAGGGCGATCGCTATGTTCTGCTGCGCGATGCCTACCTGCAGCGCCGCGAGTTCCTGATCAAGGATGGCGCCTCCTCCCATGAGGATACCGCCGAGGGTGGCGCTGGCGGTGATAGCGCCACAGAGACCGGCGCCGAGAGCGAGACCGATCCCTTTGCCTTCTGAGTACACAATAATGACCGAGTTGGCCTGACCTGTGCGCGAGCGCCAGTCACTGCTGTTGATCGAGGCTGATCAGCAGTCCCGGGATTTTGTCATGGGGTCATTGATTGGCCTCGGCTTCAGGGTCACCCTGGCGCAGAGCGGCATCGAGGGTATCGGCAAGTTCGCCCCGGGGTTGTTCCAGCTGGTGGTCACCGACCTGCACCTGCCGGATATGGGCGGCCTTGAGGTGCTGCGCAAAATCAAGCTCTCCAGCCCGGATACGCCGGTGGTGGTGCTGGCATCCAACAGCGAAGTCAGCGATGTGGTTCAGGCATTGCGTCTGGGTGCCAGTGACTATCTGCTCAAGCCCATCGAAGACTATGCGGTGATCGCCCATGCCATTTCCCGCATAACCGAAGCGGAAACCCTGGCGCAGGAAAACCGCGAGTACCGCGAGACGCTGGAGCGGCGCAACCGCGAGCTGCGGGATAATATCGAGGTGTTGCAGCGGGATCAGGAGGCGGGCCGGTTGCTCCAGCAGCACCTGCTGCCGAGAACCCCATACCAGTACCCAGCCGGCATTGAAGCGGCTTACCGCCTCGTCCCCTCACTTTTTCTCAGTGGCGACTTTGTAGACTACGGCCTGTTCGGCGAGCGTTTTGTCGCCTTCTATCTTGTCGACGTTTCCGGCCACGGTGTGTCCTCGGCCCTGGTTACGGCACTGATCAAGCACAGCATCATGCACCTGCTGCGTGAGAAGCCGCTGTTTACCCACCTGGACGCATTGCACGATGACCTGCTGGAAATCCTGCAGACCATCAATAACGAGCTTCTGGCTACCCGCCTGGACAAGCACGCCACCATGTTTGTGGGGGCGCTGGACAGCTGCGCCCGCAAGCTGCATTACGCGGTGGCGGGCCAGATGCCGACGCCGGCGCTGGTGACCGATCATGGCGCCGAGTGGCTGCCGGGCAAGGGGCGCCCGCTGGGGCTGTTTGAGACCGGCAACTGGCAGGTGCTGGAAGCCTCCCTGCCGCCAAGCTGGAGCCTGGTGGCCTGTTCCGACGGGGTGCTGGAACTTTTCAATGGCGACCTGCTGGAACGGGAAGCGCAGCTGTTGAGTGCGATCGATAACAGCCGCGGTGATCTGGACAGCCTGTGCTCGGCGCTGCATCTGGATACATCGGAAGCCCTGCCGGACGATGTGACCATCCTCACCCTGCGCCAGAGCTAAACGGAGCTGACTGGCTGGTCTGCAACAGGTCGGGGAAATGCTTGTCTCGCCAGGGCGGCGGGAGTAAGCTCCGAGCGATTCGTAATCAAAAGTGTGGAATCCTTCGGGCTAGCGCTGTGATCTGTGATCTAGCTGAGGCGCCGCACTGACACCAACGTGAACTTTCGCACTTCTGTAGTGATCGCAGCGCGCGGCACGGCGGAGGCGCCAGAGGTTATTATGCAGTCCGGGCAAATAATGGTCGGCGCCCACCAGGGTATATATGTCATCAAACTGGTAGGCGATGTGCGGCTCAACCTGTGCACCTCTTTCGATAATTTTATCGACAGTATGTTTGAACAGGATGACTTCAAGGATGTGGTGTTCGATCTGCACGGTGCGCAAGGCATCGACAGTACCACGCTGGGGCTGATGGCCAAGATCGCCATTCACGCACTGGACCGGGGCTGTGAAAAACCGCTGGTGTTGACCACCGATGAGGGCATTACCCATCTTCTCGATGCCATGGGCTTCGACGCTCTGATCGAAGTGAGTGACGAGCAGCGGGACTACGCCGCCGAACCCAAACCCCTGCAGTGCAAGACGCCGGATGAGTGCGCGGCACGGGAAAAAGTGCTGGAAGCGCACCGTGTGCTGATGAGCATGAACGAGCACAATGCGGAGACCTTCCGCGATCTGGTGCATACGCTGGAACGGGAATGCGCCCCCTTCGACAGCCCCGTCACCCGGGTACACTGACAGCGATTCCAAGCAGAGACCCTGAGCAATCCCGGAAGATTTCTCAGCGACACCTTAATGACACTTTAACGATTCCGTTAAGATTCCAGATTCCAGTTACCAGAGCGCCGCTAAGGCTGTTCAAGCCGTTAAAACCCTCGTCGAAGCAGATAGTGGCGACACCACTCTGCGTCCCAATGCCTGACTTTCGACTTCCTTTTAAGAGCCGGATCTGGTTTTGAGCGGGATACACCCCGGCAGCTTCCTGTTCCCATTCAATATTGAATTTACCAGTGCCCCCGGCCCGCGATCACCGCGCGTATTGCCCGTTATCCTCTTTCCGGTCGTCCCCTAATTGAGCTTGCCCATCTCCCGGGCCTCTGCCCGCGCCCGGGTGAAGAGCCCGTGGGGCAGATAAATCAGGTCCGCCACGCGGCGGATCAGGTGTTCCTCGAAGGGTTCGATCTGTCCGTCCGCAAGGGCTACCTGCCACATCTGCCGTACCAGCAGGTATTTGTCGTTCTCGTCGAACTCCTGGTTCACCGTCTGGGTGAATTCGTACAGCGAGGTGGCGTTGTCGCGCTGCTCCAGGGCTTCGTCCACCAGTTCACGGGCAGCGCTGGCTTCGAGCCGGTAATGCTGCTGCAAAAGCGACACCAGGGTTTCGCGTTCGCGCGCATCCAGTTTCTGGTCCACCGTGGCGACCTCGGCCAGCAGCGCGGCGCTTATCATGCGAATGTCACTGGCATCGTGCTTTTCAATATCTTCGCTATTGCCGATTTGCTCGAACAGTTTACGAATTTGTCGCAACATCGCTCGCCTCGTGCTCCTTCGCCTGTTGCAGGAGCAGTTGTTCCAGTTGTTCCTGGTCGTGGACAAAATTGCGGATGCCCTCGGCCAGCTTTTCGGTGGCCATGGCATCGGCATTCAGCTGGTAGCGGAACTCCGCCTCGCTCAGTGCCTGGCGCGGGCGGGCCTGTGGCGCGACCTGCTCGGGCAGGCCGCTGGCCAGCGTGCCGCTGTCCTCTTCCAGGGCCTGCAGCAGCTGCGGGCTGATGGTGAGGCGGTCGCAGCCGGCCAGGGCCTCGATCTCGCCAGTGTTGCGGAAGCTCGCACCCATCACCACGGTGTCGTAGTCGCACGACTTGTAGTACTCGAAGATACTGCGTACCGAGGCCACGCCGGGATCATCTTCCGCGGTGAAGTCCACACCGCTCTTTGCCTTGTGCCAGTCGAGGATGCGCCCGACAAATGGCGAGATCAGGGTAACCCCCGCCTCGGCGCAGGCCAGCGCCTGAGAGAAGCTGAACAGCAGTGTCAGATTGCAGTGTATACCCTCCCGCTCCAGCAGGGCGGCGGCGCTAATGCCTTCCCAGGTGGAGGCGATCTTGATCAGCACCCGCTCGCGCCCAATGCCCGCCTGTTCATACAATTGGATCAGCTGGCGGGCGTACTCCACCGTCGCGCGGGTATCAAAGGAGAGGCGCGCATCCACTTCGGTGGAAACCACACCGGGGACGATATCCAGAATCTCGGTGCCGATGGCCACGGCCAGTTTCATGGCCGCCAGGCGGCTGCGGTCGCCGCCGTGGCGCTCGGCCCAGGCCAGGGCTTCCAGCAAATGGGACTGGTATTGGGGCAGCTGGGCGGCCTTGTACAGGAGTGAGGGGTTGGTGGTGGCGTCGTGGGGGCGGTAGCGGCGGATCGCCTCGATATCACCGGTGTCCGCCACTACCAGGCTGCGCTGGCGCAATTGCTCAAGTTTATTCATCTCACGTCCTTAGATTTACATTTATTTTGTTGTGACTTCCGAACAAATTTTGGCCTTCCTTTGGCCGGCTGTCAGGCAGCCTGGGTAACGAGCGCCAGGGCCTCGCGCATTACTTCCGGGCCCGCGTCGGGCCTGTGGGCATTTTCGCTCAGGTGGCGGCGGAAGCGTCTCGCCCCCGGCACTCCCTGAAAAAGACCCAGCATATGCCGGCTGATGTAATTCAGGCGCTGGCCGTTTTGCATCTCCCGCTCGATATAGGGCAGCATCTGCTCAACCACTTCCACCGGGGTGGGGCCGGGCGCGTCGCCAAAGAGGCGGCTGTCCACCTCCGCCAGCATGGCCGGGTTCTGGTAGGCGGCCCGCCCCAGCATAACACCATCCAGTTGCTGCAAATGTTGCTCGCACTCCTCGATGGTATTAATGCCGCCATTGAGCACAATTTCCAGCTGCGGGAAGTCCCGTTTCAGCTGGTAGACCATGTCGTACTTGAGCGGTGGAATCTCCCGGTTTTCCTTCGGGCTGAGTCCGTTCAGCCAGGCCTTGCGCGCGTGCACGATAAACGTCTCAATGCCCACCGCCGCCTGCGCCTCCACAAATGCGGTCAGTCCGGCGTAATCCTCCATATCGTCGATGCCGATACGGTGTTTCACGGTGACGGGAATGGAAACCGCTGCGCGCATGGCGGCCAGGCAGTCCGCCACCAGGGCCGGTTCCGCCATCAGGCAGGCGCCAAAGCGCCCGGACTGCACGCGGTCGCTGGGGCAGCCGCAGTTCAGGTTTACCTCGCTGTAGCCCCACTGCTGCGCCAGCTGCGCGCACTGGGCCAGCTCCTGGGGATTGCTGCCCCCCAGTTGCAGAGCCGCCGGCTGTTCTTGCGGGCTGAAATCCAGGTGTCGCTGCCGGTCACCGAACAGCAGTGCGCCGGTGGTGACCATCTCTGTATACAGGGTGGCGCGCCGGGTCAGCAGGCGCCAGAAGTAGCGGCAGTGGCGGTCACTCCAGTCCATCAGCGGTGCGGTGCAGAAGCGGTGGCTGACACTTTGCGGGGCGGTGCTGTGCTCGCCCGCACCGTATTTGGCGGTGATGGGAGTAGGGTTGCTGGAATTGCCCCCGCTTTGTTCTGCGGAGCTGGGAGAGGGCGCGGGAGCGGCTGGGGAATCGGGCATACAAACGGTGTGTTGGGAACGTCAGGAATTGTCCGCGCATTATAGGGGATTGGCCGTGCTGCCCGTAACCGGCGCTGTCAGTGGTTTTCCTTTTCCGAGCGGCTGCTGGCGCTGGTACTGGCGGGCTCTTCCGGTAAGTCGCGCTCCACTGTGTCCAGGGTGGGGCGCAAAGCCTTGACGATCTTGCGCGCCGTGGCCCGGTAGCTGGTCAGTTTACCGCCGGCAACGGCGACTACGCGCGGATGTTTGGGGTCATCGCAGCAGAGCATGGTGTCGCGGGGGCGCGAGAAAGGCGTGCCTTTTGACTGTGGCAGCACCCGCAGGCCGGCCCAGCTGTCGCAGATGTCCTTGGCAAGCAGTTGCCGCGTCTGCGGAAAGTAACGCTGCACCGTCTGCAGCAGGTATTGCTCTTCCGCCAGCGTCGGCGCCACATGGCGCGGGTCGCCGCGGTAACTGCGCTCGGTGGTGCCCACCAGTGTGCGGCCTTTCCAGGGCATGACAAACACCGCTCGACCATCCGCCGCCTCGACATAAAAGATTCGGTCGCCAAGGGTGAGGGGCAGCTCGATATGGGTGCCCGCGACCAGATCGAGCGGCGGCACTGCTGCCTGTGGCGAACAGCGCTCGTTGGTATCGTTGACCCAGGGGCCGCTGCAGTTGACCAGCACGCGGGCGCGCAGTGTATTCAGCTGGCCCTCGGCCACATAGTCCACGAGCATTCCCTGTTTGGCCAGCTCGGCGCCTACCAGGCTGCCTGGGCAAATCAGTGTTGCCCCCTTGGCAACGGCAGCCTCGGTCACGTTGCGCGTCAGTGCCGCGTCATCGGTCTGAGCATCGTAGTAGCGGTAGACCGCCAGCAGGTCTTCGGTATTGAGCCCGGAGAGTTTGTCCCACTCGCGGCGGGGGATGGCGCGAAAGCGCGAGTCGGAGCGGGTGATACCCGCCAGCAGGGCATACAGTGTCAATCCCAGGCGCACCGTCCAGGGTGAGCGGCGGCTGTGGCGGTAGACGGGGATATAAAAAGGCACCATGCGCACCAGCTGTGGCTTGTTGGCCAGTAGCCAGCGACGCTCGTGCAGGCACTCGCGCACCAGCTGAAACTGGCCGCTTTCCAGATAGCGCAGGCCGCCGTGAATCAGCTTGGAGGAACGGCAGGAGGTCGCCGCGGCAATGCCCTGCTGCTCGAGAATCGCTACACGGTAGCCCGCCTCGGCCAGGGCCTCCGCCGCACCGGCACCCTGAATGCCGGCGCCGACCACCAGAACATCAAAATCCATAGACATCGCTGGCTTCCCGGGAGCGCATCAGTAGGGGCAGGTTGCCGGTCAGGATATGATGGGCGCCGCGGGCGCGCCACGCAATCGCCTCCTCGGCGGAATTGACCTCATATACCACCCATTGCCAGGGTCCGGGGGGAAGTTCGTCACAATCGACATTGCGGTCGCGGATCAGCAGGTAATCCGGTGCCAGGGTGAGCACATCGATGGTCAGGCACTTGGCAACGCTGTCCAGTTTCAGGGCCACCTGATGACAGCCAATACTGCGGGCCAGGCGCAGGCTGCGGCAGTCGCGAGTCATCACGGCAAAGGAATCGCGCTGGTGCAGCAGCCGCCGGGCTACGGCTTCAACGGCCTGTTCGGTGCCGACACTTTGCAGGGTCTTGTCCTGCAGTTCGATAAACCAGTCCAGGTGCCGGTGGCGGCCGGCCCAGTCGAGCAGTTGGGCAAGCGTGTTGAGGGGCAGCTGGCGCAGATCGCGGTCACTGATCCGGTGCAGGGGTTTGGCCCTGCGGGTGCCGGGCAGGCGCAGGTTGGGCGGGGCGAAACACCAGGGCGTGCCCTCGGCGCTGAACTGCACCTGGGCCTGGATGGCGCAGGCGCCCAAGCTGTGGGCGTCCTCGAAAGCGGCGATGGTGTTTTCCGGCTGGCGACTGGTGTCGCCACGATGCGCTATGAGCATGGACTCGATCCATTCTGCGGGCGTTATTGTGCTTTCCGTTTTGTGCTGTCGGAGCGCACGCAGTGCCCGCGCCGGCGCTCATCGCAACAAACTGGATTTTCCTGCTGGATTCTCGCTGGAGCCCGCATGCATGCCCGGAGCGGTCTGAGCCGTGGGCGCGGCCATACAGGAAAAATAGTCGCTGCAAGCGTGCTTGCAAGGCGCCGGGGGAGTAAAAAACGCTTTCACCCCCGTGCCCGGCAATCCAGCGTATTCTCGCTCCGCCCCCGACTTGGGTTCAGCGCACAGCCACTGTGGCGGTGTTGTGCAGGCGCGCCAGTGAGGCCGCGAAACCCGGGGCTGTGCTCCGGGCTGGCGGCACCCTTATAATGCCGCGCCTAAACTTGACACCAATCCACCCCCCAATCAGGTTTGCTATGACCGTAAGAACCCGCATTGCCCCGTCCCCGACTGGTGATCCCCACGTCGGCACCGCCTATATCGCCCTTTTCAATATGTGCTTCGCCCGCGCTCAGGGCGGCCAGTTTGTGCTGCGGATCGAGGATACCGACCAGCAGCGCAGCACTCCGGAATCCGAAAAGGCGATTCTCGACAGCCTGCGCTGGCTGGGGCTGGACTGGGATGAGGGGCCGGACGTGGAGGGCCCACACGGCCCCTATCGCCAGAGCGAGCGCGGCGACATCTACCGCAAATACTGCGAGCAGCTGGTGGAGCGGGGGCACGCCTTCCACTGCTACCGCACCGCCGACGAGCTGGAGCAGCTGCGCGAAGCACTGCGCGAGGCCGGTCGCACCGCCCTGAAGCCAAGTGACCTGGCATTGCCGGAAGCGGAAGTGGAAAAGCGCAGAGCCGCGGGCGAGCCCTATGTGGTGCGCATGAACGTGCCGGAAAGCGGCACCTGTGTGGTGGAAGACCTGCTGCGCGGCACCATCGAGATCGATTGGGCGCAGGTCGATGCCCAGATCCTGCTCAAGTCCGACGGCATGCCCACCTACCACCTCGCCAACGTGGTGGACGACCACCTGATGGAAATCACCCACGTACTGCGCGGCGAGGAGTGGATCAACTCCGCGCCCAAGCACAAGCTGCTGTATGAATACTTCGGCTGGCAGATGCCGGTGCTGTGCCACCTGCCGCTGTTGCGCAACCCGGACAAGACCAAGCTGTCAAAGCGCAAGAACCCCACTTCCATCCTCTATTACCAGCGCGCCGGCTTTATGCCCGAGGCCCTGCTGAACTACCTCGGCCGCATGGGCTGGTCCATGCCGGACGAGAGCGAAAAGTTCACCCTCGACCAGATGCTCGAGCACTTCGACATCCACCGCGTCTCCCTCGGTGGCCCGGTATTCGACGTGGAGAAACTGTCCTGGCTGAACGGCCTGTGGATTCGCGAGCTGGAAAATGAGCAGCTGGCGGACCGGCTCACCCAGTGGATGTTCAACCGCGAAAACCTCCTCAAGGTACTGCCGCACGCCCGCGAGCGTATGGAAACCTTTGCCGACTTCGCGCCGCTGGTGAGCTTCCTCGCCGCCGGCCAGCTGCCGTTGACCGAAGCCAGCTTCGCCGACAACAAGCTGGAACTGGAAGAGCAGAAGAAACTGCTGCAGTTCGCCCTGTGGCGCCTGGAAGCGCTGCGCACCTGGGACCGCGATAACATCTTCCAGACCGTGAAAGCCCTGGCCACCGCCATGGACATCAAGCTCAAGGACTTCAACGCGCCGCTATTCGTGGCCATTAGCGGCACCACCGCCTCCTTCTCGGTGATGGATGCCATGGTACTGCTCGGCCCCGACCTGAGCCGCGCCCGCCTGCGCCACGCGGTGGAGGTGCTGGGAGGTGCCGGCAAGAAAGTGCTGAAGCGCTGGGACAAGGAGTACGCCAGCCTCGCCTGACGCCCGCAGGGCGGGGCCTCTCCCCGCCCACAGCGCAAGCCGACGGGCCGGTCGTAACTGATTGATTAAAAAGTTATTTTTTCTGTTGACAGCGGGCGGCGCACTGTTAAAATGCGCCTCGCTTTCAGGGGAAACCCACTTCGAAAGCAAACTTTGGGGCTATAGCTCAGCTGGGAGAGCGCAACACTGGCAGTGTTGAGGTCAGCGGTTCGATCCCGCTTAGCTCCACCAAATACGAAAAAGGCCACATCCGCGAGGATGTGGCCTTTTTCGTATTTGACCGAAGTGAACGGGATGGAGGTAAAGCCCCGGTTCACAAGGCCCCGCCTTATGGGGCCGCAGAGCGCCCGCACGGGCGACCCCGAAGGGGTGAGCGGGCGAAGCCCGCGAATCATCATCATCCTGCGGACTGGACTCGAAACCCGCTTGAACCCCGCTGGAGAACGGTGCGAGGTTTCTCTGGAGGGGGGGGTGTCTGGGGGAACCACAGTTACAGCCAGAAAATCTGAGACCGCGTTCGGAAATTTTTGTTGATGGCGATTGGGTTTCCTGTTTTGAACTTATGGAATTACTAGCCGCCAAAGCTTTCGGTTAGTGCTTGCAAGTTTGCTGGTTCCTGCTTTGTAATTGTGGTTTTTATATTTTGAAAGTGCATCTCGTAGCTCAGCCGAGACGGCCTCTTTCTCTGCGAAAAAATATTCTGAATCGTTTTCTAGATCTTCACAGAGCCGTTGCAGTTCAGTCTTGGCTTCGCCCATGAAGTCTACCGATGCGCATTCGATGATGTAGGATAAGTGCTCAAGAGTTCTTAGTATTTTTTCCATAACGCCACCTTCTTGTTTTTTATTTTAGTTCAAGATTTACAGCCTGTTTTGCATTCCGGGAAGTATGAATAATAAATGGTGATCAACTGTTTTCGGGATATAAATTAAGTTTTTCCACCTCTTTAACTTCGTTTATCCGTAAAGAGTGGGTCAGAGTAAAATTATGATCCTGGATTTAACATTATCTGATTTTAGGTCGCCCTACGATCCTTCCGCCACGCTCACAGCCTGATACGCATAAATCGGCAGCTGACATTAATCTTATTGATTGTCAAGATAGATTTGATAGCTTCTCGCGCATGCAGGTGTCAATACTTCCCTGATTCTTTCCCAGCAGACGATGCCACCTTGTATTTTACGGGAGAAACTCAATAAGAATAAATGCGCGTCAATTCTGTGATTTGGTGGTCGATTTATTACGGATAACATTTCATTACTGCGACCCGTAGAGAATTTAGTCTGTATGGTTGATGCTGTTTCTGGTAAAAATGCCTGCTTTAAAAAATTTCTATCTATGCAAATGTGGCGCAGAGCTATTTTCTGTTTATTTTGTGTGATTGCATCAAAACAAGGAGGCGGTTTTGATTTCAAAGGGAGTTCTTCAGTTTGTATTCGTAGGTTTAATGGCGCTTCACCTCGGGGCCTGCAGTGGCGGAGGTGATGATGGAAGCAATGGAGATGGTGGCAGCGCTGGTGGTCAAGGTAATGGCCCCACGCCCTCGCAGCCAGATCCTGTAGCTGATCAGAATGCCGAGGGTTTGTGGATTGGTGAAACCGATACCGGCATGTCTATCAATGGCTTGGTGTTGGATGATGGCCAGATGTATATCTTATATTTTGATCCGGAAGATGAATGGGGTGAGAATGTTCCGATCATGCCGGGTTTTATTCATGGTTATACGACGGTAAACGGTGATGAATTCAGTGCTACAAGTATAAAAGATTACGCTTTCGAAGCTAACGAGGTTTTTTCGGGAAGTGTTTCTGCGGTCATATCAGAGGAGGCATCACTGGTCGGTGAGATTGACTATGTGGGCGGGAACAGTGTGGCTTTCAGCGCTTCTTACGATACTGCCTACGAGCGTAGCCCTTTTATTGGTGATATGGAGGGGGAGTTTGAAGGTACCGCTTACATCGTTGATGGGTGGGCGAGTGCTAGTATCTCGGTTGAAAGCACTGGCGCTTTTGCTGGGGCGTCTTTAAATGGATGTGAGGTTTCAGGCGTTATTTATGAGCGCGGCAGTGGCAATGTCTATAATGCCGAAATCACCTTTGGTGCCGACCCTTGTATCATGCCGAATGAGACGCTATCGGGAATTGTTTACTTTGATAGTGGGTACTTCTATATGGCTGCTGCCCATCAGGATCAGACTAATGCGATACTGTTTCTAGCAAAGAGGCCGGGGCTTGAAGACTGATTTTATCTGCCGCCTGTTGTTTGGGTTTTCTTTTCTGTGATTGGATAACCCATTGGGCGGCAATGTTATTTCTCGTTGCAAATTTATAATGTGTTGGTATGCAGTTTTTTGTGGGTTAAGCATAGTATTTTTTGGGATACCGATTTTAAAACCATCCCATGCTCCTCAATAAGTTGCTAAATATGTGTCCAAGTAACTATCCAGATAAGTGTTTCATAAATAGCACATGAATTTTTTGTTTGATGGGTCGGCTGTTTAAGAGCTTTGGGTAGGTTTGGTGTGCGCCATTCCTCCGTTTTGGTTGAAATTATTTAAATATTCTACTTTTCGTGCCAATATCCTTCTAATTTTGAATTGCCCATGAATCATTATCGCACTTTGCTGATTCGGTCACGGTTTGCCTCGGAAAAGTGAGATAAATCTATCCTCGCTGGGTGAAGGCTGCTCAAAAAGGCGAGCAGCGTCACAATAAAAATAATAATCAAAATGTCTGGCGGGTATTTATTATGTTGAAAAAAGTAATACGCTTGGCCTTATTGCCAGTTTTTTTTGGCTTTCCATTATTCGCTTCGGCTAACGACACCCTATTGCCAGATAAGCAATTAACCTCAAATCAGTACCTCGTTTCTCGTAATGGGGATTACCGTATCACCTTGCAGCGTGACGGCAATTTTGTATTGCGCGACTGGAGTACACGCAAAGCACTTTGGGCATCAAGTACGCATAATACGGCAGCAACGAGAATCCGCCTGCAAAGTGACGGCAATCTGGTTTTGCGTAACGCATCCGGCCAGGCGGTATGGTCTAGCAAAACACACAATCAAGCGGTAACGATGGCGGTTATCGAAAATGACGGTAACTTTGTTTTGTATGCCGCCTCGGGTGAAGCATTGTGGGAAACCGCCACCTCGCAAATCCCCACTGATACTGTTGCGCCCGTTATCACCCTGCTTGGCAACCAAAGTATCACCCTGGATCAAGGCGACAGCTTTAGCGATCCGGGTGCAACGGCGAACGATAATGAAGATGGCGATCTTACAGCGGCTATTACCGTCAGTGGTTCGGTCAATACCAGCCAGGCTGGTATATACACCCTGCGTTATGATGTGAGCGATACCGCTGGCAATGCAGCGAATACGTTAACGCGATCCGTTGAGGTGGTCGCAGACACCATTAAGCCGGTGATCACTCTGCTCGGCAGAGAAAGTATTACCCTGGACCAGGGCGATACGTTTAACGATGCCGGCGCAACGGCGAGTGACAATAAAGATGGTGATCTTACCGCGGCTATTACCGTCAGCGGTGCGGTAAACACCAGCCAGGCTGGTATATACACCCTGCGTTATGATGTGAACGATGCCGCTGGCAATGCAGCGAATACGGTAACACGCTCGGTTGAGGTGATTGCAGATACGGTTAAGCCGGTGATCACTCTGCGTGGCAGAGAAAGTATTACCCTGGACCAGGGCGATACGTTTAACGATGCGGGCGCAACGGCGAGTGATAACAAAGATGGTGATCTTACCGCGGCTATTACTGTCAGCGGTGCGGTAAACACCAGCCAGGCTGGTATATATACCCTTCGTTATGATGTCAGCGATGCCGCTGGTAACGCCGCGAATACGGTCACTCGTACTATCAACGTAATCGCAGATACCGTGAAGCCTGTGATTACTCTACTCGGTAGTGCAAGCACCAGAGTGGTTCAGGGGGAGGTTTTTACCGATCCGGGTGCCACTGCACTCGATAATAAAGACGGCGATATTACCCACCTTATTGCCGTGAGTGGCGCGGTCAATACCAGTCGACTTGGTACCTACACCCTTGTCTATGGGGTCAGCGATGCCGCGGGTAACCGCGCTGACTCGGTCACCCGTTCCATAGAAGTTGCCGCACCGCCCCCACGGGCCTGGGGCGATACACTGGCAACAGGCCAGCAGCTAGTCACCAATGAACATTTGACATCGAGTAACGGCGAGTATGTTTTATACATGCAGACCGATGGCAATGTGGTGTTGCGGGATACCGCTACCCGCTCAGCAATCTGGGCAACCGGCACCAGTGGCAGCGGCGCGATTCGGCTGCGCCTGCAGAGCGACGGCAACCTGGTGATGCGCGATGCCGACGGCAAGGCCGTCTGGTCCAGCAGAACGGATGGTACCGGTGCTGACCGCCTGACCCTGCAGGACGATGGCGATTTGGTACTGCGTGACAGTAATGGCAATACGGTTTGGGCCAGCGGCACTGCACAACAGCCGCCTGATACAGTAAAACCCGTCATCACTCTGTTGGGCGCATCCAGTATCGTGTTGAGCCAGGGGGACGGGTTCACGGATGCGGGCGCAACCGCCAGCGACGATATTGATGGCGATATCACCCCAAGCATCACGGTTGCTGGGGCGGTCAATAGCGATCAGCCCGGCAACTACGCCATCACCTATCACGTACAGGACGCGGCGGGCAACAACGCCGATCCGGTGAGCCGTTTTGTTACGGTATTAGCCCGCAATGATGATTCTGGGGATGATGGCAACAACGGCGCAACCCCGGAAATAACCGCCAAAAGCCGTGGCATCTTTTCGGCACCGGACGCCGCTCTCTATTCGCTCAACGATTCCAGAGCCTCCGCTTTCCCAAAAATTATCGACTCCGGTTTCGAGGGGAACGGGCACGCGGAAACCTGGGACGGACGCATCTTTGTCCGTAAGCGCAAGTTAGGCTGGTATGCGAGCGCTTTCCGCCCGGAGAGAATCACTCGCAACGCCGATGGCAGCATTAATTTTAAAAATGGGGCTTTTGGCAGCAGTGTTGAACTGCAATCCAAGGCAGACGCCGATGCCAGGAGTATTCATCAAAACTGGCTGGCTATCGCTCAAGACTTTTCTGTGGAAGGGAGAAACCCCTTTCCCTCCGATGCGGCGGGCAACTACAGCAGCCTGGGCACCTATGCCACCTACAAAGCCCTGGTCTATGTGACCTCAACCGCGGCCGGTGATAACGACCAGATGGGTTTTTTCCGGGCCACCTTTATCGTCGCTAATGCCAATACCCGGGATGCCCAGGTGGTCAGCGCGCGGTTTAATGGCGGCTTCCAGCGTCTGCGGCTAAAGAATAGTGAGGACTTCCGCTGCATCGAGCCATCCGTCACGGTAAACGGGATGCTGATTGTCTGTCAGGGGCACCCAGACAATAACGGCCGTATCGATAATCTGGTCTATAGCTGGAACCCGGCCCCCGGGGCGGCCAGTGGCTGGAGCCTGCCCAAATCCATCGCCAATATGTACTGGGACGATAGGGATACAGACGTAGCGGGGGTGAAATTCTCTATGCGTTTTCCCATCGCCGAGCGGCCTTTAGTCGATGCCACCGGCAATGCTTACGGACCCAATGAGTTGGTCAAGGGCGCCTACCCCTGGGTCAGCCACGATGGGGCCGAGTTGTTCTACCAGGCCTCACGGGAGGGGGTGAGTGCGCGCAGAACCGCGACGACGGTTGTCGGCCGCTGGACCGGGTGGACATTCCGCCATATTGACGGTCCCATCAATCCCAATCGCCATCGTGACACACGTTTGTTTATCTCATCCCCGGGGGCATTCACCACCATGTGGTCGCCCTATAAAAACGTGGATGACTTGAAAATGCCCTATTCACTGCGTGGCCCTGGATATCCGATTTTCGGCTCCAATAACCACGACTATTCAGAAGTAGGCTTCAATGATTATCTGGATGGGAACTTCATTCTCTACTATGGCATGAATGAGCAGGTTGACCGCTCTGGTGCTTTCCAGAAAACAGGCACCAATGATACCTCCGGAAACTTCAACAATGGCACCCTGGTCAATGCGAAGTTTCCACTGGAATACAATGGTCAGGATGTATTGGCGGGCCGCTTCGGGCAGGCTATTTATTTCCCCTCCGGCAGCTATGTTGAGGTCGATAAAAACCGCGGTTGGGATAGCCTGGGCAATGGCGCCACGGTGGATTTCTGGCTGAATATGGCCAGCAGTTCAGGTTCTATTCCCCTCTTCTCCCTAAGCGGCGGTGTGGAAATTTCCCTGGCCGATGGCGACACTCTGGTCGCAACGGTCACCGATACGGCGGGTGAAACGGAAACCCTGATTGGTGGCGGGATTGCAAACAATAGTTGGCAGCATATAGCGTTAGCGGTTGATCCCGCCAAACAGCAAATGCTGCTTTACCTCAACGGCAGGCTAGTAGCGGATCGTGCGTTAACCAACTTCGGCACATTGCGTACTGACGGCGCCGTGCGTCTCGGCCCGCAAAACGCCAATGCGCTGTTATTGCTCGATGAAGTCAAAGTTTCAAACGTCGCCCGTGAAGCCCATGAAATATCTCACTATGCACACGTGAGCAGCCATAAGGCAGCAAGTGGCGAACTGCTGGCGAATATCCCCGCTTATCTGCAGCCTTTGCGATTCAATGCCACGGGCGTGGACCGATTCAGTAATCGTGCGGCTGATTTGGGTGCGAAACTGTTTGTCGACACGATCCTGTCTAGGGAAAGGACCACCGCCTGCTCGACTTGCCACAACCCCAATCAGGCCTTCACGGATGGCAAAAAGATCGCTCAGGGTAACGAGTCAACCGATGATGGCAGGCGCAACTCGCCGACACTGCATGACCGTTTATTCTCAACCATGCAGGGCTGGAGTGGTGAAGCCAAAACCCTGGATACCCAGGCGCTGATCCCCATCGCGGCGCCACATGAGATGAACCTGCCGGTGGATGAGGCGGTGCAGCGCCTGCAGGCCAACAGCAGCTACCGTGATCAATTCTTGCAGGTGTATGGTCAGCTGCCCAACGCCGAAAATATCGCCCTGGCACTGGCAAGTGTGCAGGCAACACTGTTTTCACCCAAAAACCGCGTCGATGACCATTTGGCCGGGGATAGCACCGCGTTGACGGAGTCAGAAAAACGCGGCCTGGATTTATTCAATGGCAAAGCGCGCTGCAGCGGTTGCCACTCCGGGGTGAACTATACCGATGAGAGCTTCCGCAATAACGGCCTGACGGTGGACAGCGATTTTGGCCGTGCCGACGTGACCAATAGAGACCGCGATTTCCGTTTGTTTAAAGTGCCCACGCTGCGCCAGCTCGGCGAAACCGCACCCTATATGCACGACGGCAGTATGGCTAACTTGGAAGCCGTGGTTCGCGCCTATAACGCTGGCGCCTTGTCTGTGGCAGACAAAGATACCGATATCCGGCCGTTAGAGTTGTCGGAACAGGAAATCGCGGATTTACTGGCATTTTTGCAGGCGTTAACCAATTAACTCGCAGGCGCTCACTTCACCGGGCCAATAAAATCCGCATGCACAGCAGCGGTGGTGTTGCCCCTGCAGGCTCCTCACAGCCTGTAGGGGGGCACTAGCAGTCCACTAGTAGCGAGCACTGGTAGCCACTAGCTGTTAGTCGCAAGCAGAATTGCCAGGGTTGGCAGGGTTGGCAGGGTTGGCAGGGTTGGCAGGGCTGGCAGGGTTGGGACGTGGCGGTCTTGAAACCCTGCGGCCTTGAAATACTGCCGCCTTGAAACGCGGCCTTCCCGCAACACCGGCCCTTTAAGCTGCGCTTGTGTGCAATCCCAGGGGGAGTCCCGCGTGGAGGTCTCGCCTATACCGGTGGTTTGTCTTCCAGCTCTTCCGGTGGTTGCAGTTGCTGCTGCATCAATATTTCCGCAGTTCTGGAAGCGTTGTAGTTCATCACCAGCTTGGGGTGGTCGGTGAAGACTCCGTCTGCGTCCATGGCGGCGAGCAGGTGCAGGTCTTCCATGGTGTTGACGGTGAACACGTAGCTCTTCAGCCCCCGGCGCTTGCCATCGGCGATCATCTCCGCATCGGCAAAATCCAGGCTGAGATGTATGGAGTAGGCCTGCAGGGGCTCGGCACAGGCGGCCAGATCGAGGGGGATGCCGTCGATGAGTACGCCGCGGCGCACCTGCGGCAGCAGTTGCAGGCTCTCGTAAATCTGGCGGTGGTCAAAAGAGGAGATCAGGTACTGCTCGAAGCTGCCGCCATTGTCGCGCACGTAGGATTCCAGTTCCGCGGCCACCAGGGCGGCGCAGTTGGGGCCCTTGAGTTCGATATTGAGCTGGGCGTGGTTGTCCACCAGCTCCAACACTTCCCGCAGGGTGGGCACGCGGCCGCCACAGGGGAGTAGCATTTCGCGCAGGGCTTCGGGGCAGAGGTCGGTGATCAGTTCGCTGCCGGCGATCAGGCGGCCGAGGCGGCGGTCATGCTTGACCAGCAACTGGCCGCGAACATTCCAGATATCGATTTCGATACCGTCCACATCGAATTCCAGGGCGTGCTGAATGGCCTCCAGAGTGTTCTCTGAAGCCTTCTCCCGGTAGCCGCGATGCGCGAAACAGAAGAGGGGGCCCGGTGTCTGCATACATTTCCAATCCGCTGAATTGGCTTGGCGGCGCTGGGGAAGCAGCCGTTCTGCAACAGTCGTCATGTCATCGCGTTATGCCACAGCGACGCAGCGCCGGACAAAAACCTGGCAGACGGAACCTAGTGCCAGTCTGCCTGAGAAGTATGACGTGAACACTGCAGTGCGGCCACCAGCAGGGGCAGTTTTTTGACCGCCGGTCCGCCGCTGCGGGTCAGTCGTCGGCAGACAGGGTGCGGTAACTGCCCCGGTGGAACACCAGCGGTTCGCCGCCTTCGGCGTTGAAGTTCAATACCTCACCCAGCAGGATAGTGTGGTCGCCGCCCTCCACGCAGTTGCTCAGCCGGCAGTGGAAGTAGGCGGCGCAGTGATCAAGGATCGGCACCTGCTGCGGACCCTGTTCCGGCCCCATATGCCAGCGCACCTGGCCAAACTTGTCGGCGCCGCGCCCTGCGAACAGGTTGGAGACCTGCTGCTGGTCGGCCTTGAGGATATGCACGGCGAAATACGGCTGCCTGGTGAAGGCCTGGTAGCCCAGCGACTGCTTGTCGATGCTCCACAGGATCAGCGGCGGATCGAGGGAAACGGAGTTGAAGCTGTTGACGGTCATGCCCAGCGGCGCGCCGCTGGCATCGCAGGTGGTGACCACGGTGACCCCGGTGGCGAACTGTCCCAGAGTGTCGCGCAGGGCGCGGCTCTGCAGGGCGTTGGGAGCGGGGGCCGTTGAGTGCTGTGTGGTCATACTGCTGCTTAAAAATTGAACGCTTAGGTCGGGGCGGCCATTCTACGGCAATTGCGCCGTCTTTGCGCGCCCACTGAGGGGGTTGCTGCCCTGCACAGGCGGCAAAGACGGCGGTTTGCCGAGGTCGGCGACGCCAGATTTTGGGACTACTTGTCCGCGATCATGTCTATGGCGTCGTCCATGAGCGGGCGGCACTCTGCCGCGAGGCTGTCGCGGCGGGCAATGGCATCGCCGGTCAGGGCGAAGCCGAGCAGTGTGCCGTCGGCAGCGCGATAGGCCGCCGAGACGCCATTGCCGCTGGCCTCGGTTTGCCATTCCCCTTCGCTGCCGGGCCTGGGCGGGCAGATGGTGGTGGGGCGCAGGCTGGTTTTCACCGCCACTGGCATGACGCCGTAGGCGACCGGTGTCTCTTCGCCGCTCAGGGTTTTGGCCAGGGCGCGGGCGGACTGCATCAGCGGCGCGACAAAATACAGCAGGTGACCATCCACCTCGGCGCAGTCCCCCAGGGCGTAGATGTGCGGGTCGCTGCTCTGCAGGCAGCGGTTGACGGCGATGCCGCGATTGACCGCGAGCCCAGCCTGCTCGGCCAGCCCGGTATTCGGCTGCAGGCCGAGGGCGGCGAGGGCGATATCGGCTTCCAGAGTGTCGCCATTGTCCAGTTCGGCACTGATACCGCCATTGTGCTGCCTGAGGGCGGTTACCTTGCGCTGGCCGTGGAAGCGGGCGCCGGCCTGTTCCAGCGCCTGCTGCAGGTCACGGCCGGCGGCCTCGGGCAGCAGTGTCGCCAGCGGCCAGCCGAGGGGGTCCACCAGGTCCACTTGGTAGCCCGCCTGCAGCAGGTCGTTGGCAAATTCACAGCCGATCAGGCCGGCGCCGATCAGCAGAACCCTGCGCCGGTTGCTCAGGGCTGTGCGGAAGCGGTGATAGTCGCTGAGGCTGTTGACGCGGAACAGGCGCGCAAGGCCGTCGCCGGCGATAGGCGGCAAGGGGCGGCAGCCGGCACCGGTGGCGAACACCAGCTTGCCATAGCGGAGTGTGGCCTGGTGGCTGCCGTCCTCGGGCGCCAGGGTCAGGGTGCGGGTTGCGGCGTCAACCGCGCTGACGCGGGTGTGGACGAGAATTTCCGCGTTCAGGTCCCGGGCCATGTCCGCGGCGGAGGTGCTGGCCAGCTGCTGCGGCGTCTTGCCATTGGCGAGGGAGGCGGAGAGCAGCGGTTTGGAATAGAAAGCGCCGTCGTCGCCCGTAATCATGATCAGCGGGGTAAGCTGATCCAACTTGCGGAATTCGCGGGCCAGGTTGTAGCCGGCGAGACCGGTGCCGATGATGACCACTGGTTCGCGGCTGCTATCCAGCTCCGGGGTATTGATCTGAACGGCTTGCAGCTGCGCTGCGGCGGCACCCTGTGAGGTTTCTGCCGGCGCCGCCGGTTCAGACGCCAGCACCATTTCAAAGTCTTCCTTGCCGACGCCGCATTCCGGGCAGGTCCAGTCGGCGGGGATGTCTTCCCAGCGGGTGCCGGGGGCGATGCCATCTTCCGGCCAGCCCTTGGCTTCGTTGTAAATCCAGCCACAGACCACGCACTCCCAGATGCGGTAGGAGCTGTTTTGCTTGTCGCTTTGGCGGTTGCCGGAGGTGGGGCTGTCTGTGCTGGAGGACTCTGTGGACGCGCCCTCTGGGGCAGGCTGCGCGGCGCTCGAGCTGGCGGGCTGATTCGGCTGGATCAGTGCCGGCAGCATGACGAAGTCTTCCTTGGCGGCGCCGCACTCCGGGCAGGCCCAGTCGTCGGGGATGTCTTGCCAGCGTGTGCCGGGGGCTATGCCTTCCTCGGGCCAGCCCTTGGCTTCATCGTAAACCCAGCCACAAATCTGACATTCCCAAACCCGGTACCCGGACATGCTTACTCCCGTTAGGCCATTGATCGTGCCCGGCGCTGGCCGGGCGGAAAAATCTTTGTGCCGGGAGTGTAAGAAAAATCCGGGGGGAAGTCTGCTACTCGTCGTCGCGCTGGGCGATATTGGCCAGCGCGGTATGGTAGATCTCGGCTAGCTGCTCTTCACCGGTGATGGAGATACCGGGCTCGTACACCAGCCCATCGCGCAGTCCATACACCCATCCATTGACCGAGAGGGATTGGCCGCGCCGCCAGGCGTCGCGGACGATGGTGGTGTGGCAGACATTGACGACCTGCTCGAGCACGTTGAGCTCGCACAGCAGGTCGACCCGCTGGCGCTCCTGGAACAGCTTGATCAGTGCCCGGTGTTTGTCGCGCACATCCTGAATATGGCGCAGCCAGTTGTCGATCAGCCCCAGGTGCATATCCTCAAGCGCCGCCTGTACACCGCCACAGCCGTAGTGCCCGCAGACGATGATGTGCTTGACCTTGAGGATCTCCACCGCGTACTGCAGCACCGACAGGCAGTTGAGATCGGTGTGCACCACCAGATTGGCCACATTGCGGTGCACGAACAGCTCACCGGGCAGCAGGCCGACGATTTCATTGGCGGGTACCCGGCTGTCGGCACAGCCGATCCAGAGGTACTCGGGGGATTGTTGCTTGGAAAGTTTGAGGAAAAAATCCGGGCGTTGCTCGGAGGTGGCCTTCGACCATTGGCGGTTGTTTTCAATCAGGTGTTTGAGTGGCTGCACAGGAGGTTCCGCAATGACTGTATGTTCACAAATAGGGGCCAGCTTACCCTCGATGACGCGGCGGGCCAAGGGCTGGCCAACTCACTGGCGGTGTGACGCTGAATTCCTCTGGCGGATTTGCTAACCTGCAGCTCCAAACCGGGCTGAGAGTCGTGGCTGGTCAGAGCGGCTGGCGGCGTTGCCTGGAAAGGCTGGCGGTATGGTTTAGCGCAGCCTGCGGTGCCTGCAAACGCAATAAGCCTAAAGCGGGGAAGAGCGAAGAATAATGAGAATAAGGAAATGAGAACAAAGAGCAGCCCCTGGAGGCGGCGCCGGCGCACCTATCGCGCCAGCCCCCTGTGTCGTCATCGAGTCCGCGTCCGCTGGCTTCTGGCCCAGCGTCTGCGAATACGCAATTACCTGCGCAGTTTCTCGGGCAAAGCACCCGCCCCGGAATCCAGCCCGGAGCATTAACCTCCGCTCAACAGCACAACCCCATTGCCGATTGGCGGGCACCGCCGGGTGAAATTGTGACCCGCCACCCCAAAAGGAGTACCCATGAGCGAAAACACCATCGAAATCCTGCTTGCCGACTATGCGGACCCCGCCCACGCCCGCGCGCTGGTGCAGTTAATGGATGAGTATGCGCGGGACCCCTTCGGTGGCGGCGAACCCCTGAGCGATCGGTGCCGCCATGAGCTGGTGGCAAAGCTCGCGGCTTTTCCCGGTGCCTTCTCGGTACTGGCGTTTGATGGCCCCAGGGCGTTGGGTCTTGTGAATTGCTTCACTGGTTTTTCCACCTTTGCCTGCCAGCCGCTGGTCAATATCCACGATGTGATTGTTACCGATGCGGCCCGCGGGCGCGGTGTTTGTGGGCGCATGCTGGATCTGGTTGCCGCCGAGGCGAAGCGCCGGGGCTGCTGCAAACTTACCATGGAGGTTCTGGAGAAGAACCTGCCGGCGCAAAGCGCCTACCGCAAGGTCGGTTTTAAGCCCTATGTGCTGGATGAGTCCATGGGCCAGGCACTCTTCTGGCAGCGTTATCTCTGAGTATTTTAATCGCTGACATGTCCGTGAAATGACCCGTGAAATGGTCGCCGAAATAGCCGTTGAAATAGCCACTTCAAGTAGAGCGTGAAGGGGCGCCAAAGGCGACCCGGCCGCCCATCGCTGTGCAATACTTTCCCTGCAATGGGTTCCACCCGCCGTTCGTTGAGCGGGACGGACCAGGGAGGAATTTGCAATGGAATTGATTTCCACGCTGGCGCAGGGACGCTACGAGTACAGCTGCGATGGCCGCGCCATGCCGGTGCAGGACAGCTGGCAACTGGGGCTGAATGAGCAGGGGCAGCGTATCCTGGTCAGCCAGAGGCTGGTGGGCGAGCAGGGTTTTGGCATGGAGGTGCGGGCCCGCTTTCAGAGCGGGCTGGTGACCGAGTGCGATGTGCACTGGCGCGATGAGGTGGACGAGGTGCATGCGCACTATGCGCTGCAGCCGAAAGGGGCTGAGCCGACACTGGGCGACCCGATTATCGCGCGCTGGACTGGGCCGAACGGCCCTCAGGAAGCCGAACTGGATGGGCGCAACCGCCTGCTGTTCCCACTGATGCGCATATTTATGGGCCCGCTGCTGCTCATGCTCGATCAGCGGCGCGAGGGGCTGGAAGTGGTCAGCCCGGATATTGTCGACCCGTCCCAGCGCGGCAAATTACTGGCGCCGCGCATCAGCTTCCGCTCGGCCCGGCCGATGGCCGGCGATGCCGCCACTCAGGGCGCGCCGGAGCTGGGGGAAGATATTTCCGCGTTTATTTACCACGGCGATGAGGCGGAGCGGGATACCCACTGCTATCTCGATGGTCGCGGCCTGTTAATCGGCTACGACTGGCCCTCGAGTACCGGCCGCCTCTGGCAGGTGCGCCTGCGCGACCTGGAGTGGTCTCCCCGGCTGCGGGCACTGGTCTGAATGTTGGCCGAATAAGCCCGCTGCCTGGCGGCGTCCGCCGTCGGGCTTTCCGTTTATTCTGCTGTCGCAGAGTTGCTTTCTGTACCCCTTCGCATCGTCGGCTCTGCCTCTTTTTGAGGCCTCGTCTCTGCGTATCCCTGAATTTGCGCTTGTGCACCTGTTCGCCTGCCACCGCAGCGGACGCCTCTCACGCCTGAAGCATTCTCCCTTGCCGCGGTGTAAGCTTGCCTCTCGCCGTGACGTGAGGAGAAAAATTTTGCCACATGGTCGTGCCACCGGACTTGCCGCCCTGCTGATGCTTTGCGCGCCCGCGGTTTTCGCCGAGGAGTCGATGTCCGCCAATAGCGAGCCGCAGACGGCGCCCGCGCTTCCCATCATCGAATCCCCGCAGGACCTGCCCCTGGCGCAGCGCGAGGAGAACTGCCTGCTGGAGCAGATGCTGGTTGCCCCTGCCAGTACCACTGTGGACGAAATGCGCCGCTTCTGCGCCGAGCGGGTACGCCAGCCGTTGGCGGAAAGGCCACCGCGGCCGCTGTTTGGCAGTGTGGCCGGGGAGAGCGAAACCACCGCCGAAATCGTCACCAGTCAGGCGGCGCAGGCCATTCGCGATGCGGCGAACAACCCCTTTACGCTGGCTTCCCACAAAGCCAACTATCTGCTGCCGGTGGTCTATAACCCGTCCCCAAACGAAGCCGGGCTGGAGGGTTTCGAGGAGGGCGGTGCCGATATCCATCTCAATGAGATCGAGGTGCAGTTCCAGCTCTCTGTACAGGTGCCGGTATGGCGTGGCTTTCTCGGCAAGGCTTCGTTTATGAGCCTCGCCTACACCAACAACAGCTTCTGGCAGGCGTACAATTCGGACGATTCGGCCCCCTTCCGTGAGACCAATCACGAGCCGGAATTGATCGTGACCTGGCTGAATGACTGGAGCCTGTTCGGCTTCCAGAATATCGCCAACCAGCTGGCGTTGAACCATCAGTCCAACGGCCGCAGAGAGCCCCTGTCGAGAAGCTGGAATCGCGTCTACGCCAACTTTATTTTCGAGCGGGATAACATGCTGCTCAGCTTCAAGCCCTGGTATCGGATACCGGAGTCGCGCGAGGAGGATGACAACCCGGATATCGAGGCCTATCTCGGCCACTTTGAACTGGCGGGCATTTACAACGCGCGCAACCAACACAGCGTTTCGCTGATGCTGCGCAACAACCTGCGCTCGGATAACCATGGTGCCTTTGAGCTGCGCTGGGGTTTTCCCATGGGTAACCGCCTGCGTGGCTATGTGAAATATTTTACCGGCTATGGGGAGAGCCTGATCGATTACAACGAGTCGGTCAGCACCCTCGGTATCGGTATCGAACTGGCCCGCGGCACCCAGTGATCGCGCTCGGTTCCGGAATGCGCGGGGAAGGGCGCGGGGTAGGGCGCGGGGTAGGGCGCGCAGTTGAGCTTTCACTCACAGGGGTGAGGCAGCGTGGCTTTTGAAGATACCTATCGGCTCAGCGCCCATGCGGTGATCACCAATGATGCCGGCGAGGTTCTGCAACTGCGGGCCACCTACGGCGATGGCAGCTGGGGCCTGCCCGGCGGTGCTCTGGACCCCGGCGAGACGGTGCACGAGGCCCTGCTGCGGGAGTGCCGGGAAGAGCTGGGGCGGGCGGTGCATATCGATTACCTGAGCGGGGTCTATTACCACCGCGTCTACCACTCCCACGCATTTATTTTTCGCGCGCACTTTGCCGATAGCGGTGAGATAGTGCTCTCCGATGAGCACTCCGCAATGGCTTTCTTCACTCTCGAGCGGCTGTCGCCGGTACAGCGCCAGCGTGTCGCCGACTGCCTGGAGTTCGACGGTCGCGTTCGCAGTGGCAAATTCTGACAGCTGCATTTGCCGTTAAAACCGCGGTTCACCGTGGGGCTTCTGCAAATCCCTCGCCGGGGCGGCCTGTTTCACTGTGCTAACGGCTTTTAGCTTTCTTTGCATTTCTTCAGGTCTAGCTCTCTTTAGCTCTCTTTGTCGCTCTTTACCCCGCTTACCCGTGGCGCAGCTATGCTTTTCAGGTAACGCAGTGAATTTTGGGGCGAGTGATGCCGGACCTGGGCAACCTGAGGGAGGGGCTGCAACCCCTGGAGTGCCATGTGGCCCTCGTCAGCGCCGACCGGCGTTTGAGCCGGGACTGGGCGGCGGCCCTCAACAAAACCGCCGCGCAGCACGAAAACCCTTTCGGTCTCCGTTTCAGCGCGGTGCTGCCCGGTGCCGCAGAGCAGCTGCTGTACCGGGACGATAAACTGCAGGCACTGATCGTGGATGCGGGGCCGGCGGCAGCGGGTCTTGCCGCCGCAGAGGCGTTGGCAGACCGGCTGCATGGGGTGCGCACACAGCTGAATGTGTTCCTGCTCACGCTCGGCTGCGACATTGCCGTATCCCTGCGCCAGCGCTTCGACGAGCTGCTTGACCGTCGCGAGGGGAATTTCAATCACGTATTTCGCCTGGTGCAGGCGTTTATCGCCAGGCGGGCCTCGACGCCTTTTGCCGACACTCTGAGAGAGTATGTTTTCAGCGCACGGGATGCCTGGCATACCCCGGGGCATTCCGGCGGGGACAGTTTGCGCAACAGCCCCTGGGTCGGTGATTTTTATCGTTTTATGGGCGAGCATGTGTTCAATACCGATCTTTCCGTTTCGGTACAGGTGCTCGACAGCCTGCTGGAGCCGCACTCGGTTATTCAGGCCGCCCAGGATCTGGCCGCGCAGGCGTTCGGCGCCCGGCAGACCTTTTTTCTCACCAACGGTACCTCCACCGCCAACAAGGTGGTCATCCAGCAGATCCTCGGTGGCGGCGGCAAGATTATTGTGGATCAGGCCTGCCACAAATCGGTTCATCACGGCATTCTCATGAACCGCTGCGAACCCATCTACCTGAAATCCACCCTGCATCCGCGATACGGACTCTACGGCCCGGTACCCCGTGAGGAAATCGAACGGGCGCTGCAGCAGAACCGGGATGCGCGCCTGCTGGTGCTGACTTCCTGCACCTACGATGGCCTGCGTTACGACCTCTTGCCGATTATCCAGCGCGCCCATGGACTCGGGGTGAAGGTGCTGGTGGACGAGGCCTGGTATGCCCACGGCTATTTCCATCCGCTGCTGCGCCCGACGGCGCTGGAGTGCGGTGCGGATTACGTGACCCAGAGCACCCACAAAACCCTGTCGGCATTTTCCCAGGCGAGCATGGTGCACGTGCAGGACCCGGATTTTGATGAATTCCGCTTCCGCGAAAACCTCAATATGTACGCTTCCACCAGCCCCCAGTACGCCATGATTGCGAGCCTCGACGTGGCCCGCAAGCAGGCCGCCATGGAGGGTTATGGCCGCATTGAACGCTCGCTGAAAATGGGGGAAACCCTGCGCCGGGGCGTGGACCAGACCGGCGTCTTCCGTGCACTCACCCGCGATGAACTGATACCCGCACCGCTGGCTGACGACGGTATTCGCCTCGACCCCACCAAGGTCACCATCGATATTTCCGCCAGCGGCTATAGCGGCCGGGAAATACAGGTGAGGCTCTTCGAGCAGTATGGAATCCAGGTGGAAAAAACCACCCAGAACACCCTGAGCGTACTGGTGACGCTGGGCAGTACCGAGAGCAAGCTGCTGCGCCTGCTGCACGCCTTCAAGCAGCTGGCCCAGTTCCCGCAGCGGCGCCAGCGCGCCGCTTCGGTGCGCAAACTGCCGGAATTTACCCGCCTAAAACTGCTGCCGGCGGATGCCTATTTTGCCGAAACCGAGGAACTGCCGCTGATGGACAACGGCGTGGAGGCGGCAACACATTTAATAGGCCGAGTGTGCGCCGACGAGATAGTGCCTTATCCGCCGGGTATTCCCGTGCTGGTGCCGGGGCAGGAAATCTCGGCGGAGATTATCCAGTTCCTGCAGCAGCTGTTGCAGGGGCAGAACAGCACGGAAATTCACGGGCTGATTTTCCGCTCCGACGAGCCGATGTTGCGGGTGGTGCTTGAGAGAGCGGAAATCGGCAAGGCAGGGGAAATAGGGGAAATGGAGGAGATAGGAAAAACAGCAGAGAAAGCGGAAACTATCAAGGGGCGGCAGGAGAGGAGTCGGAACCAGAAACCTGAGCAGCCGCATCACTCCGGCACGGCGAATCTCCGCGCTGACTATCCTCCCCGGCCAGACCACAAAAGGGCGGTGTGACGTGATGGCGGTGATGGCTGAACCCCGGCGGATTCTGCTCGCCGGCGTCAGTGGCGGGATCGGCACGGCTATCAGCCAGCAGCTGGCCGGGCGTTTTCCCGAGGCGCAGCTGCTGAGTATCAGCCGCAGTGCCGAACCGCCCGCGGGGTTGCCGGTCGCGGAGCACCTGCGGGCGGACCTGACAGAGCCGGATTCGGTGCCGGCGGCAAGGGAATTTCTGGCGGACAGGGGCGCCCCCCCGGATTGGGTGATCTGCTGTTGCGGCATTCTGCACGGTGGCGGTGGCGGTCGCGGTCCGGAAAAGGCCCTGAATCAGTGTGAAGACCGCTGGCTGCTGGAGTCCATGCGCATCAATGTCATCACCCATCTGCATCTGGCCCAGGCGCTGGCGCCGCTGTTGCAGCGCCATTGCCCGCTGGTGTGGGCATCGCTGTCGGCGAAGGTGGGCAGTATTGGCGACAACCATTTAGGGGGCTGGTACAGCTACCGCATGAGCAAGGCGGCGCTGAATATGCTGGTGCGCAACCTCTCCATCGAGTGGGGCCGCCGGCTGGAGCGCTGCTGTGTGGTGGCGATTCACCCCGGCACTACCGATACCGGGCTTTCCAAGCCCTTTCAGAAAAATATCGCCGCGGACAAACTCTACAGCGCGGCGACAAGCGCCCGGCGCATCGTGGATGTGCTGGCGAACCTCGATGAAGCGCGCAGCGGCAGGCTGCTGTTCTGGGATGGGGAAGTGCTGCCCTGGTGATTGATGGGCGCGGGGTCTTGTTTGTATCCTGCCCGATTCAACCGATGGCGGGGTCGCCGCGGGCGATGATGGATTTTACATCGAGTCCGCCGGGCAGGGTGCCGGTGCTGTGGGCGCCGCTGCATCCGAGCCGGGAGGCGAGAAAGGCCTCGGCCACGGCGCTGTCAGCGCCCTGCACCAGCAGGTGGGCCTGCATGGTCAGCGCCAGCTGATCCGCCAGGGCGCGGGCGCGGTATTGCCGCTGTTCGCGGTCGGCCAACTGGTCCCTGAGCCGTGTCACCGCCTGATCGAGCAGCGGGTCCGCCCCCGCGCTCTGTTCCAGCTCCGCATCCCAGGCCTGTAACACCTCCGGCACCTTGCCCAGCGCGCGCAGCACGTCCAGGGCCTGGATATTGCCGGAGCCTTCCCAGATGGCGTTGATGGGGGCGTCGCGGTATAGCCGCGCGGTGATGAACTCCTCCACCACGCCGTTGCCCCCCAGGCATTCCATGGCCTCGTAGGCGTGATGCGGCGTGCGCTTGCAGATCCAGTACTTGCCCACCGCGGTGCCGAGGCGCATCAGCAGCCGCTGGGATTCCTCGTCCTGATGGTCCAGCGCCTGCGCCATGCGCATGCTGAGGGCCACGGAACCCTCTAATTCCAGCTGCAGGTCCGCCAGCACATTCTGCATCAGGGGCTGGTCGATCAGGCGCTTGCCAAAAGCCTGGCGGTGGCTGGCGTGGTGGATGGCCTGCACGATTGCCTGCCGCTGGCCGGCGGAGGAGCCGATCATGCAGTCGAAGCGCGTCGCCGCCACCATCTCAATAATGGCGTTGACGCCGCGCCCCTCGTCACCGACCAACCAGCCCAGCGCGCCGTGCAGCTCCACTTCTGCAGAGGCGTTGGAGACATTGCCGGCCTTGTTTTTCAGGCGCTGCAGCGGCAGCGGGTTCTTGCTGCCGTCCGGGCGCCAGCGCGGCACCAGAAAGCACGACAGGCCGCCGGGGGCCTGGGCCAGCATCAGAAAGGCGTCGCACATGGGCGCGGACAAAAACCATTTGTGCCCCTGCAGCAGGTAGCCGTCCATTGTTGGCGTGGCCACGGTGGTGTTGGCGCGCACATCCGAGCCACCCTGTTTTTCGGTCATGCCCATACCGATGGTGAGCGCTGACTTATCGGGGTAAGGGCGGTTGCTGCTGTCGTAGCTGCGGGCGCTGACCTTGGGCAGCCACTCCCGGGCCAATTGGGGATTGAGGCGCAGGGTGGGCACGGCGGCGAAGGTCATGGTGATGGGGCAGCAGTGCCCGGACTCCAGCTGGCTGTGCAGGTAATACTTGGCCGCCCGCGCCACATGGGCCCCGCGCCCGGGGGCGCTCCAGGGGGCGCTGTGCAGGCCCTCGCTGAGGCCCAGTTGCATCAGCTGTTGATAGGCGGGGTGATACTCAACCCGGTCGATCCGGTGGCCGTTGCGGTCGTGGCTTTGCAATTGTGGCGGGAAGCGGTTGGCGAGAAAGCCGCGCTCGATCATTTCCGGGCGGCCGCAGACTTCGCCATAGCGCTGCAGGTCATCCTCGGCCCAGTGGGCGCCGTAGCGGCGCACCCCGTCGCGCAATGCCTGGTCACTTGCGTAGAGGTTATGGCCGCAGAGCGGTGGCGTCTGGTTGAACACCCTGTGAGTGCCGTTCGGGTGAGCGGATGGTGAAGCCGGGGGCTGCGCGCTCATTGCGTTCCTCGCGTTCGGCCGGGAATGGCTTATTCACTGTAAACGCCCTGTCGGGATCCGCAATCCGCAAAAAGGTTTACCCGACAGCGCCGGAGGTGTTCCAAGGGGCGGAGTATGCGCGGCTAACCGGTGCAGGCAGGCGCGGGGCAGGAGCAGGTGCGGGTGACGGGCAAAAGGGAGAGCGGGGAGCAGGGGGTGGGGCAATAAGATGCGCGGCAAAAACCCGCGCAGCCGCTACAGGCTGCGCTTGCCGGAGAGGTTGAGGGTCAGTTCCAGCAGGCCCGTCCACGGATTCAGTTCGCGGCCGCCCTTGATGGCGTTATCCACGGCGCGGGCGCGCAGCAGCAGGGCTTCCAGCTGGCGCGGCTGCAGCCGTGACAGGGCCGCCTGTACCAGCGGCTGGCGTTTCTGGATGCGCACCAGGCGGTTAATCGGCTGGCCCTGATCCAGCTTTTCGCCGATCTCCAGCAGGCTGCGGATTTCCCGCGCCAGTGCCCAGAGCACCACTGGCGCCTCGACCCCTTCGGCGCGCAGTCCATGCAGGGTTTTTACCGCCGCTTCCGCGTCGCCGGCCAGGGCGCGGTCGATCAGCCCGAACACATCGTAGCGCGCCGAGCTGGCCACGGCGTCGTTCATGGTGCTGGCGGTGATCAGGGTGTCGCTGCTGAGCAGCTTGAGTTTCTCGATTTCCTGGCTGGCGGCCAGCAGGTTGCCCTCGACCCGTTCGGCGAGAATCTGGATGGCTTCCGGCTCCGCGTCCAGTCCCTCTGCGCGCAGGCGCTGGTGAATCCAGCGGGGCATTTCCTGCGCGTCTACTGGCCAGATCTGGATCAGTGCGCCTTGCTGGTCCAGCGCTTTCATCCACTTGCTGTTCAGCTGGGTGCGATCCACTTTCGGCAGTACCAGCAGCAGTAGCAGGTCCTCGCTGCCGATCTGCGCGAATTCCTGCAGGGCCTTGCTGCCTTTGTCGCCGGGCTTGCCGCTGGGGAGGCGCACCTCGATCAGTTTTTTCTCCGCGAACAGGGACAGGCTGCCGGCAGAGGCCAGCAGCTGGCCCCAGTCGAAATTGTTCTCGGCGTGCAGCAGCTCGCGCTCGCTGAAACCCTGCTGCCTGGCGGCGGCGCGGATGCTGTCACAGCACTCCTGAATCAGCAGCGGTTCATCCCCGGAGACCACATAGATGGGAGCGAGCCCTTTGTTCAGGCTCTGGGACAGCTGGCGGGGGTTTAGGCGCATGGCGGGGCGGTTTCTCAGTAACTGCGTTCTTCGAGGGTTGCGCCGATATCGATGCGGCGCAGGCGGTCGATCATGCGGCTGATCAGCTCGCGGCGCATTTCCGCGCGCAGCAGCAATTCTTCCTCGCCCTTGCTCACGGTTTCGCTGTCGTCCCATTCCAGCGCCCGGTAGACGTCGGCTTCGGCGTTGTTGAGCAGTATGCGGCCATCGCGGTCGGCAACGCTGTAGAGGGCGCTGGTGATCAGCTCGTATTCGGCCACACGGCCTTTTGCGTTCACGGCGACTGTGCGGCGCTGCTCGGTTTCCTGGTGGATGGTGAGCACATAGTCGGCCAGCTGCGGCGATTCCGCCATGGGAATACCGCCGTTGCGCAGCAGCCGGGTCAGCTGCTCGGCGATATCAGAGCGCGGGTCTTCGGCGGTGATATACAGGGTGCTGCCGGGGGGGAAGTTCTTCGGTGCACCGCGCAGCTGCCAGCCGCAGGCTGTTAGTGCGCAGGCGAAAATCAGGAGGAGAAAAAGCCGGATATTTTTTTTCATGGTTTGGCGCTGGTTTTTGGTTCTGGATCGCCGACACGGGGTCGGCGAAGCATTCTAACTGGTTGAGCAACGGTTTCTTGAACAGCTTATTGGGTAAACCTTATTGGAAAATCTGCGTGGAAGCCCGCCCCTCTATCGTCAAGGATATGCCAGCTAGGCTGTTGCGGGGGCGGGATTTCCCGGCCGGGTAGCGGCTACGGTCCTCGGCTCGGTATCAGGCAGTGAGAGCACAGGGTAACAAGAACACACGGTAACAAGAGTGCAGGGTAACAGGAGGCTCAATGACAGGGGATAAGCGCGTTGCGCTGTCGCTGGCATTGAGCCTGCTGTGCTGACCCTGTGCTCCAGTGGCCTACAGGGCTTGTGGTCTATTTGGCGACGATGTTCACCAGCTTGCCGGGGACGACAATCACCTTGCGCACGGTGGCGTCGCCAATGAACTTCTGCACGTTGTCGTTGGACAGCGCCATCTGTTCCAGTGTCGCCTTGTCGGCGTCCGCGGGGGCTTCCAGCTTTGCCCGCACCTTGCCGTTCACCTGCACCACCAGGGTGATGCTGGAGCGCACCAGTGCTTTTTCATCCACCTGCGGCCAGGGGGCGTCCACCAGCGCATGCTGGTTGCCGAGAGCCTGCCACAACTGGTGGCAGACGTGTGGAGTGACCGGCGCCAGAAGCTGCACGGCGGCCTCCAGTGCCTCGCGTTCCACCGCCAGGCCCTGCTCGCTGTCGCGCTCGGCGAGCTTGCCGACTTCGTTCAGCAGCTCCATCACCGCGGCGATGGCGGTGTTGAAGGTCTGGCGGCGAGCGTAGTCATCGCTCACTTTCTGGATGGTTTCGTGGGTCTTGCGGCGCAGCTGCTGTTGTTTGTCGCTCAGGCTGTCGGCGTCGATCGCCGCGCTGCTGCTGCCGGTGGCCAGGTGGCCGTGCACGGTCTTCCACAGTTTGCGCAGGAAGCGGCTGGCACCCTCCACGCCGGCGTCGTGCCACTCGAGGGTCTGTTCCGGCGGCGCGGCGAACATGGTGAACAGGCGCACGGTATCGGCACCGTACTGCTCGACCGCGGCGTGGGGGTCGATGCCATTGTTCTTGGACTTGGACATTTTGACCACGCCGCCAGCGATCACTTCCGCGCCGGTGCTGCGCTCGACGGCGCGAATGGCTTTGCCTTTTTCGTCGCGTTCCACGTCCACGTCGGCGGGATTGACCCAGGTCTTGTGGCCCTCGTGCTCGCGGTAGAACGACTCCGCCAGCACCATGCCCTGACACAGCAGCTGCTTGAACGGCTCGTCGCTGTCCACCAGGCCCTCGTCGCGCATCAGCTTGTGGAAGAAGCGCGCGTACAGCAGGTGCAGGATGGCGTGCTCGATGCCGCCCACATACTGGTCCACCGGCAGCCAGTAGTTGGCGCGCTCCGGGTCCAGCATGCCCTGCTCGAAATCGGGGCAGGTGTAGCGGGCGTAGTACCAGCTGGACTCCATAAAGGTGTCGAAGGTATCGGTCTCGCGCTCCACCGGCTCGCCATTAAGTTCATCCTTGCGCCACTCGGGGTCGGCCTTGATCGGCGACTGCACGCCGTCCAGCTCGACGTCTTCGGGCAGCAGGATCGGCAGCTTGTCCGCCGGCACCGGGATCTCGCCGCCGTCGGGCAGGTTGAACATGGGGATCGGCGCGCCCCAGTAGCGCTGGCGCGATACGCCCCAGTCGCGCAGGCGGTAGTTGGTGGTCACCCGGCCCTTGCCGGCCGCAGACAGGGCGTCGGCGATGGCGTTGAAGGCGGCGTCGAAGTCCAGTCCGTCGAAGCCGTCAGAGTTGACCAGCACACCCTTGTCGACAAAGGCCTCTCGGTCCAGGTCGATGGTCTCGTCGCCGGCGGGTGCCACCACCTGCTGGATCGGCAGGTGGTACTTGCGGGCGAATTCCCAGTCGCGCTGGTCGTGGGCCGGTACCGCCATCACGCAGCCGGTGCCGTAATCCATCAGCACATAGTTGGCGACCCATACCGGGACTTCCTTGCCGGTGATGGGGTGCAGGGCCTTGATGCCGGTGTCCATGCCGCGTTTTTCCATGGTGGCCATGTCGGCCTCGGACAGGGACTGCTTTTTGCATTCCTCGATAAAGCGCTGCAGTTCGGCATTGTTCTGCGCCAGTTCCAGCGCGATGGGGTGCTCGGCGGCGATGGAGACGTAAGTCACGCCCATCAGAGTGTCCGGGCGGGTGGTGTAGACGTCGAAATGGTCGGCTCCGGCGATGGTGCGGGGCAGGGCGAAACTCAGCTCCACGCCCTTGCTCTTGCCAATCCAGTTGCGCTGCATGGTGCGCACCTGCTCGGGCCAGTGGGGCAGCTTGTCCAGATCATTGAGCAGCTCTTCGGCGTAATCGGTGATCTTGATAAACCACTGCGCCAGCTCGCGGCGCTCAACAGTGGTGCCGCAGCGCCAGCAGCAGCCGTCCTCTACCTGTTCGTTGGCGAGTACAGTGGCGTCGTGGGGGCACCAGTTGACCGCGGAGTTCTTCTTGTACACCAGGCCCTTTTCGTACAGGCGAGTGAAGAACCACTGTTCCCAGCGGTAGTAGGAGGGCTGGCAGGTGGCCAGCTCGCGGGACCAGTCGAAGCCGAAGCCCAGGGCTTTCAGCTGGCCTTTCATGTAGTCGATGTTGGCGTAGGTCCACTTGGCCGGGGCGGTCTTGTTCTGGATCGCGGCGTTCTCCGCCGGCAGGCCGAAGGCGTCCCAGCCCATGGGGTGCAGTACATTCTTGCCCTGCATGCGCTGGAAGCGGGTGATCACGTCGGTGATGGTGTAGTTGCGCACGTGGCCCATGTGCAGCTTGCCGCTGGGGTAGGGGAACATGGACAGGCAGTAGAATTTTTCCTTGCTGTTGTCCTCCGTGACTTCAAAGCTCTTCTGCTCCTCCCAGAACTTCTGGGCGGCGGCTTCGACTGCGGAGGGGTTGTACTGCTCTTCCATCGGCGGGAACCTATACTCTGTGACTCAATTCGAAGTGGGAATTCCAGTCCAACTCATACACTGGAAAGCGCCGAATTATATGGGGGATGCCATGACGAAGGAACCGAAGTTACCCGCAGAGGAAAATCTGGCGGAAGATCTGCGCCAGGAACTGGAGAATCTGATCGAGGGCGAACTGGCCGTAGAGAACCTCACTGCCAACAAGATGGCTTTTCTGCGCGCCTGGCTGAAGGACGACCTGCATCGCGCGGCGGACTACCTGCGCGAGCTCGCAGGGGAGCTGAAAACCACCGAAGAGCGCACCGGCGACCTGTTCCTGAATGCCGCAGACCCCACCGAGGCGGCGTGGCCCAAGCTGATGCGCTGTATCCAGGACGGCGAGCCCTGGGCCCTGGCGGGGGAAACTGTGGGCGCCGGGGAGGAGTTGCAGTGCCTGGGCTGCGGCTACCGCGCCCTGCCCCCCGAGGGTAGCCAGATCACCCCCTGCCACCGCTGTGGTTATGGCCTTTTTCGCCAGGTCAGCGGTGGTCTCGAGGGCTGATGGAATCCCAGGCCGCCCTCACCACTCTGGCGATGCCGCCACTGGCCCCGCTGCTGGGGCTGTTGCTGGCTTTTGTGCTGTGGCTGCTGCCGTCTTCGTCGCTGCTGGCAAAGTTGTCATTGCCGCTGGCTATTGTCTCCGTCGCCATATTGTGGATTGCGGCGACGCCGGCCTTTTCCTACTGGCTCGGTCAGCAGGTGGGGCGGGTAGCGGAGAGACCGGAGCGGGCCAGTTCGGCACCGCAGGCCATTGTTGTGCTGGGGGCCGGGCGTTACCGGGATGAGAAGACTGGTAACGAACGCCTGTCTGCCACCAGCCTGGAAAGACTGCTGTGGGCGGTGCAAGAGGCCCCGGGGCAACTCCCCGTCCTGGTGTCTGGCGGCCGAGTCTTCGCGGCGGAGCGGGACAGCGAAGCCCAACTGATGGCGGCGGTGATGGAGGCGCGCCTGCAGCGCCCGGTAACTTGGCAGGAGAATTGCAGTCGTACAACGGCGGAGAACGCGGTGAACAGCGCGGCCATGCTCCATGATGCCGGTGTGGAGAGCATCCTGCTGGTGACCCACTGGTGGCACATGCCGCGGGCGGCGCGGGTTTTTGCCCGCGCCGGACTGCAGGTGCAGCCGTTGGCGGTGGGTGCCGCCGGCGAATTGTTGCCCAGGGGGCAGAGTGGACTGCTGAGCTGGCTGCCGACCGCCTCCGCCATGCTGCGCACCCAGGTCTACTGGCGGGAGCTGCTCGGGCGGTGGTGGTATTACTGGAAGCCACTGCCACCGGAACGCAAATGTTGAGGCATTTGTCCCCCGGTTCGTCTCCCTGAATGTGGCAAGTGCGTGTGGTGGGTGTTGCGGATGTGGTGGCTTGCCTGAATCCGGCTACACCGCCCTGAATTCAATATTGAACACGCGATATTGAACACGCGATATTGAACCCGGTTGTCTGAAGCATTTGCCGGAAATATTGGCGCTAAATGATAAGAGGCTGCCATGGGATGCGGTTAGGATAGCGCCGGGCAGGGCCCGCAACTCTGGATCGGAATAGCCTGGACCGGAGCACCCTGGACCCAATCACCCCGGTCTCAGGGACTTGCTCCAAATGGCTTGGTTCAAGTGGCCTGGACCAAGACGCCCAACCCGCAGAGGCTTCACTGGCAGAGCGCGCTGGTGAACGGGACGGAAACCGTGGCTGTGGATAACAACGAAAAGAATAAGAGAGGTATCGCCGAAATGAGTACACTGGCAGCATCTTTTTCTCCCCTCGAGTTACACAACCGTCTGAACCGCCTGGTGAAAATCGGCTTTCGGCGGGTGCGCCGCGACGGCCGCGAGCTGGTATTCCTCACCGCTGGTGGTGAGGCCGGTGCGCAGGTGCGTAAAAACTTTGAAACCTTCGCCGGGCAGATCGTGCGGGAGTTTCGCCTGGATCCGCACGAGGTCGACTTCATTGAGTTGCGCGTCGAGGCGGGAGAGCTGCACTGGTACCGCTGGCACGCCCAGTGGGTTGGCTCTGCACCAATGGAGTGCGTGGCCGAGGCCGTGGAAGGCGAGTCTGGGCGCCGATACCTGATGCAGGTGCTGGAGGCCAGCGAAGAGGCGGCTTGAGCGCAGCTGTCCCCCGGGCCCGGGCTCTACCCGGGTATCGCTTTCGACCGGCTTGTCACTTGCGTGGTCTTTTCTTGGCGTGGGTGCTGTGGCTCTGGATTCGCCCAGTAAGGCTCAGGCCTGAGCCTTGCGAGGGCGCCGCTTGCCGAGAAGGTCTGCAAGGGCGCCTTGCAGTGTCGGAAAGCGGAAGGTGTAACCGGTATCCAGCGCTGTCCGCGGCTCCATACGCTGGCTCGCCAGCAGAAGCTCTTCTGCCATCCCCGCAAACATCAGCTTCAGCACCCAGCCCGGTGTGCGCACCAGACATGGGCGGTGCAGTTGTTTGGCCAGCAGCCGCGAGAAGCTGTTATTGGTCACCGCCTCCGGAGCGCAGGCGTTGAACGGCAGGCACAGAGGCTGTTCGATGGCATGCAGCATCAGCCCGACGATATCGTCCTCGTGAATCCAGCTCATCCACTGTTCCCCCGAGCCCATGGGTCCGCCAACGCCCAGGCGGAAGGGAGGCAGCATCTGGGCGAGCGCCCCCCCGCGGGTCGACAGCACGATACCGGTGCGCATGATTCCTACGCAAATGCCCGCCTGCTGCAGGGGCAGGGTGGCCGCCTCCCAGTCCCGGCACAGCTCGGCGGCAAAACCTCCTCCGGGCGGGCTGTTCTCTTTCAGCAGGTCGCCGCCGCGGTCGCCGTAGTAGCCCACCGCCGAGCCCGAGAGCACGTACCTTGGCCGCTGTTCCAGTGACAGGCACCAGCGCACCAGCTGCTGCGTGGTTTCGATTCGGGATCTGCGGATTTCCTCACAGCGCCGTGCGCTCCAGCGATGGCTGATCGGTTCGCCTGCCAGATTGACCACCACATCGACGGGTTCTTCCACTTCGTGCAGTTCGGCCACGCCGGTGGCGGCTTCGCCACAGAGCGCGCGGACTTTATGCGGCCGTCCGCTCAGTACCGTCACGGTATTGCCGCGAGCGAGCCACTGCTGGCAAAAGTGCCGACCGATCAGGCCGGTGCCGCCGGTAATCAAGCAATGCATAGGATGGGCATCCGTGCCTTTTTCATTTATTGGTCAGCATAATAGCAGTCGCCAGCTGATTGGCTGTCCCTTTTGCTGGCCCCAAGTGCTGACCCCAAGAATTCCGGGAAAGGTATTGATAGAGAGTGTAAGTCAATCCCTGTGCGCGCCGGTGGCTTGCAGCGCCCCTTGCGCGCGGCATCTTCGCGGCTGCCGGGGAAAAATCCGTGGCTGTTTTCCTCTCGGTGAAATCCGGCTCGGTTCAGTGGCTGTCGGCGGCCTCGCTGGCGAGCACCGCCTCTCCTGTGGCGCGGCGGGCCGGCTGCAGCATCAGTGCCGCGGCGAGCATCGCTGTGGCCAGTGCCAGTATTGGCCAGAGGCCCAGCAGCATAAACGGTGTCGAGCCGCTCATGGCGGTGACGCTGCCGGTGAGGATGCCGCGCTCGAACTGGGGCAGGCGCGCGGTTATCTGCCCGCGGGGATCGACGATGGCGGTGATGCCGGTGTTGGTGGCCCGCACCAGAAAGCGGCCGGTTTCCAGCGCGCGCATCTGCGCCATCTGCATATGCTGCAGTGGCCCGATGGAGGCACCGAACCAGGCATCGTTGCTGATGGTGAGCAGCACCTCGGAGTCGAGTGCGCTGTCGGCCACCAGTGCCGGGTAGACGATTTCATAGCAGATCAGCGGCGCCCAGCCGGTACCGGCGGCCTGGAGTGACTGCTGCTCATCGGGACCGGGGCGGATAAATGAGGTGGGCAGGTTGAAGAATTCGATGGTGTCGCGCAGCCAGTCTTCCAGTGGCACATACTCGCCAAAAGGAACCAGGTGGCGCTTGTGGTAGACCTGTGGGCTGCTGCCGAACACCGCGGCGGAATTATGAATCAGCCGGCGGGGCGCGCCGGTTTCCGGTCGCTCGATGCGATCGTAGAGAATGCCGCTGATCAGGTCGATACCGGTCTGATCGGCATTTCTCTGCAGGGCCTGCATCAGGTTGGGGGCCTGACTGTGCAGCAGAGGCAGGGCGGCCTCCGGCCAGATGATAACGTCCACCTTCTGTGCGGTCAGTGCGCGGGTGCCTTCCTGGTAGCGGCTGATGGTCTCACCGCGAAACTCCGGCAGCCACTTTTTCTCCTGGGGGATATTGGCCTGTACCAGGCCAACGGCAATGTCCTCTCCCGGCGTTGTCCAGCTGACCTGCGACAGCAGGGCGCCGGCGGGCCAGGTCAGGGCGACTGCTATCAGCAGCGCCAGGTGCGTCCGCTGCCGGCGCGGTGATAATTTGCCCGCGGCCAGCAAGGCGATGGCGGCGGCGGAGAGCGCCAGCAGCAGGCCGACACCATACACGCTCAGCACCGGCGCCCAGCCGGCGAGCCAGGTGTCGATATGTCCATAACCGGCAAACAGCCAGGGAAAGCCGGTAAACAGCCAGGTACGCAACCACTCACTCAGCAGCCAGAGCGCGGGGAAGGCCAGGGCGAAGCTGAGGGCGTTGCCGGTAAAGCGTCCCAGCAGCAGGAACGGAAGGGCCAGCACGGCGGCCAGGATGGCGACGAAAGCACCGGTCAAAAGCAGCCCCAGAGCCATGGAGGAGCCGCCGAAGTCGGTGATGGAGACGTAGACCCAGGAGCCGCCACTGGCAAAGAGGCCAAGCCCGAAGCAGAACGCCAGCTTGAAACCCGCGCGCTTGCCCAGCCTGCCGGCACTGGCGGCGCGCAGGCTGAGCCAGGCCAACAGCGCCAGTGACAGCAGCCCGGCGGGCCAGAGGTCAAAGGGCGCGAAGGAGAGGGTCATCAGGCTGCCGGCGATGGCAGCGGCGAGGGCGGGAAAGAGTTTTCGCATGGACTGGTCTCGGTTGCGCCCCGCGCTTGCGGGGCGGCCGGGGTGCGCGGGTTACTCCTCTTCGCGGGGCTGCCGGTTCAGGCGGCTCACGCGCAACAGGTGTATCTGGCGGTTGTCGGCATAGAGAACCCGGAAGCGGAATTCACCCAGGTCGGTAATCTCATCGCGGCTGGGCAGGTGGCCGAAAGACTGCATGATCAGCCCGCCCACGGTGTCGAATTCCTCGTCGCTGAGTTCACAGTCGAAGTATTCGTTGAAGTCCTCGATGGGGGTGAGGGCTTTGACGATATAGTCGTTGTCGCCCACCTTGCGGATATAGCTGTCCGCTTCTTCCTCGTCGGTCTCATCTTCGATTTCGCCGACAATCTCCTCGAGGATATCCTCGATGGTCACCACGCCGGAAACCCCGCCGTACTCGTCGATAACGACGGCCATATGGTAGCGGTTCTCGCGGAACTCCCGCAGCAGGATGTTGAGGCGCTTGCTCTCGGGGATGATGCTGGCGGGGCGGATAATGTTTTCGAGCTCGAAGCCCTCGATGCCCTTGAGGATCAGCGGCAGCAGATCCTTGGCCAGCAGGATGCCGCGGATGTCATCGATGCTCTCACCGATGACGGGAAAGCGCGAGTGACCGGACTCGATGATTTTGGGCAGAAATTCTTCCGGCGAATCCTGCAGGCTGACCACCACCATCTGTGAGCGGGGGATCATGATTTCCCGCACCTGCTGGTTGGAAACGTCCAGGGCGCCCTCGATGATGGACAGGGCCTCGGCGTCTACCAGCTTGTTGTCTGCCGCATCCTTGATGATTTCGAGCAGCTCGTCGCGGGACTTGGGTTCGGCGGAAAAGGCGCCGAAGAGTTTTTCCAGCCAGTTTTTCTCCCCCGTTCGGGGTTTGCCGGAAGACTGACTACTTGGGGGTTCGTCTGTGGTCATGGATGTGGCCATGCTCCGCTTTCTCTTGTCGTGTATCAAAATCGCCATGACGGCGGTTGGGCCACGTTGGCCTCAAGTGGGGGTTGCCGAGGGGTGCCCGTAGGCTAGTCCGCGGCCTGCTCCTGGGGCTGGTAGGGATCGGCAATACCGAGCCGGGCCAGCACCCGGACCTCCAGGTTTTCCATGATCTCCGCCTCGGCATCGTCGATATGGTCGTAACCCAGAAGGTGCAGTGTGCCATGGACCACCATGTGTGCCCAGTGCGCCGGGGCCGCTTTGTGCTGCTCCGCCGCTTCCGAGGCGACTACTGGCGCACAGATCACAAGGTCGCCGAGCAGCGGCAGGTCCACGCCCTTGGGCAGCTCCGCAGGAAAGGATAATACATTGGTGGGTTTGTCCTTGCCCCGGTACTGGTGGTTCAGCGCCCGGCTTTCATCCGCATCGACGATGCGCACGGACACTTCGGCCTGCTCGCGCAGGCCTTCCAGAGTGGCTGTAACCCACTGGCGGATCTGTTCATCAGTGGGCAGATCGCGGGCGCTGCTGGCACGCTGTACATCCAGATACAGGTTTGTCCGATGCGGGTCTGTCATCGCGTTTTTCAAGCGGGCGCGGCTCAGGCCGCGTCTTCGCTGCTCCGCTTTTCCGCCGCTTCGCGGGCCGCCTCGTGAATATCGTAGGCCTCGACAATGCGCTGCACCAGCGGGTGACGCACCACGTCTTTGGCGCCGAAGTGGGTAAAGCTGATGCCGTTGACCTTGTCTAGTACCTCGATGGCGTGACGCAGTCCCGACGCCTGCCCGCGGGGCAGGTCGATCTGGCTGGGGTCGCCGGTGATGACCGCCGTGGAGCCGAAGCCGATCCGGGTCAGGAACATCTTCATCTGCTCGCGGGTGGTGTTCTGGCTCTCGTCGAGGATCACGAAGGCATTGTTCAGGGTGCGGCCGCGCATATAGGCGAGCGGCGCCACCTCGATGACGTTGCGCTCGATCAGCTTGCCCACGGTCTCGAAGCCGAGCATTTCGTAGAGGGCGTCATACAGCGGGCGCAGGTAGGGATCGACCTTCTGGCTCAGGTCGCCGGGCAGGAAGCCGAGTTTCTCGCCTGCTTCCACCGCTGGCCGCACCAGCAGGATGCGCTCAACCTCGTCCTTCAGCAGGGACTCCACGGCGCAGGCCACGGCCAGATAGGTTTTGCCGGTGCCGGCGGGGCCGATGCCGAAGTTGATGTCGTTGCTCTGTACCGCGCGCACGTAGCGGCGCTGGTTCAGGCCGCGCGGGCGCACGGAGCATTTCTTGGTGCGGATCAGCACCACCTGATCCGTTTCACCGCCGCCCTCGCCATCGCCCTGTTCCAGCAGCTCTTCCACACCGGACTGCTGCAGGGCCAGGTGGATTTCATCGGGGGTCAGGTGGTCGCGCTTTTCCGTTTCGTTATAGAGGAAGTCCAGCAGTTTGCCGGCGGCGCGGGCACTTTCCGGTTCGCCGTAAAAGGCAAACTGGTTGCCGCGGTTGCGGATTTCGATGTCGAGTCGCTGTTCTATCTGACGCAGGTGTTCATCAAACTGGCCGCAGAGGTTGGCGAGGCGGCGCGCGTCGTTGGGTTCGAGGGTGATGCTGTGGGCGAGGGTATGTGTTTCCAAATTGGTTTCCGGCACCTTTTGTCTGGGGTTTTCACTGCTAGGGTATACCGATTTTCCCGGCAGGGGAAAGGTCGCGATATGACCGATCCCTTCTAACTGTTAGAACTGTTTATAACGCAGAGATATTAAGGCTGCGGGGCCGGCGGCCCCGAGACTGTGTCGGTGGTGGTCAGAACAGGGGGCCGTCCAGTTCTGAAGTAACCAGGGTGCCGCGCAGAGAGTTCGGCAGCGCCTCTTCAATCAGCACATCGGCAAATTTGCCGATCAGCGCCATGTCGTCGGCGCGGAAGTTGACCACCCGGTTGTTCTCGGTCCGGCCCTGCAGCTGGCCCGGGTCCTTTTTGGAGACGCCGGTAACCAGCACTCGCTCGGTATTGCCCACCATGCGCCGGGCGATCTCCGCCGCCTGCTGGTTGATGCGGTGCTGCAGCAGCTGCAGGCGCTGTTTTTTCACCGCCTCCGGGGTTTCATCCGGCAGGTCCGCGGCCGGCGTGCCGGGCCGTGCGGAATAGATGAAGCTGAAAGAAATATCGAAACCCACATCCTGAATCAGCTTCATGGTGTCTTCGAAGTCCTTATCGGTTTCCCCGGGGAAGCCGACGATAAAATCCGACGACAGGCAGATATCCGGGCGGATCTGGCGCAGGCGGCGGATCTTGGACTTGTACTCCAGCGCCGTGTGGCCGCGCTTCATCGCCATCAGAATGCGGTCTGAGCCGCTCTGCACCGGCAGGTGCAGGTGGTTCACCAGCTGCGGCACTTCCCCGTAGACATCGATCAGGGCATCGGAGAACTCCACCGGGTGCGAGGTGGTGTAGCGGATGCGATCGATACCGTCGATGGCGGCAACGTAGGTGATGAGTTCGGCGAAGTCCACGGTGTGGCCGTCATCGCCGGTTACCCGGTAGGCGTTGACGTTCTGGCCCAGCAGGTTCACCTCGCGCACGCCCTGGTCTGCCAGATGCGCGACCTCCTCAAGAACATCCGCCAACGGGCGGCTGACTTCCTCGCCGCGGGTGTAGGGCACCACGCAGAAGGTGCAGTACTTGGAGCAGCCCTCCATGATGGAGACGAAGGCGGTGGCGCCTTCCGCTTCCGGTTGCGGCAGCCGGTCGAACTTCTCGATTTCCGGGAAGGTGACGTCCACCACCACCGCGCCCGTGTCCTGGCGATGGGTTTCCATCATTTCCGGCAGCCGGTGCAGGGTCTGCGGGCCGAAGATCAGGTCCACGTAAGGGGCGCGCTTGGCGATGGCATCGCCCTCCTGGCTGGCCACGCAGCCACCGACGCCGATCACCAGATCGGGATTTTTTTCCTTCAGGTGCTTCCAGCGGCCCAGCTGGTGGAACAGTTTTTCCTGCGCTTTCTCGCGAATAGAACAGGTGTTGACCAGCAGCACGTCGGCCTCTTCAGGGTCGTCTGTGGGAACCATGGCGTGGGACTCGCCGAGCAGGTCGCGCATGCGCGACGAGTCATACTCGTTCATCTGGCAGCCGTGGGTCTTGATATAGAGCTTTTTCACCCTGTTTTCGCGCGGGGTTTCGGACATATCGGGCCTGGTTAAAAACTGGTCAAATCAAAAGGTGGGGCATTATAGCGATACGGCCCTTCACTGCCTAGCAGCCGCGCCGGCGGGCGGTATTAGGTCGCGCGGAGCTGTGGTATGCTGCCGCGCTTTTTCCGGCCACGCCTATGTGGCGCCGGCCGAGACTAGTATTTCCAAGGGGCAGGACCCCGTCAGAGACATCTATGGCGAACCCGATCTACAAAGTCATCTTTCACAACCAGAATCAGGTGTACGAACTCTACGCCCGGGCCATTTATCAGAGCGATATGTATGGCTTTATCGAGGTGGAGGAGTTCGTATTCGGCGAGAAGTCGCAGCTGCTGGTGGACCCGGCCGAGGAAAAGCTGAAAAACGAGTTTGCCTCGGTGGCCCGCTCCTATATCCCCATGCACAGCATCGTGCGCATCGATGAGGTGGAGAAAGAGGGCACCGGCAAGATTGTCGAAGTCAAAGGCGATAAGATTGCCAAATTTCCCTTTCCGCCCCCCATGCAGCCCCCGCATGACAGTGATTGATCGCTAGCGGCAGCGTATCGCTGCCGCCTGTTCTGTGGTCCGCTTCCCATTCCCGTCCTCTTGTTTCGCTGCTCTGTGCTCTAACACCCTAGGGCTTGGGCTGTCACCCCCGGTCTCACTTGCACTTTACTCAGGCCCTCATAGTCCTCCTGTTTTCAGAGCATTGGGAAAGCTGGCTTCCAGCTCTGCCCGCCACCGTTGAGCAGGTGGTTGTGAGGTTATGTGAAGGGAAAGAGAAAGAGGTGGCGAAGCGGGTGGTGTGGCAGCGGCGTGGCGAAGCCGGCGCTTCACGCTTATATTTTTAAGTTTTTTGCGGATTTGTATGTCCACCCAGCGGGCGGCTGCGTCTCACAGACTTCTTCTGTGAGACGCAGCCGCCGCCCGGCAACCGATTATGCCGCCAGGGCCTTGCGCACGCTGGCCAGCTTCACGCACAGAACGAAGACGGACATTGCCGTATCCAGCTCTTCCAGCGGCGGGAAGCTGGGGGCGATGCGGATATTGCGATCCTCCGGGTCCTTGCCGTAGGGGAAGGTGGCGCCGGCGGGGGTCAGCTTGACGCCGGCATCGGCCGCCAGTTTGACCACGGCCTGGGCGCAGCCCGGGCGGGTGTCAAAGGACACGAAGTAACCGCCCTTGGGTTTTTCCCACTGGCCGAGATCGGACTCGCCGAAGGCCTCATCCAGGTGCTTGAGCACCAGCGCGAACTTCGGCTGCAGGATCTCGGCGTGCTTCTTCATATGCTCTTTCAGCATCGAGAATTCGGGGAACAGGCGCGAGTGGCGCAGCTGATTCACTTTGTCGGGGCCAATGGTCATGGCCTGCATCTGCTGTTTCAGTGAAGCCAGGTTGGCCGGGCTCGCGCTGACAAAGGCGACGCCGGAACCCGCATGGGTGACTTTGGAAGTGGAGGCGAACTGCAGTACGCAGTCGACCGTGTCATTTTCCAGGCTGGCGGTGCGGATATTGGGCAGGCTGACCTGTTGTCCCAGATCGTGGATGGCGTAGGCGTTGTCCCAGAAAACACGGAAGCCGGGGTTGGCGATCTTGCCCAGGCGGGCCACGCGCTCGACGGTTTCCTCGTCATAGGTGACGCCAGTGGGGTTGGAGAATTTCGGTACGCACCACATGCCGACAATTTCCTGATCCGCCTGCACCAGGCGCTCCACCTCGTCCATATCCGGACCGGTTGCGGTCATGGGGACATTGACCAGGCCGATGCCGAGCTGCTCGCAGATGGCGAAGTGGCGGTCATAGCCGGGAACCGGGCAGAGGAATTTGGGCGCCTGCATTTCCCGCCACGGTTTGTTGCCGGCAAAGCCAAACAGGTAGCCGGTCAGCACCGCGTGGTACATCAGGGTAAGCGAGCTGTTGCCCCCGGCGATGACTTCACTGGCGGGTACCTGGAGGATATCGGCGCCAAGCTCGCGGGAGCAGACAAGGCCGTCAAGGCCACCGTAATTGCGGGTATCGGTTCCGTCGTCGGCACGGTACTCACCATTGAGAAGACCGTCGAGCTTGTCGGACAGGCTCAGCTGATCCGCGGAGGGTTTGCCGCGGGTGATATCCAGGTTGAGCTCATGCTGGCAAATGCGCTGGTATTGCGCAGACAGTTCTTTTTCCCACGCCTGTAACTGATCTCGGGTGGCGGAATCGATACGCACGGGTATTCCTCGTTTCACTGAATGAATGGAAGCGGCGAGCTTATCAGCAGCGGTGAAGAGTCGCCAGCGGAGAGAAGCCCGGGGCGGGCTTTTGCTGCGGCGATACAAGTGCAGGTCAGGGTGCGGTCGGTGGCGGGCCGAGAGCGTTATAGCGCCGGCAGATAGCCGCAGGGAAAAGTGCCGTCAGCGCCGGGCCAGGCTGCGGAAATCCAGCGCGTAATCCCGCAGCGACTCGGTTAAATGCTCGCGCTGGGCCGGCGTGGTGCTTGCCAGCAGTTCGCGGCTTAGCTGCATGGCCTGCTGCCGCCGCTGCTCCCACATCTGGCGGTACTCCTCGGGCCAGAGCCGCTCCGGGTTTTGCATCAGGTCCAGCAGCTGGTCCTGGTAGCCCGGGGGTTTTTCCCGCAACAGGGAGATAAAACGCGCCTGCCAGAGTCGGCGCTGCTGGTCGCGCAGCGGGGGGCTGTAGGCGACCTGGTCGATGAAAGCGGTGATGATCTGCTGCTGCTCGTCGTTGATGGAGCCCAGCCAGCGGCGGCTCTGTTTGCGGAGGCGTTTAAGCCGCTCTTTGCGCACTTTTTGTGGAGATTCCTGCCACTCCTGCAGTGACTCCATGTTTTTTTCCTGCAGGTTTTTCTCCAGTGTGTCGATCTGGGCGGCGGTTAACTGTGCGGTGAGCGGTAGCAGCAGTTGGTAAAGCTGGCCGCTGCTGCTATCCCAGAGTTGATTGACCTCACTTTCGAGGGCGGGCAGGGATACCTCCTCGAGTTCGCCGTTTGCGGCTGCCTGTGCCAGCTGTTCGAGGAAATCGGCGTAGCGGGGCAGCTGCGTCTGGCGGTGCCAGCGATGAAAGCTTTCCAGCGATGAGGTCAAGCGATCTTTCTGGCGGCTATTGAGATCAACATAATGGCTGAGTTGCCAGCGCAACAGAATATCCATCTGGTTGTAAGCGAGCTGAATACTGGAGCAGCTGGTGAGAGACAGCAGGCAAAACAGCAGCCATAACAACCGCGATAGCGGTCGCGCCGCGCGGGCCGGGCGGGGCTGCGGAGAAGTGTCTGTGCTGGAAACGGCTTGAGCGGCGGTGGTGCGTGCCCTGGGTGCCGGGAACACTTTGCTGATCCTCCTTGCTGGCTCACTGATTCGCTCACTCACTCGCGATGATCGCGGCGCGAGAGTGCAAAAGTGCCTGTAAAAATCCCTCTAGGGTTGCTGCAAATATAGCTTCCTTCGTGAAGGGGACGCTAGTCGGATCATATCCCTGGGGCTGTGCTCAGGGAGTCTCTACGCTGGCGGATATCGCCGGACTCCCCTGCTGCCCGAGTTTCCCGAGTTGTTCCAGTCTCCAGTTCGGCACCTTGAGCTGTTGGCCCGCAGCAAAAGTTTGCCAGCAGGATGGCAAGCAATTCCCGTTGCAAAAAATTCGCGGTGACTTTCAGGTTTTTCCCTCTCCTGTGAGTTTTGCCTGTGCTCCTCTAGGTGGCGCTCGCGGCTGCTCTGTTCTGCGCTGCGCGATACGGCCCTGCCACCCTGTGGCGAGCGTTTTATCGCAGAGCCGTGTTGGCGGGCGATGGCGGGAAATGGAAACCTCTATGAAGGATGGGCTGCGGGAATTTTGTGCCGGGTGCTGGGCCTTGAGCAGCCTGCTTGTTGCGGTTGCAACTGTGGGGGCTCTAACTGTGGGAGCCGCCGCTGAGGCTTGCGTCGGTCTCGGTCTCTATACTGCAGGTGCGACTGGAGAAAAGGCATCAGCGCTTTAGCGCTTTTATTGGTCTGATAGTAGCGCAGGTAGCAGCGCAAGCAGTGGGTGTCCCGAGTGATGTTTGGGTAGACGCCAATGGGTGAATTCAAGGGTTTTTCCATAAATGGCATGACAACGCTGTCATTCATCCTGTAATATCCCTGCCATTCACACTGGCATTCGCCATGGGCACGTCGCGCCTCCCGGGGGATTAAGTTGGGAAGCGCGATAGGGACACATAACAATACAAAATCTTAGAGGCCGGTACTGATGGTTGCTTTGAGAGACAGGGACATACTTTACATTGGCATCGATGGCGGCGGCAGCAAGTGTCGCGCCTCGGTAATCGATGCCGGCAATCAAGTACTCGGCACCGGTGTCTCCGGTCCCGCCAACCCTCTGCACGGTTATGAGCAGACCATCGATTCCATCCTCGGCTCCGCCACTCTGGCACTGGCCGATGCCGGTTTGCCTCCGGAAACAATGGGTGAGCTGGTGGCGGGCGTTGGCCTTGCCGGCGTCAATATGCCGAGGCTCTATGAGCAGATGGAAGCCTGGGGTCACCCCTTCAAGAAAATGTACCTGACCACTGACCAGCACACCGCGTGCCTGGGTGCGCACCAGGGCAATGACGGAGCGGTGATTATCGCCGGTACCGGCTCCTGCGGTTATTGCTGGGTCGATGGCCGCAGCCTCCTGCTGGGCGGGCACGGTTTCCCCCATGGCGACAAGGGCAGCGGCGCCTGGATGGGTATGGAAGCCATCAAATATCTGCTGATGGCGCTGGATGGCCTGGCGGAGGATTCCCGTCTCAAAGGGGAGCTGCTCAAGGCTCTGGACGCTTCCGATGCCAATGAGGTGTTCGAGAAAATCGGCGGTAAATCTTCCAGTCACTACGCGCGCATGGCGGTGCCAGTGATCGAGTGCGCTGAGTCCGGCGACCCGGTGGCGGTGGCGATCGTGCGCGATGGCGCAGCCTATATCAGCGACCTGGCGGACAAGCTGCTGGAGCAGAAACCCCCGCGGCTGTCCATGATTGGCGGCCTGGCGCCGAGGCTGCGCCCCTGGCTGGCACCCCATGTGGTGGAGCGCCTGACGGAACCTCGGGAGCCGCCGGAGATGGGTTGTATGTACTTCGCCCAGCAGTCTCTGGCCCGCGAGGCCGGTGAAGCGCTGGGCACCACAGGCAAAACGGGCACAGCTGGCAAAACCGACAGCAATGCACTGTTGAGTTAACAGATAAAAACAGAGAGTGAGATGAGTTCAGCAAACATGGCAGAGGCAACACAGGTAGACAGCGCGATGGGTACTAGGGTTATGGGTACTACGGTGATGGAATCCGAGGCCCGCGAGGCGCCGGACCGCATAGCGGAGCAACTGCAAAACAACGCCCCCATCATGGCCGAGCTGGGCGAGCGGCTGCGCCGCCAGCCGCCGCGTTTCGTCATGATTGTCGGTCGCGGCTCCTCCGATCACGCCGGTGTATTTGCCAAGTACCTGATCGAAATCGAGACCGGTACCCCCACCTTTGCCGCCGCGCCTTCGGTATCCAGTGTCTACGGGCGCAAGCTGAAGCTGGAAAACGCACTGGTGCTGGTGATTTCCCAGTCCGGTCGCAGCCCCGACATTCTCGCCCAGGCCCGCATGGCGAAAGAAGCCGGCGCTTATGTGGTGGCGCTGGTCAATGACGAGTCCGCGCCCATCGGCGATATCGCCGATCTGCTGGTGCCCTTGAAAGCCGGGCCTGAAAAAGCGGTCGCGGCCACCAAGAGCTATCTCGCCACCCTGTCGGCGGTGCTGCAGCTGGTGGCGAACTGGACTCAGGATGCGCAGCTGCTCTCCGCCATCGAGACCCTGCCGCAGACGCTGCGCGATGCGGTGAACTCCGATATCCAGTTGCGCCCGGAGGATGTGGCTGCCGTCAAGAATCTGGTGGTGCTCGGCCGCGGGCCGGGTTATGGCATTACCCGCGAGCTGGCATTGAAATTAAAGGAAGTGTGCAATATCCACGCGGAATCCTTCTCCAGTGCGGAGTTCCTGCACGGCCCGGTGACGCTGGTCGAGCAGAAGCTCACCGTGGTGAACGTGCCCATTGAAGACGAGTCTTACGAGGCGCACAGCGAGCAGATCGCCGACATCATCCGCCGCGGTGGCACCCTGGTGAATCTCCACGTGCCCAGCAAAGGCATACATCCGCGGGTGGCACCGCTGGCGCTGCTGCAGCGTTTTTATATCGATGTGGCCCACGTTGCGGTCAGCCGGGGCATCAACCCGGATGAGCCGGCCGGCCTGAAAAAAGTCACCCAGACCCGATAAGCGTTGGCAAGGATGGAAGACGTGGCGCGCACTTTTATTGCCGAACAGCTTTTCGATGGTGAGAACCTCCGCACTGATGTGGCGGTCCGCATCGATGCGGACGGTCGCATCCTGAGCCTGGCTGCCGAGGCGCCGGCGGATGCCCGGCGCCTGCAGGGTCTGGTGGTGCCGGGTCTGGTGGATGTGCAGGTGAACGGCGGTGGCGGTGCGCTGTTTAATAACGATCCCAGTGTCGGCACGCTGCAGCGCATGAGCGCTGCCCACGCCCGCTTCGGTACCACCGGTTTTATGCCCACCCTGATTACCGATCAGGTCGCGGTGATGCGGGCGGCGGCGGAGGCGGTCAGCGCGGCCAGGCGCGAGTCGGTTCCCGGCGTGCTCGGCGTGCACTTTGAAGGCCCGCACCTGAGCGCGCCCAAGAAAGGCACCCACGAGGAGCGCTTTATCCGTCCGCTCAGCGATGAGGAACTGGAAATTTATGCCCGCGATGATCTGGGTATCAAGATGGTCACCCTGGCTCCGGAAAATGTATCGCCGGCGGATATCCGCAGGCTGGTCGATCTGGGAGTGAAGGTCTGCCTCGGGCATTCCAATGCGGATGGCGCCACGGCGAGTGCGGCGCTGGAAGCCGGTGCCAGCTGTTTTACGCACCTCTACAACGCCATGTCGCCACTGCATTCCCGCGAACCGGGTATGGTGGGCACGGCGCTGATCAGCGACGAGGCCTGGTGCGGCCTGATTGCCGATGGCCACCATGTGTGTGCCGAGGCGATGCGGCTGGCCCTCAAGGCCAAGCCCAGAGGCAAGGTCATGCTGGTCACCGACGCCATGTCGCTGGTGGGCAGCGATGAGACCAGCTTCCCGCTGTTCGATCGCGTGGTGACCCGTGACGGCGATCGGCTGACCTCCAATACCGGCGAGCTGGCCGGATCCCACCTGGATATGATTGGCGCGGTGCGCAATATGCACCGCTGGTGCGGCGTCGACCTGTTCGAGGCGCTGCGTATGGCTTCACTGTATCCATCGCAGTTCCTCGGGTTCGATGGAGGGCGCATCGCCGAGGGCGGCCGCGCGGATATGATTTTGTTGAATGATGAACTTCAGGTGCGGGGCGCCTGGATTTCCGGCCGGGAAGTTTTTGCCGCTTAGGCAACCAGTTTTAAAACCGTGGCGAAGACCGCGATAGCGATAATAAAAGGTGCTCCTATGGAAACTGCAGTTCTGCAACAGCGTGAAACGAGAAGCAGCCTGCTGCCGATGGCGATCATCGGCATGCTGTTTTTTATCTTTGGCTTCGTGACCTGGCTCAATGGATCGCTGATCCCATTTCTGAAAGTCCTGTGTGAATTGAACGAGTTTCAGGCGCTGTTCGTTACCTTCGCCTTCTACATCGCCTATACGGTGATGGCGCTGCCGATGTCCTTTATCCTGCGCCGCACTGGCTACCGCGATGGCATGGCCATCGGCCTCGCCATCATGGGGGTGGCCTCGCTGGTCTTTATCCCCGCCGCCCAGACCGGCAGTTATCCCGTATTCCTGCTGGCGCTGTTCGGGCTGGGCGCGGGGCTGACCATTCTGCAGACGGCCTCCAATCCCTACGTGGTCAAGGTGGGTCCGGCCGAGAGCGCCGCCACACGCATCGCCGTGATGGGCATTATCAACAAGGGCGCCGGCGTGCTGGCCCCTCTCGTGTTCACCGCTCTGGTGCTGTCCGGTCTCGCCGACTTCAACACCGAGGCCCTCAGCCGGCTGGCTGAGGCGGAGCGGGCGGCGAAGCTGGAGGAGGTCTCCAATCGCCTGATCATGCCATACATCTACATGGCGGCACTGCTGTTCCTGCTGGTGGGTCTGGTGAAGCTTTCCGGCCTTCCCGATATCGAGGAAGAGGCCGGTGCGCAGGCCGAGGAAAAATCCGGCATCCTGCACTACCCGCAGGTGGTGTTAGGCGCGCTGGCCCTGTTCGCTTATGTCGGTGTTGAAGTGATTGCCGGAGATACCATCGGTCTCTACGGGGAGCGCCTGGGACTCGGTCATTACGCCTCGCTCACCTCCTACACCATGGTGTTTATGGTGATCGGCTACCTGATCGGTGTGTTTGGCATACCGCGTTATATCAGCCAGCAGCAGGCGCTGTTCGGGTCCGCCGTGGCCGGCAGCCTCTGTGTGCTGGGCGTGCTGTTAGGCTCCTCCGAGAGCACCGCCATTGCCAGTGTCCTCTGGGGTTGGAGTGGGGTGCCGGTTGTGCCGGACACCGTAGCCTTTGTGGCGCTGATGGGCCTCGCCCATGCGCTGGTGTGGCCGGCCATCTGGCCGCTGGCTCTGGAGGGATTGGGACGATTCACCGCCCAGGGTTCCGCGCTGCTGATCATGGGTATTGCCGGCGGCGCCATTATTCCACTGGCATTTGGCAAACTGGCCCATGCCGCCGGAACGCCGCAGGCAGGTTATTGGGTGGCGCTCCCCTGTTACCTGTTCATCCTCTTTTATGCCCTCAAGGGTCATAAAATGCGCAGCTGGAAGTAATTTTCCATAGGAAGTGTTTGTAGCGCCGCCAAGCGGCCCGCTTTGGATTTTTGTTGGTTCTCATCTTCTGCCCTCAATTTTTGAGGGCTTTTTTTGCCTGCCATTCGTTGAAAAAACTGGCGGGTGTCGATGTCTGGCGGCGCGGGCTGCGATGAGTTGGCAGTAAGGGGCGGGGGCTGGCAGCCGTTGTGGCCTGCGGGTTATTCCGGGGCCGGTCCGCTGGAGTCGCGCTGTACCAGTGCCGGGGTAAAGCTGCGTTGAATGCCGGCCTCTTTACTGGCGGAGCCGCTTTCGCTCGCCCCCTTGCTGCGCGCCTTGCTCAGGACCAGCGCCGCCGCGCACTTGGCGATCTCATTGTTGGGCTGGTGCGCCGTGGTCAGTTTTGGCCAGGTCTGGCGTGAGAAGGGGCTGTCTTCGAAGCCGACAATGGACAGCTGCCCGGGAATGTCGATATTCATCAGACGTGCGGCGAATAGGGCGCCTGCGGCCATTTCGTCGTTGCTGGCGAAAATGGCAGTGGGCGGGTTGGTGGATTGAAGCAGGGTTTTCGCTCCCTGCACGCCGGAATCGAAGGAGTATTCCCCTTTGAGGATCAGCCCTTCTTCGGCCGCGATGCCGGCGGCTCGAAGCGCGCGCTTATAGCCATCGAGGCGGCCATGGGTGGAAACGTGCTCCTCGCCCCCACAGAGAAACCCTATGCGCTTGTGGCCGTGATCGAGCAGGTGCCTGGTCAGCTCGTAGGCTGCGCTGCTGTCATTCACCTGAATGCAGTTGTCCTCGTCTTTATCCGCCGCCTCGGCAGAGACAATGCGGACATAGTCGACGCCGAGCTTCCTGACCGTATCGATGACTTCCGCTGTTTCCGAGAAGGGCGGGGTCAGCACCAGCCCCGCCACCTTGGAGTGCTCCACCAAATCTTCCAGCTCTTTGTGGACATCCGGTGACTTGGAGTTGCTGGGATGGATAAGCAGCTCGTAACCCCGCGCCTTGCAGGCCTCGAGGATGCCGTTTTGCATATCGATGACGTAATAGGCGTTGGGGTTGTCGTAGATAAAGGCAATGGTATAGGAGCGGGTGCCCGCCAGATTGCGCGCGGCCAGATTCGGGTGGTAGTGCAGCTCTTCGACCGCATCCATCACCTTCTTGCGGGTGACCGGGCGCACTGATGGTTCGTTGTTGATGACCCGGGACACGGTCTTGATGGAGACGCCGGCCTTGGCGGCGACATCATTGATGGTGACTTTCATGGCGGGTGCAGATCCTTATTGTTGTGGCCCCGCTGTGCGTTCCTATCGGGCCATAAAGGCGCATTTTAGCAGCAAAAAACGCCGTATTGGGCTTGGCTCGCAGGTCCAGTTCGGGGTTGTGCCTGCCGCAGGGGGTTTGTGAAATATTACTACAAGAGCAAATTGACAGCGTTGTCTTGATGTGGGACTCTCGCCTTTTGATGACAGCGTTGTCATATTCCTGCGCCAGCTAGGTCGCAGGAGGCTTCGCTCGGCAAAATGACAATAACGCTATCCGCGGCCCCCGAATCGGTTGGGCAGTAAGGATGAGAAGGATTACGAGGACCAGGGCACCATGGATATTACCCAGACCCAAAGCTGGCGCCAGTTGCAGGCGCTGGCCGAGCAGATGCACAGCACCCACCTGCGCGATCTCTTTGCAGACGACCCCGCCCGCGCCCAGCGCTACTCCCTGGAGTTGCCATCGTTCCTGCTGGATTACTCCAAAAACCTGATAGATGATGGGGTTTTTGTAAATTTATTACAGCTTGCCCGGGAGGCCGAGGTGGAGCCCTGGCGGGACAGCATGTTCGCTGGCGCATCCATCAATCGTACCGAGGACAGGCCGGTCCTGCATCCTGCGCTGCGTGGGAGTATCGCCGCCGAAGTGCGCTGGAATGGGGAGCCCGTGGCCGCCACTGTGCAGGCGGAGCTGCAGCGCTTGAAAGAATTTGTAAATTTACTACATAATGGCGCCCTGACCGGTTGTACCGGTAAGCCGGTGACTGATGTGGTCAATCTTGGCGTCGGTGGCTCCCATTTGGGGCCGCAGATGGTGATTGAAGCCCTGCGTGAATACCGCAAGGGGGCTGTCGATGTGCACTTTGTGTCGAATGTCGATGGTGCGCAGTTGGCAGACATCCTGCAGCGCCTGAATCCAGAGACGACTCTGTTTCTGGTCTCATCAAAGACTTTCTCCACTGCGGAGACGCTGACCAACGCCCAGAGCGCACTCGGCTGGCTGGGTTCACTGGCGAGCCGTGAGGAATTGCTGAGCCGACACTTTGTCGCGGTGACCGCCAGCCCCGGGCGCGCCCGGGCTTTTGGTATTGAGGCGGAGAGAATCTTCCGCTTCTGGGATTGGGTTGGCGGCCGTTTTTCCCTCTGGTCGGCCATTGGGCTGCCGGTGGCGATTGCGGTGGGTTTTGAAGGGTTTCGCGCGCTGTTAGATGGCGCGGCGGAGATGGATCGCCATTTTCGCGAGGCGCCGCTGGAGCAGAATGCGCCGGTGCTGATGGCATTGACCAGCGTCTGGTACTGCACTTTTATGGGCTATCCGGCCCACGCTGTGCTGCCCTACGACCAGGCTCTGCATATGTTGCCGGCCTATCTGCAGCAGGCGGAGATGGAGAGTAACGGCAAGTCCACCACCAGGAACGGGGAGGAGGCCGCGTACGCCACCGGCCCCCTGATATGGGGGCAGTTGGGTATCAACGGCCAGCACGCTTTCTATCAGTACCTGCACCAGAGCCCGGCGGTTGTGCCGGCGGACTTTATCGGCAGCGTCGCAGCGGGCCATGAGCTGGAAGGCCACCATGAGATTCTGCTGGCCAACCTGTTCGCCCAGAGCCAGGCGCTGATGCAGGGAGTGAGCCGCGAGGCGGTGATGGCGGACCTGCGGGCCCGCGGTCTGGATGAGGCCGAGGCGGCGGCGCTGGCGCCCTTCAAGGTGCACAGGGGCAATCGGCCGAGCAATACGATTCTGATGAAAAAACTTTGCCCGCACTCGCTGGGGGCTTTGGTTGCGCTCTACGAGCATAAGATTTTTGTTCAGGGCGTCGTTTTACAAATTTATTCCTTTGACCAGTGGGGCGTTGAGCTGGGTAAAGGTCTCGCTTCGGCACTACAACCAAAGCTGGGCAGTGGTGATCTGAGCGAGGAAGACGCATCCACGACGCGGCTGATCGAATATTACCGGCGCACCGTCGCCGTTACTGCCAAAGCCGAGGAAGCCGCCAAGGCTGAGGCTGCCACGAGGGCAGAGTTCACCGGATAAACAAAGCCGGATAAGCAAAAGAGCATAGGGGTTATGGTGCACAGCAAGGTTCAAGCAGTTACACAGCGGATTGTCGAACGCAGCGAGGAAACCCGGGCGGAATACCTCGCCCAGGTGGCGCGCTCGCACATCCAGGGGCGGGCCAGCAGCCATCTTTCCTGCGGCAACCTGGCCCACGCCATCGCCGCTTCCAGCGAGCACGACAAGGATCTGATCGCCTCGGGTCGCGGCCCCAACCTGGCGATTGTGACCGCCTATAACGATATGCTGTCGGCGCACCAGCCCTATGGCACTTACCCCGATCTGATCAAAAAGGCCGCGGCCAGCAATGGCGCCTCGGCGCAGGTTGCGGGCGGTGTGCCGGCCATGTGTGACGGTGTCACTCAGGGGCGCGCCGGCATGGAACTGAGCCTCTTCTCCCGCGATGTGATCGCCATGGCGACGGCCATCGCCCTCTCTCACGATGTGTTCGAGGGCGCTTTTTATCTGGGTATCTGCGACAAAATTGTGCCGGGGCTCGTGATCGGCGCCCTCGCGTTTGGTCATCTGCCGGCGATGTTTGTGCCTGCCGGGCCGATGCCCAGCGGCCTTTCCAATTCGGAAAAGGCGCGGGTGCGGCAGCTCTATGCCGAGGGCAAGGTCGGGCGCAAGGAGTTGCTGGAGGCCGAGAGTGCCTCCTACCACAGCCCGGGCACCTGCACTTTTTACGGCACGGCCAACAGCAACCAGATGCTGGTGGAAATGATGGGCCTGCAGCTGCCCGGCAGCTCCTTCGTCAACCCCGGCACCGAGCTGCGCCAGGCCCTGAATGAAGCTGCGGTCAAGCAGCTGGTGCAGATCAGCGAGCCCAGCCAGCACACCCCTATCGCCAAGATCCTGACGGAAAAGGCCTTTGTGAACGGTATCGTCGGCCTTCTCGCCACCGGCGGCTCCACCAACCACACCCTGCACCTGATCGCCATGGCCCGCGCCGCCGGCATTCAGATCACCTGGCAGGACATGGCGGAGCTGTCTGCGGTCGTGCCGCTGATGTGCCATGTCTACCCCAATGGCAGCGCCGACATCAATCATTTCGCCGCAGCCGGCGGCATGCAGTTCCTGATTCGCGAGCTATTGGATGCGGGCCTGCTGCACGACGATGTGCACACGGTACTGGGCGAGTCCGGCCTCAGGCCTTACTGCCAGGATCCTTTCCTGAGTGAGGACAAAAAATCCGTAGTCTGGCGTCCCACTGTCGAAGACAGCGGCGATGCCAGCATCCTGCGTCCGGCCAGCGAACCCTTTTCCGCGCACGGCGGCCTGCAGCTGCTGGATGGCAATCTGGGGCGTAGCGTGATCAAGGTTTCCGCCCTCAAGTCCGATCAGCTCTATATCAAGGCGCCGGCGATTGTATTTGAAAGCCAGGATGAACTGCTGGAGCGGTTCAAAGCCGGCGAGCTGGAAAAAGATTTTGTCGCCGTCGTCCGCTTCCAGGGGCCCCAGGCCATCGGCATGCCGGAGCTGCACAAGCTGACCCCAACGCTGGGCGTGCTGCAGGATCGCGGTTTTAAAGTGGCGCTGGTGACCGATGGGCGCATGTCCGGGGCATCCGGCAAGGTGCCGGCGGCCATTCATATGTCACCGGAAGCCGTCGAGGGTGGCGCTATCGCCAAAGTGCGCGATGGCGATGTGATCGAGCTGGACGCCAGCGCCGGCAAATTGCTGCTGCATGTGGACGATGCCGAGCTGCAGGCGCGCCCGGCGGCACAGGTGGACCTCAGCGCGCACGGCAATGGCATGGGGCGCGAGCTGTTCAAAAACCTGCGCGCGCTCGCCACCGGTGCCGAGAGCGGCGCGAGCATTCTCTACTGAGTGCTGCGGCGGCGGGCGCTAACGGCGCCCGCGCCAATTCATTGACAGGGAAACTGACAGAGAACATTTATGGCCAATCCCTTCGACATGGTTTTGTTTGGTGGCGGTGGCGATCTCGCCCTGCGCAAGCTGATACCGGCGCTCTACCGGGCGCACCTGGAAGGCAGTCTCGATGAGGCGTCGAGGATTTTTCCGGTCTGTCGTCGCCAGGAGGATGCGGACAGCTATCTGCAAACGGCCCAGAACGCGCTGAAGACGCACCTGCGTGACAGCGAGTATTCCGACGAAGACTGGAATGTATTCAAGACGCGCCTCAGTGCAGTGGCACTGGATATCGCCGAGGCGGATGCGCAGTGGGATCACCTGGCGGACCTGCTTGGAAATGATGTGGAGCGCGCCCGCATCTTCTATCTGGCGATCCCGCCGGCAGTGTTTGGCTCCTGTTGTGAAAACCTGTCCCTGAAAGGCCTGATTCACGAACAGTCCCGCGTGGTGGTGGAAAAGCCCCTGGGCTATAACGCCAGCACCTCGGATGAGATCAACAGCAAAATCGCCACCTATTTCCCGGAAAAAGACATTTTCCGTATCGACCACTACCTGGGTAAGGAAACGGTCCAGAACCTGCTGGCCCTGCGCTTCAGCAACGTGCTGTTTGAGCACCTGTGGGACGCGCAGACCATCGATCATATTCAGATCAGCATTTCCGAGACGGTTGGCCTCGAAGGCCGCGCGGGTTTTTACAACGAAGCCGGTGCGTTGCGCGACATGGTGCAGAACCACCTGCTGCAGCTGCTGTGCCTGATCGCGATGGAATCGCCCAACCGCATGAATGCGAAAAATATTCGCGCGGAAAAAATCAAGGTACTGGAAGCCCTGCGTCCGCTGGTGGGTATCGAGGTGGACGAGAATATCGTGCGCGGTCAGTACGTCGCCGGTGGCATCGGCCAGCAGCTGGTGCCCGGATATCTGGAGGAGCTGGATGCGCCATCCAGCAACACGGAAACCTTCGTTGCCATCCGCGCGCACATCGATAACTGGCGCTGGACGGGAGTGCCTTTCTACCTTCGCACCGGCAAGCGCATGCAAAAACGCTGTGCCGAGATCGTGATCCAGTACAAGAAAGTTTCTCACAACGTCTACGACAGCTCCGCTGGAGAGGCGGTGCCGAACCGCCTGGTGATTCGCCTGCAGCCGGAGGAAAGCATCAAGCTGGTGCTGATGGCGAAAAAAATGGACAGCCTCGAGATGGAACTGAAACCCGTCGAGTTGAACCTGAGCCTGTCGGATACCTACGACAGCATCCGCAGTGATGCCTACAAGCGCTTGATGCTGGATGCGGCGGATAACAACCCGGCGCTGTTTATCCACCGCGATGAGGTGGCCGCGGCCTGGGCCTGGGTGGACCCCATCATCGAACACTGGCGCGCCACTGCTGACCAGCCGTGCCTGTACCGCGCTGGCAGCTGGGGGCCACAGGCCTCCGAAGACCTGCTGCGGCTGGATGGCCGTGAATGGGTCAATGCCAAATAAATCCGTTAAATCAACGCACACCAAAACAAAGCAAAAAGCGAGACCGAGGCTAACGCCATGATGATTGAGGAGAAGTTTTTTCCGGATCGCGAGCGGCTGATTCAGGCGCTGGCGAATGACTGTGCCAGCAAGCTGCAGCAGGGAATCAAGGACAGTGGCCGGGCCACCTTTCTGGTTTCCGGTGGCAGCACGCCGGAGCCGGTTTACCGGGAACTGTCCAAGCGCCCGCTGCCCTGGTCCGACATCACCGTGGCGCTCGTCGATGAGCGCTGGGTCGAGAAAAATGAAGGCGGCAGCAACCACGCCTTTATCGAAAAGAGCCTGCTGCAGAACGCCGCCGCCGAGGCGCCATTTCTGGGCATGAAAACACTCCATGCCAACGCCGCGCAAGGTGAAGCCGAATGCGAACGCGCCTACGGCGAACTGCCGCGCCCGTTTGATATCTGCCTTCTCGGTATGGGCAGTGACGGTCACACCGCCTCGCTTTTCCCCCATGCCGAAGGCCTCGAAGCCGCTCTGGATGTCAATGGGGGCTCGCTGTGCAAGGCCATCACCGCGCAGCAGAGTGCGGTGACCGGCGCGCACACTGAGCGCATGACCCTGACCCTGGCCGCGATCCTGCAGGCGCGGGATATCAAGCTGCTAATCACCGGCGAAGACAAGCTCAAGGTCTATCGCGAAGCCCTGCTGGGCAGCGATGAACTGGAAATGCCGATTCGCAGCATCCTCAAACAGGGGCTCAAGGCCGTCACCGTTTACTGGGCGCCGTAAGTCCGTCATTTTTTAGCGCTACCTATTCTCCCCATTAGCGCCATTCAAAATTGATAAGAAAAGAGGGGGGTAAACCGCCCCCGGAAAACTGGAATTTAACCATGCAGAAACAGCTTGCCGAAGTTCTGGCGCAGGCCGGCATCGTACCGGTGCTGGTGATCAATAACTCTGAGGATGCCCTGCCACTGGCGCGAGCGCTGGTGGAGGGTGGCCTCAATGTACTCGAGGTAACCCTGCGTACTGAGGCGGCGCTGAAGGCGGTGGAGGAAATCGCCAGGCACCTGCCGGACGCGCACGTGGGGACCGGCACGGTGCTGAACGGCGCGGACCTGCAGCGCTCAGTGGATGCCGGGGCGACATTTATGGTCAGCCCCGGCGCTACTGAAAGCCTGCTGGATGCGGCGGAAAACCACCCTGTGCCACTGCTGCCAGGTGCCGCGAGTGCGTCTGAGGTGATGCGTCTTCTGGAGCGTGGCTATCGCTACCAGAAGTTTTTCCCGGCCGAGGCCGCCGGCGGGGTGGCGATGCTGAAATCCCTCGCCGGCCCACTGTCGCAGGTGCAGTTCTGCCCAACCGGCGGTATCGGCCCGGACAATGCCGCCGACTATCTGGCGCTGCCCAGTGTGATCTGCGCCGGCGGTTCCTGGATGGCCTCGGCAAAGCTGGTGGCAGAAAAAAACTGGGATGAAATTACCCGGCTGGCAAAGGCCGCGGCCGCGCTGTGACCAGCGGCGGCACACGCGCCAGATCGAGAGCGCCGGCCGCAACAGCCACTAATAAATTTAAAATTGAGGCAAGTGACATGAAACTGAAAATTGCAATTAATGGCTACGGGCGCATCGGCCGCAATGTCACCCGGGCAATCTACGAATCCGGCTACAACGATCGCATCCAGCTGGTCGCTATCAACGATTTGGCACCCGTGGAATCCAATGCCCACCTGACCCGCTTCGATACTATTCACGGCCGTTTTAGCACGCCGGTGTCTGTGGACGGCAATGAGCTGCTGATCGGTGGCGACCGCGTGCGAGTGTGCCAGGAGCGCGATCCCGCACAATTGCCCTGGGCCGAACTGGAGGTGGATCTGGTGCTGGAGTGCACCGGCCTCTTCACCGGCCGCGAAGCCGCCTCCGCGCACAGGAAAGCGGGCGCCAAAGCGGTGCTGATTTCCGCGCCCTCCAAGGATGCGGACCTGACAGTGGTCTACGGTGTAAACGATGACGAGCTGACCGCCGAGCACAAAGTGGTTTCCAACGCCTCCTGCACCACTAACTGCCTGGCGCCGGTGGCCAAGGCACTGCACCGCGCGCTGGGCATCGAGCGCGGCTTTATGACCACCGTGCACGCCTATACCAATGACCAGAACACCCAGGACGCAGTGCACGCCGATATTTATCGCGCCCGCGCCGCCGCCGACAATATGATTCCCACCAAGACCGGCGCCGCCGCCGCTGTGGGTCTGGTGCTGCCGGAACTGAAAGGCCGCCTGGATGGCATGGCCGTGCGTGTGCCGGTGAGCAATGTGTCGCTGGTGGATTGCCAGTTTATCGCCGAGCGCGATACCACCGTTGAAGAGGTGAACGCGATCATGAAGGAAGCTGCCGCCGCGAGCCGTGGTGTGCTGACCTTCTGTGACCAGCCGCTGGTTTCCGTGGATTTCAATCACACCACGGCTTCCAGCCACTTCGATGCCAATCACACGCGGGTGAATGGCAAGCTGGTCAAGGTGATGGCCTGGTATGACAACGAGTGGGGCTTCTCCCATCGCATGCTGGACACCAGCCTGGCCATGGCCGAGACACTGCAGCTGCGTGTGCCGGTGGCGGAGTCCGCCTGAGCGGCACAGGAAAATGGCCAGTCAAATTAAGGCCGACAAGTATACGAGTAGGGTGGGACTCCCCACCTTTTTGCGCGCCAGCGCCCCAGACATCATCGGAAACTACATAGCTGTTTATGATCCGCCATACCAAAATTGTCGCCACACTGGGTCCCGGTACTGACAAGCCGCGCGTTATCGAAGAAGTGATCCGCGCCGGGGTGAATATCGTGCGCCTGAACTTCTCTCACGGCTCGGCGGAAGACCATCGCCGCCGCGTGCAAGCGGTGCGCGAAGCCGCCGCTGCGCAGAGCAAACTGGTGGCTGTGCTGGGTGACCTGCAGGGGCCAAAAATCCGCATCGCCCGTTTTGCCACGGGCAGCATCTGGCTGGAAACCAACAGCGAATTCACTCTGGACGCGGACTGCCCGCCGGAGGCCGGCGATGAGCAGCGGGTGGGTATCGATTACCCCAGCCTGATCGACGACTGCGAAGCGGGCGATATCCTGCTGCTGGACGACGGCAAGATTCGCCTGGAGGTGACCGGCACCACCCCGCAGAAACTCTACTGTCGCGTCCTGCAGGGCGGCAAGCTGTCCAACAACAAGGGGATTAACCTGCTGGGCGGCGGCCTGTCGGCGCCGGCGCTGACTGAGAAAGACTACCGCGATATCAAACTGGCTGCGGAGCTGGATGTGGATTTCCTCGCGGTCAGCTTCCCCCGCTGTGCCGCAGATCTGCAAACCGCCCGGCGCGCCATGGAGGCCGAGGGCAGCAAGGCGGCGATCGTGGCCAAGGTGGAGCGCGCGGAAGCGGTGGCCTCCGACGAGCAGATGGACGAGATTATCCTCGCCTCCGACGCCATTATGGTGGCCCGTGGCGACCTCGGCGTGGAGATCGGCGATCCGTCACTGGTGGGGGTGCAGAAGAAGCTGATCAACCGGGCCAACGCACTCAACCGCGGTGTGATCACGGCCACCCAGATGATGGAGTCCATGATCACCAGTCCCACGCCGACCCGCGCGGAAGTGATGGACGTTGCCAACGCGGTACTGGATGGCACCGACGCGGTGATGCTGTCCGCGGAAACCGCCGCAGGGGATTTTCCGGTGGCGGCGGTTGAAGCCATGAGCGAGGTGATCGTGGGTGCGGAGCGCTATCTCGGCAGCGTCAACCGCCCGGCGACCCAGAGCCGGGCTTCAGACCGTATCGACACCGTTATCGCCCAGGCGGCGGTTGATGTGGCCGCAAGGGTGGAAAACCTGGTTGCCGTGGTGGCACTGACCGAGTCCGGCCGTACGCCGCGCATGATGTCCCGCGCCACCACACAGCTGCCGATCTACGCGCTCACCCGCCACCCGGCGGTGGCCCGGCAGCTGGTGCTGTTGCGGGGTGTGGAGCCGGTTTTGGACTTTGATCCGGCGGAGATTCCACTCGGGCACCTGACCGAATCCATTGTCGAGGTAGTCGGTGCGCGTATGGAACTCAAGAAAGGCCAGCGTATCCTGATTACCCAGGGCGACCGCCTGAATGTTGGTGGTCAGACCAACGCCATGCGCATTAAAGAGATCGAGTGAGCTGTGCTCGCCGCGCCCAGTCCAAACAGGCTGGGTGCGGCGAGGGCAATCCACTCACGCCGCCAGCGGCCACTCCTGATCCACTCACTATTGGGTGGTTCTTCAATCAATATTTTTCATTTGTTTTTTACTTTCTTTACCGGTTCATTTTTTCCCGCGTCACTCAGTCACTGCCCGGCTAATTTCCATCTGTTGGCAGTGTATTTCCCGCACCGGTTGTTTCTCTGCCCAGCCCAGCCCAACCCCTCTGCAATTGCCTGCAAGCGCTGGTGTCCAGTTTTGGGGAATGCGAGTGGACGCACCATACTCTTAATGGTGTTGTTTTAACGCATTGCGGGTGCGCGCCATGTCTTTGCCTCCATTGCACAGTGCCCTGGTCCAGCAGCAGTTGCCGGCGCTTGAAAGCGCCCTGAGCGGCGGTGCCGATCCGAATGCCGTGGACCCTATTATGGGCAATGCGCCTCTGCATCTGGCTGCGCAAATCCCCGATAGCCGTTTTTTGCAGCGGCTGATCGATGCCGGTGCCCTGATCAACCAGCAGACACCCCAGCATGGCGTTACGGCGCTAATGGTGGCGGTCTGGCACCGTCAGCCGGACAACGTGGCCCTGCTGCTGGCGCAGCCAACGGTCAATCTGGAGATCGTTGCGCATTTTGGTATGAAGGCCGAGGCGCTGATCGACTTTGGCGCTTCCAGCGATGATGCATTCGGCCGGCAGCAGAGCACACATATGGCGGCGCTATTTGCCGAGGCCCGCGAACAGCGGGCCACATGGCAGGCGCGGCTGCTGGCTTTCAATATTGTGGTCGATGCAATTCTTTCTGACGCCGACTAGGCCAGGCGGATTGAGGCCCTCACCGATCTCAGTCACTTGAATGGCAAAAGTCCGGTGCAGAGTGATGGCAATGATGGTCACACCGCCTTGCTGGTGGCGGCGCGGGATGGACTGCCGCTTGCGGTCAATGCCCTGCTGGCCCGGGGTGCGGATCAGACTCTGACCGATTACTACATGAAGGCGGTGCCCCTGCACAAAGCCGCTTACAACGGCCATGCCGGAGTGGTCCGCGCATTGGTTTCCGCCCCGGGGGCTGAGACGGTGCTCAACGCCCAGGGGCCCAACAATGGCTACAGCCCGCTGCATGACGCTACCTGGCACGGCCATGCGGAGGTGGTGCGCGCGCTGCTCGCTGCCGGTGCCGATCCCGGCCTGCGTGGTTTTGATGGCCGCCGCCCCCTGGATTTGGCGCGCGCCTACCACTACCCAGCAATCGTTGACCTGCTGAGCGCGCACCAGGGCTGAATCACCTTTCCTGAGGTTTGTGTTCTTGAGTTGTCACCTGTTCGCCGAAATCCGTCAGCGCTAACACCTAACACCTCACACCAAATACCTCAGCACTAATGCCTCAGCCCTAATGCCTGGGGTCTTGTCCACTGAAGGAGTCGTCATGAAGATTTTGATCGTCTGCTGGCATCCGGAGCCGCAAAGTTTCTGCTAGGCCATGTTCCAGAGTGCGGTGGATTACCTGTCCCAGCAGGGGCACCAGGTAAAAACCTCCGATCTGTTTGCCATGAAGTTTGACCCGGTTTCCGGCCGCCACAACTTCAAGACCGTGAATGACCCGAATTATTACAAACAGCAGCTGGAGGAGATGCTCGCCAGCAAAGAGAACGGTTTTGTCCCGGAGCTGGATGAGGAAATGACCAAGCTGGAATGGTGCGACCTGTTGATTATCCAGTTTCCCCTCTGGTGGTTTGGTTTGCCGGCGGTGCTCAAAGGGTGGGTGGACCGGGTGTTTGTCATGGGCCGCATATACGGCGGTGGCCGGATCTACGACACCGGGGTGTTCAAGGGCAAAAAAGCGATGCTGAGTCTGACCACTGGTTCACCGCAGGAGTCCTACCAGCCGCACGGTTTCAATGGCGACCTGATGGGCATCCTGCGCCCTATTCATAGGGGCATTCTGCAATTCACCGGTTTCACTGTGCTGCCACCTTTCACTGTTTACGGCCCTGTGCATTTAACCCCGGAGCAGCGCCAGGGAGAGTTGACTCGTTTCTGCCGCCGTCTGGAAACCATTGACAAGGATGCCCCGCTGGACATTGGGGAATACTGACCGCGTTGCAGTCACCTCTAGCGGCCACAGTGGAGTGGCTTGGCCAACGCAGCAGCCCCCTGTAAACCCGGGAAATGCAGGCCGCATCCACTGCGGAAAGCATCCCAGCCTCCGGGGAACATAGTCGGGGCGAACAAATAGAGAGGAAGTGCGGCGAACAAGACGGACAAGCAGAGCCCAGAGACAGGGCGAACAGAGAGGGCCAAGAAGGCCCCGTGAAGATACCGTGAAGATACCGTGAAGATACCGTGAAGATACCGTGAAGATACCGTGAAGAGAAAAGAGCTGCTGGCGGCCTCCAGGGGTTGCGCTTTGCCCGTCCGGTAATCGCCGGTATTGCCCTGTATTGCCCTATCCCGGGTTTCCCTATGTGGCCATCATCTGGCCGGGGGCCGTGGCCGTAATATGCGCTTAAGTGCGTCGCTGCTGCAGAGGTTGGTTGCGCCGGGTGGGTCTCTTTCCATCAGGCGCTGTGGGCACTTGTGGGCGCTGCCGCATTCTGTAAGAATCGAGCATCATTCCAATAACGAATAATCCCTGCGAATAGAGATGTAAATTATGAGTAATGAGCAGACCCCCAAAATTGTCCCCCTGAACAAGGAAGCCCATGGCAAGCTGAAGATCCGTGAGCTGGGCGGTTTTGAACACGTGAAGAGCGCCCATATGGTGCCCGTTACCGCTCATGAGTTCACGCGCTTGGGAGCCGAGTACCCGATCGTTTTTGTTAAGAACTCTGAGACCGGTGAGTTCCAGTCCGTCGCACTGCTGGGCCTCAAAGTCGGTCAGAACCTGTTTTTGGATGGTGACCAGTGGCAGGGCGTTTTTGTTCCTGGCAGTGTGCGCAACCACCCGTTCGTGCTGGCTCCGTCCGGCCAGAACAAAGACCAGCTGCTGGTCGGCATCATCGAGAACAGCCCGCTGGTCAGCGACGCCGAGGGCAATGCCCTGTTTACCGATGAAGGTGAAGAGACCGACTACCTGAAGGCCAAGAAAGAGACTCTGGTGAGCTTCCTGGAGAGTGACCAGGTGACCAAGGCTTTCGTGAAGGTTCTGACCGATAAAGAACTGCTGGCTCCGCAGTCCGTTACCATCAATGCCGGTGAAGAGAAGATCAACCTGAACGGCCTCTACATCGTCGACGAGAAAAAACTCAACGAACTCGGTGAGGAAGACTTTGCCGATTTCCGCAAGCGTGGCTTCCTGCCGGCGCTTTACGCACAGCTCGGTTCCCTGCACCAGCTCTCCAAGCTGGCCAAGATGCAGGCCACTGGCGCGACCGCTTAAAAACGGATCGCTAGAGGCGCCGGGACTGTTTCAATAGTCCCGGCGCTCTCCACTTCTGCGCCACCTTTCCTTTACCTTACTTCCCCTAACGCCAAGCCCTATGCGTTCCCCATTGATTGCCTGGTTCTGCTTCCTGGCGGCCTTTTATGCTTGCTGGATTGGCATGGTCCTGCTGGGTGACCTTTGGCATCAGGTGGTCGCCCACTGGCCCATGGCCCTGTCCATGGCTATCGGCAGTTATGCCGCCGGCTCGACCCCGATGGGTGGTGGCACGGTGGGTTTCCCGGTGTTGGTATTACTGTTCGATATGCCGGCCAGTCTCGGGCGGGATTTCAGTTTCGCGGTGCAGTCCATCGGCATGGTCAGCGCCAGCCTGTTTATTCTGGCGCGGCGCCAGGTGCTCGCCTGGCCGATGCTGCGCGGCGCCATGTTGGGCTCCCTGTTCGGTACGCCGCTCGGGATTCTGTTGGTGGCGCCGGCGATAGCGGACCTGTGGATCAAGCTGGTGTTTGCTGTCCTCTGGGGAAGTTTCGGGCTTCTGCACCTGTATCGGCTCAATGAAATCACCGCGCACAACGCCTGCCCGCACAGCGAGCCGGAACGGGATTTCAGGCTGGGTGTGTGGCTGGGTGCCGCGGCCGGGGCCACCGCGGTGGCCACCACGGGCGTCGGTATCGATATGCTGATCTACGCCGTGCTGGTGTTGATGTGTCGGGTGGACCTGAAGGTGGCCATCCCCACCTCGGTGGTCATTATGGCGTTCAGCTCGGTGATCGGCGTGGTGGTGAAAACGCTTTCCGGGGACTGGCACCCACAGGTGTTTGGCAACTGGCTGGCGGCGGCGCCTGTTGTGGCCCTGGGAGCGCCTCTGGGGGCGTTTGTGGTGAGCCTGATTGGGCGCAAACCCACACTGCTGGTGGTCGCCTGCCTGTGCGTTGTGCAGCTGTTGTGGACCTGTTACGTGGAGTGGCAGACGCTGGGGGTTACCGGTGCCGTGATGGTGGCCATTGCCGTGCTGCTGGGGCTTTTTGCCTTCGAATGGCTGCGGGCCATTGGTCATCGGCGCCCCCGCTCACAGTCCTCCGCTGACGCCTCTCTGGCGCCTCTCTAGCGCCTTCGCAGCCTCAGGCGGGTTGAGGGGTCCGGTTGATAGTCGGCCTTTGCTGCCTTTCCCGCTTTCCCGCTTCCTTGCGTTTCCCCACCGCCTTCGTTTCCCTTCTTCTCCTCAGCCGCTGGACACATTTCTCAGCGCATAGCGCCGGGAGTGAGGGCGGCAGGCCTGACCGGCCCGGTGCGCTCGATCCTCGCATGCCGGCAGCTTTGCCATTGACTTGAGACAGTGGGTGCAGCGGCGGGCAGGGCTGGGCAGGCGCTGTGGGCCGCAACAGAGATGGCGCGGGGAGATGATGATGCGGCGCCGCGGTGTTGCAGAGGAATGGGATGGTGGAATGAGATGCTGAGAGACGGTCAGTTTTTTCGGCTGCATCGATCCCTGCCGCTGAATTCACAGCAGAGTGTTGTCGGGATCGAGAGGAAAATGGCTGGGGTGGTAGGATTCGAACCTACGCATGACGGGATCAAAACCCGCTGCCTTACCGCTTGGCTACACCCCAGTAAAGGCGCTGCGAGAAGCCTCTCGCAGAAGGAAAATGGTAGCAAGGGGGAGACTTGAACTCCCGACCTCAGCATTATGAGTGCTGCGCTCTAACCAGCTGAGCTACCTTGCCACTGAAAGTCTCGGCTAACCGAGGGCGCGAATTATGGGGCGCCGGGATAGGGCTGTCAACCCCCTTTTTTGTTGAATTTTCAGTGAGTTAGCGTCGTCACCCAAGTTCGCCCGCCGCCGCCCTTCAGCGCCCCCTGCCGATGGCGGCGAGCAGCGAGCCAACGGCCACCGCGGCGGCGCCCAGCCAGCTGAGTCCATTCATCGGCTCCACTTCAATATAGTCCGGCCACAGGGTGCCGATGAGCGAACCGGTGGCCAGTGTCAGCAAGGGCACCAGTGCCAAGGTGGCGCTGACCCGCGAGGCTTCCCAATGCGCCAGTGCTTTGCTGAAGGTGCCGTAGGCGATCAGTGTGTTGGCGGTCAGGAATATCAGCAGCGCCCAGCCCAGCCCATCCAGCGCCAGTGCGGACATGGGGTCCGCCAGCGGCAGGAAGCACAGGGTGCCGGCAATATAGATCAGAACCAGCAGGTCCTGCGGCTTGGCGTGGCTCAGGATCTTTTTCTGGAAGAAGCCATAAATGGCCCATCCCACCGCGGCGAGCACGATCAGGCCGAGCCCCAGCAGGTAATCGGGGTTGTCGCCGCGCAGCAGCTCCGGCAGTCGCTGGTTGAAAAACAGCGGCAGTCCCACAACCACCAGGGCCACCCCGAGCCACTGGCGCGGGGAAAAATGCTCTCCGAGCAGCAGTACGCTTGAGGTCAGCAGCAATAGCGGCGCCAGCTGGATCAGCACCTGGGCGGCGCCGGCGGTGATGAAGTGCAGGCCCGAGGCGTAGGTCAGGTAGTTGCTCAGCAGCCCCAAAACGGCGATGACCGTCAGCGGCAGAACCCCGCGCTGGAACAGTTGCCGCAGGTTCAGCTGCCGCCGCCAGCCGTAGTAGGTGCCCGCCAGCAGGGCGGCGCCGACAAAGCGGTACCAGGTGGCGGTGGTGGCGCTCATGGAGTCCAGCAGGCCTTTTAAGGCGATGGGCAGCAATGCCCACATCACGGTGGTGATCAGGGCCAGCGGCAGGCCGACTCGCCAGTTGGATGCTTGCATGGTGGCGACCGTGGGGTTGGGCGTGGCTGCCCCCCCGGTGGGCGAGGGGCAGCTGAGGATGGGGAGGGGGCTTAGACGTTGAAACGGAAATGGATCACGTCGCCATCGGCCACCACGTATTCCTTGCCCTCCAGGCGCCACTTGCCGGCCTCCTTGGCACCGGCTTCGCCGTTGGCGGCGACGAAGTCGCTGTAGCCGACCACTTCGGCGCGAATGAAGCCTTTCTCGAAATCCGTGTGGATTTTGCCGGCGGCCTGCGGCGCCGTGGCGCCGAGGGGGATGGTCCAGGCGCGCACTTCTTTGACACCGGCGGTGAAGTAGGTGTGCAGGCCCAGCAGCTGGTAGCCCGCGCGGATAACCCGGTTGAGGCCCGGTTCTTCCATGCCCAGCTCTTCGAGGAATTCCTGCTTTTCGTCGTCGTCCAGTTCGGCGATTTCCGCTTCCAGCTTGTTGCAGATGGGCACCAGTATGGCGTTTTCCTCGGCGGCGATGGCGGCCACCGCGTCCAGGTGCGGGTTGTTCTCGAAACCGTCCTCGTCCACGTTGGCGATATACATGGTGGGCTTGATGGTCAGCAGGCTGAGCTCGCGCAATGCGGCCAGCTCGTCGTCGCTGAGACCGAAAGAGCGCAGGGGCTTGGCTTCGTCCAGGTGCGGCTGAATCTTTTCCAGCAGCGCCTTCATTTTGATGGCGTGCTTGTCCTGCCCCTTGGCGGCACGGGTAAAGCGCTGCAGGGCTTTTTCCACGGTGTCCAGGTCGGCCAGCGCCAGTTCGGTGTTGATGACCTCGATGTCCGCCAGCGGGTGAACCTTGTTGGCCACATGGATGACGTTGTCATCCTCGAAGCAGCGCACCACGTGGGCGATGGCGTCGGTCTCGCGGATATTGGCCAGGAACTTGTTGCCCAGGCCTTCGCCTTTGGAGGCGCCGGCGACCAGGCCGGCGATATCGGTGAACTCCATGGTGGTGGGGATCACCTTCTGCGGCTTGACGATTTCTGCCAGCTTGTCGAGGCGGGGGTCGGGTACCGGCACCACCCCGGCGTTGGGCTCAATGGTGCAGAAGGGGAAGTTTTCCGCATCGATGCCCGCCTTGGTCAGGGCGTTGAACAGGGTGGATTTGCCCACATTGGGCAGGCCGACGATTCCGCAAGTAAAACCCATGGTGTTCTTTCCGTTGCGAGTGGCGCCGTGGCGCCGGTTGATTCTGGGGGCGCCTGTGGGACGCCGCGAGGTTATTTTGCCGGGCTGGCCGCCGTGTGCAGTGTTTTCATGGCCGCGCTCCAGTCGCCTTCGGCGGCGCTGGGCATCACGTCGATGGCGCGCTCGATCGCATCGGCCAGCTGTTCCTGCTCCGCCCGCGGGGCGCGCTGCAGCACGAAGTTGACCACTTCGCGGGCGCTGCCGGGGTGTCCGATACCGAGCCTCAGGCGCATGAAATCGCGGTTGTTGCCGAGCGCGGAGATGATGTCCCGCAGGCCGTTGTGTCCACCGTGGCCGCCGCCGGATTTCAGCCTTGCGGTGCCGGGGGACAGGTCGAGTTCATCGTGCGCGACGAGGATAGCTTCAGCGGGGATCTTGAAAAAGTTCGCCAGCGGGGCGACGGACTGTCCGCTGCGATTCATAAAGGTGGTGGGGATCAGCAGGCGCACTTCCTGGCCGCCGATCCGTACCCGGCCGGTGAGGCCGCGGTACTTGCTGTCGGACGCGAGCTGGGCGCCATGGCGGCGCGCCAGCTCGGTGACAAAGTCGGCACCGGCATTGTGACGGGTCCGGTCGTACTCGGGTCCGGGGTTGCCCAGTCCCACGATCAACTGGATCGGTGTATCCGGTGCCTTGGCCAAGGTGTTGACCCTTACTCTTCGCCGCCTTCAGAAGCTTCGCCTTCAGCCTCGGCCTCGATGGCGCCGCGGGGCTTGTGAACGGAAGCAACAACCAGGTCGTGGTCTTCGCCGTGGGACAGGTCCACTGACTCGACGCCGGCCGGCAGCTTGATGTCGGAGATGTGCACGGTGCCGTCCAGTTCCAGGTCTGCCAGGTCAACTTCGATAAACTCGGGCAGCTTGGAGGCCGGGGCGCTGATGTCCAGCTCGGTCAGGGTGTGGGAGACGATGCCGCCCGCTTTCACGCCTTTGCACTTGTCTTCGTTCAGGAAGTGCACAGGCACTTTCAGGTGAACCTTGGTGTTGGCGGAAACGCGCTGGAAATCGGCGTGCAGCAGGATCTGCTTGGCCGGGTGGCGCTGCAGGTCACGCAGGATTACTTGCTCTTCCTTGCCTTCGATATCGAGGGTCAGTACGGAGGAGAAGAAGGATTCGTCTTCCAGAGCCTTGAACAGGTCCTTGCTCAGCAGGGAGATGGAGCTCGGCTCGGCTTTGCCGCCGTAAATAACGGCGGGTACACGAGCTTCCTCGCGACGCAGGCGGCGGCTCGCACCTTTCCCTTCGTCGCTGCGGACGTTGGCGTTCAGTTTGAAATCAGACATGGGATAAACCTCGGGTTGTCTGCCCAGAGCGACCTGCGACCGGACCACTCTGGCGTTGCTGTAAATGGGCTGCGGAAAGCTGTGGAAAGTGCCGCACACCCAATAGTAAACGCCCGGCGGTGCCGGGCGGGCGCGTATTCTAAGGGAATCGCGGGGAAAGCGCTACACAATCTACCTGGGCTGTCTGTTGGCGGTCACCCCTTGGCAGGTGGCCGCCGGAGCCCCGGTGGGAATGCCGGGGCGTCAGCTGAACACTTTGGCTGAAGGCCGAGGTCTCAGCGGAACATGGCCGACAGGGATTCCTCGTTGCTGATGCGGCGCACGGACTCCGCCAGCATGGCGGACAGGGTCAGCTGGCGGATTTTGGGTGCCTGCTGCATTTTGTCGCCCAGGGGGATGGAGTCGGTGACCACCAGTTCATCGAGAACCGAGTTGTTCAGGTTGTGGATGGCGTTGCCGGACAGTACCGGGTGGGTGCAGTAGGCCACGACCTTGTTGGCGCCGTGCTCCTTGAGGGCGTTGGCGGCGTTGCACAGGGTGCCTGCGGTATCGACCATGTCGTCCACCAGCAGGCAGGTGCGGCCGCTGATTTCACCGATGATGTTCATGACCTCGGCGACATTGGCGGCGGGGCGGCGCTTGTCGATGATGGCCAGGTCGCAATCGAGGCTCTTGGCCACGGCGCGGGCGCGCACGACGCCGCCGATATCCGGGGAAACCACCACCAGGTTTTCGTACTTCTGGCGCTCAATGTCGTCCAGCAGTACGGAGGAGCCGTAGACGTTGTCCACCGGCACATCGAAGAAGCCCTGGATCTGCTCGGCGTGGAGGTCCACGGTCAGTACGCGGTCGATGCCCACGCTCACCATCATGTCGGCAACCACCTTGGCGGAAATCGGCACGCGCTGGGAGCGCACGCGGCGATCCTGGCGGGCGTAGCCGAAGTAGGGCACTACAGCGGTGATGCGGCCGGCGGAGGCGCGGCGCAGGGCATCCACCAGCAGGATCAGTTCCATCAGGTTGCGGTTGGTGGGCTGACAGGTGGATTGCACCACGAAGACGTCGCGGCCGCGGACGTTATCGGTGATTTCCACGGCAATTTCGCCATCGGAGAAGCGCTTGACCGTCGCCTCGCCAAGGGGGATTGCCATATGGTCGACAATCTTCTGCGCCAGTTCCGGGTTGGCGTTGCCGGTAAAGACCATTAAGTCAGCCACTGCGAATACCTTTGGTTCTGTTGAGTTCTTAGGACGTGAAAAGTGTAGATGCCTGTCTGTGTATAAGCTTGTAGCGCGCGGTTGCGTCACCTTTTGCTGTGGCGGCACAGGCGGCCGCGGGGGGTGTTGCCCGGATTTTGATCCGGTGTCGCCCGGGAGGGCGGCGGCCAGCCGTTCGGGGCTGGACCTGTATCCCGCACACAAGGCTGTTGGGCGGGGTCTGCAATGGCCGGAGTGTCGGGCCTGCGCCGCCTGTGGCCGCGCCGGGCTGACTGAATCCGCTCGTCTCCATTTCGACTCTGCTGGTCGGCGGAGAGCCCGTCTGCGTTGACGCTGGCCGGGCTGAATATGGCTGGGGTGGTAGGATTCGAACCTACGCATGACGGGATCAAAACCCGCTGCCTTACCGCTTGGCTACACCCCAATAATTTTTTGTCTCACGCCCGATGCGGGCCTGTGAGTTTCGCGAGAGCCGCATGTGCCGGTGAGGTGTTCACGCCGGCGGCGATAAAACCTCGCCATCCTTGCGGCCTCTGCTGGAACACTGTGCGCGCTTCGGATTCGCTGGCGAAAGCGGCGAAAACACAGGCGCCGGTACCAGTCAGCTGCGCCGGAGCGAACTGCTGCAGCCACTGCCGAGCCTTTTTGATCTCGGGGTAGAGCTGCTCTACCAAGGGCTCGCAATCGTTGCCCGCGTGGCTATGCAGCCATTCGCCGTCCAGCACCCTGTCGCGAAGGTGCGCTAATGTAATTGCGCCGGAATCTCTTGTCAAACGCGGATGGCCGAATACGGCCGCGGTGCTGACATGGCAGTCGGGAGCGAGGACCAGAAAGTGCCGTGGCGGGGTTTTCACCGGGATCAATCGCTCGCCGGCTCCCTCCGCCAGTGCCGTGTGGCCGGCAATAAATACCGGCACATCGGCGCCCAGTTCGCGCCCCAGTTGCGCCAGCTGTTCGATGCTGAGGCCGCAGCCCCAGAGGTGATTCAGCCCCAGCAATGCGGTGGCGGCATCGCTGCTGCCGCCGCCAATGCCGCCACCCGCCGGCAGTTTTTTGTGCAGGCGGATATGGGCACCCTTGGCGGTGTCGGCGGCCCGTTGCAGCAGTTGCGCGGCCCGGTAAACGAGATTGTCCCGCTCGGGCACATCCAGCCCCGGGGCTTCCAGCGAGAGCGCCTCGTGGTCGCGCAGCTCAAACTCGAGGGTGTCGCCGTAGTCCAGCAGTTGGAACAGTGTCTGCAGCTCGTGGTAGCCGTCCGCGCGGCGGCCGAGGATGCGCAAAAACAGGTTCAGTTTTGCCGGTGCGGGAAGCCGCAGGGGCTGGTGACGGTTCTGGTGACGGTTCTGGTGAGAGTTCTGGTCGGGGTGCAGGGGCATGCTTCGTTTATCGGGCGGATATAAAGGGCCGCCATGATAGCGGCCCGCGCCGGGTGGCGCACTTGGCAATACTGTGGAGAATCTGCGGGGCGCGCTGGGTTCAGGGGCGTGTGGCGCCGCCAGGCGGAGTCACAGCAGCCACTCTTTGATGACCAGCGTCACTTTGACCGGCCCCGCCGCCTGGCGGGTCTCCGCCTTGATGCGGGTGGGCAGCACATAGGCGCCGATATTCTGGTAGCCGCTGAAACTGAGCTGCCAGCCGGCCTGCCGCAGGGATTGCAGCAGGCCCTGGGCATCGCGCTCTTCACCGCTGCTCTGCCCCGGGGCGGGCAGACCGCGCACCCAGTAAAACATCTGCTCCACCGGTAGCGGCCAGCCCAGGGTCTGCGCGGTCAGCTGTGAGGGGGTGGCGGCGTGGGTGGTGGGCGCATCACCGCGCTGCATGCTGACGCCCGCCGGGGTGCCGCTGATGACCGTGGAGCCGGCCCCCATCGGGCCAGTCAGGAGAATGCGGTAGAAGGGTTGCGACTGCTGTTGCCAGGTGAGGTTGGCGCTGCCGTTGTCGCTGCTTGAGCGTACCCCCAGTTTGCCCTTGATGGTCCACTGCTGCAGTTGCAGCACCGGTTGCTCCGGGGCGGCCGGTGGCTGAGGAGCCTGGCTGGCGCAGGCGCTGAGCAGCATCAGCAGGCAGGGCAGGGCTGCCCGCAATAGGAGGTTGCCGCGCATTGAGCGGCCCGCTGTCTGGCCGATTGAGCGGCTTGAGGACCGGTTGGGCGCCAGGCGGCGATAAGTGGATGGGGTGAGGCGGTCAGTGATCGGATACATGCTGCTCCAGTGGGCTCTTGTTCTTCAGTCGTTCCATGGCTGCCGGAATGATTTCACTGTCGGGATTGATTTGCAGCCCCCGCTGCCAGACCTGTATGGCGCGCTTGCGGTTGCCCTGCATCCAGAGAACCTCCCCCAGGTGGGCGGCGATCTCGTGGTCCGGCAGTTTCTCCAGCGCCTGTTCCAGATAGCGGATGGCCTCGGCATGGTTGCCCAGACGGTACTGTACCCAGCCCATGCTGTCGATGATGGCGGGATCATTGGGGTTTAATTCCAGCGCTCTGCTGATGAGTTGCAGAGCCTCCTGCAGGCGGCTGTCGTCGTCGAGAAGTTTGTAGCCCAGCGCGTTGAGCAGGGCGCTGTCGCCCGGGTCCTGCGCCAGCAGCTGGCGCATTCCCTGCTCGAATGCCTCGGTGTTTCCCAGTTGCTCGTGGAGGCTCGCCTGCAGGTAGATCAGGCGGCTGCTACCGGGATGCTGTTGCAGGGCGGCGCCCAGCAGTTGCAGCGCTTGCCGTGGCTGGTCGTACTTGTGCAGCAGGTTCGCCTCGATCACAAAGAACTGCTCGGACTGTTTGGGGTGGCGCTGGCGCAGTTGCGCGAACCATTCTTGGTTTTCATCCTCCCTGCCCGCCGCGGCCAGCAGCTCCGTGCCGCGGCTGATGGCCTGCATATAATCGTTGCCCGGCTCCACCTTGCGGTAATGTGCGACGGCGCGGAGGGGGGCGCTGGCCTGCTCGGCAATGCTGCCCAGATAGAAGTGCGCGGCGGATTCGTGCTGCTGCAGTTGCAGCAGCCGCTCCAGTAGCGGCCTGGCGGCGGTGAAGTGATTGCCCTCCATTTGGATCAGCGCCAGTGAAAGGATCAGGTTGCCGTCCTGCGGCCGCTGTTCCACCAATATGGCGAACTGCTGCTCCGCCTGCTGCAGATCCCTGTTTACCAGAAGTCGCGCATATTGCAGGCGGATGCGGGGCTCCCACGGGTAGGTCTCGACCATCTGCTCCAGCATGGTGAAGGCCTCCTCCTCCCGGTCGAGATCGATCAGCAGCTGGGATTGCAGCAGCGGGGCATCCAGCATTCCCGGGTGCTCTTCCTCTACCCTGCGCACAATGGCCAGTGCCTGCCGGTACTGGCCGGCGGCGCGCAGCATCATCCCGTGGGCCAGCACCACTTCGCCATTGTTCGGGTATTTCTCCGCTAGGCGGCGGAATTCCGGCGCAATGCGCTTTACCAGTTGCGGATTGGAGACGGCAGTGGCTGCCAGGGATTGCAGGGGGGCGTCGCCGCCCAGCTCCAGGGCTTTCTCGGCGTGAACCAATGCCGCGCTGAGTTCGCCGGCCAGGGTCAGTTCCGCAGTGGCGGTGAGCTGGGCCTCCGCCTGGTCTGGCTCCAGTTCCACCCACAACTGGGCGGAGTGCAGGGCCGCGCGGCGGGCGTTGAGAAAGCGCGCGATTCTGGTGGCGCGCGCGGCGACGCCGGCATCGCGGGTGCTCTGGGCCTGCTGGTAATAGTTGGCGAGGGCGACGTCGAAGCGCTCCCGGTTGCCCGCCACTTCTGCCACCAGCAGGGTATAAAGGGTTTCGACCGGGAAGGCGCGAGCTGGAATGGCCGCCTGCGCCGCTTTTGCCGCTATGGTTTCATCCGCTGCGGTTGCGGTTGCGGTTGCGGCGGTGGCCCGGCGCGGGGACTCGCTGCCTGGCAGGGCATTTTCTTTTCCATGTTCTCTGGCGTTCGCTCCACCGTTCTTTTCTGCACTCTCTCCCACGCTGTTTTCAACAGCCGCATCGGCACTCATGCCGCCCGAATCGGCACTTGCGCCGCTGGCCTCTGCACTCGTTTCCCTGCCGCGGGAATGATCCCGCAGGGTGGCGGTGGGGTTTTCCGGCGCTGTCAGCGCCACAGAATCGCTGCCGGTGAACGGCTGTGCGCAGGAGGCGGTCAGCAGGCTGCCGAGCAGCGCGATGGCGGCCACACTGAGCGCGGCGTTATGCGAATGGGGCGTGTGTCGTGCTTGGTGCATGGGGGTGTCCGTTCGTTATGGCCGCACCGTGGTCGCATCTTTCCCTGTGCGTTGCGGTGGCTGGGCTGATCCGCAGGGCGGTTGCAGTCTGTTGTGGTTATGAATCGTGCTATGTGTTGTGGCTGTGGCTCAGGTCTGGGGCTGGTGGGGCCACCATTGAGTCTAGACACGATTTGGGTTGTCACGGTTTGCTGGGGAGATCGCAGCTGCCAGCTTCGCTGCCGCCATAAAACCGCGCCTTTCTGCATCTGTCCGCGGCGGCGCTTGCAAGGTGTGAGGTCGAACGGGAAAATGCGCCCCCCGGAGCCGCGCATTCGCGCGCTTTTCGGGCCGATTTCACCACTGTCAGCCACAGCAATATCGACGGGAGCCTATGCCAATCCTCGCCCTGGGAATCAACCACGACAGCGCTCCGATCGAGGTGCGCGAGCGGGTGGCATTTGCCCCGGAGATGATGTCCGGGGCCCTTGGCGATGCGCGCCAGGCCCTGCAGTGCCAGGAGCTGGCGATTCTCTCCACCTGTAACCGCACCGAAATCTACGGTGAGGTGACCCGCGAGCGCCTGCTGCGCTGGCTGTCCGACTATCACCGCGTGCCGCTGGACCAGCTGACCGCCTGCAGCTACAGCTACAGCGGCGAGGAAGCGGTTCGCCATATGATGCGGGTCGCCTGTGGGCTCGATTCACTGGTGCTTGGGGAACCGCAGATTCTCGGCCAGATCAAGTCTGCCTATGCGGTGGCGCGGGAATCCGGCGCCGTGGGCAGCCTGTTGCACAGTGTGTTCCAGCAGGTTTTTGCCGTGGCCAAGCGCGTGCGCACCGAAACCGCCATCGGCGAAAACCCGGTGTCGGTGGCCTATGCGGCGGTTTCCCTGGCTTCGCGGATTTTTACCGACCTCGGCCGGCAGACGGCCCTGCTGATCGGCGCCGGCGAGACCATCGAGCTGGTGGCCCGCCACCTGCTGGAGCAGGGGGTGAGCCAGCTGATCGTGGCCAACCGCACCCTGAATCGCGCCGAGCAGCTGGCGGAAAACTTCGGTGCCGAGCCCATTCTGCTGGCGGACATTCCCGATCATCTGGCGCGCGCGGATATCGTCATCAGCTCCACCGCCAGCCAGCTGCCGATTCTCGGCAAGGGCGCGGTCGAGACCGCTCTCAAGGCCCGCCGCCACAGGCCCATGTTCATGGTGGATATCGCCGTGCCGCGGGATATCGAACCCCAGGTAAACCAGCTCGACGATGTCTACCTGTATACCGTTGACGACCTGCGCGGGGTGATCGACGAGGGGCGCCGCTCGCGGGAGAAGGCCGCCGAGGCGGCGCACGAAATTGTCGAGCAGGCGGCGACCGAATTTATGCGCCAGCACCGCGCCCTCGAGGCGGTGGATACCATCCGCAGCTTCCGCCAGCGCGCCCAGCAGATCGGCGACGCCGAGCTGGCGCGGGCCCTGCAGCAGCTGGACAAGGGCGGCGACCCGCGGCGCCTGCTCGAGCAATTGGCGCGCTCGCTGACCAACAAGCTGATCCACGCGCCGACGGTGAGCTTGAAGCGCGTCTCCGCCGAGGGCGATGCTCAGCAGCTGCGCCTGGCGCGGGAGATTGTCGGCCTGGAGCCGACTCCCGGTGAGCGGGAATCCATGGACTGAATACCGTCCGCCGGTCGCCCTCGGCGCCGGATCACTATTGAGAAAACGCAAGCAATGAAAGAGTCGGTACGCAACAAACTGGAAAACCTCGTCGATCGCCACGAAGAGGTCTCGGCCCTGCTCGGCGAGGCGGAAGTCATCAGCGACCAGGACCAGTTCCGCGACCTTTCGCGGGAATACGCCGAGCTGGAAGAGGTGGTGAAATGCTACAACCGCTACCGCCGTCTGCAGGAGGATATGGCCGCGGCGCGGGAAATGCTCGAGGAGAGCGATGCGGAAATGCGCGAGATGGCAAAGGAGGAGATCAGCGAGGCCGAGGCCCAGATCGAGCCCCTGGAGCGTGAACTGCAGACGCTGCTGTTGCCGAAAGATCCCAACGACCGCAAGAACGTGTTCCTGGAAATTCGCGCCGGTACCGGTGGCGATGAGGCGGCGATTTTTTCCGGCGACCTGTTCCGCATGTACTCCCGCTATGCGGAGCGTCAGGGCTGGCGCGTGGAAGTCATCAGCGAGAACGCCGGCGAACACGGTGGTTACAAGGAAATCATCAGCCGCGTGGCCGGTGAGGACGTCTATGCCAAGCTGAAATTCGAGTCCGGCGCCCACCGGGTGCAGCGGGTACCGGAAACCGAATCCCAGGGGCGCATCCACACCTCTGCCTGCACCGTGGCGGTCATGCCGGAGCCGGATGAGCGCGAGGCTGTGGACATCAACAAGGCGGACCTGCGGGTGGATACCTACCGCGCCTCCGGCGCCGGAGGTCAGCACGTCAACAAGACCGACTCGGCGGTGCGCCTGACCCATATTCCCAGCGGAATCGTGGTCGAGTGTCAGGACGAGCGCTCCCAGCACAAGAACCGGGCCAAGGCCATGGCGCTGCTGCAGGCGCGCCTGTCCAGCGAGCAGGAGGCCGCCGCTGCCAAGGAGATCTCCGATGCGCGCCGCAATCTGGTGGGCAGTGGCGATCGCTCCGAGCGCATCCGCACCTACAACTTTCCCCAGGGGCGGGTGACCGATCACCGGATCGGCCTGACCCTGTACAAGCTCGATGAGATCATGCAGGGCGGCCTCGAAGAGGTGATCGATCCCCTGCGCACCGAGCACCAGGCGGACCAGCTGGCTGCCCTCGGCCAGAGCTGATGGCCACGGTTAAAGAAAACCTGTTGCGCGCGGCGGAACTGGCGCAGAGTGATTCCGCCCGTCTCGACCTGGAGGTGCTGCTGGGGCATGTGCTGGGCCGCAGCCGCACCTGGCTGTATACCTGGCCCGAGTACGCCCTCTCCGACAGCGAGCAGCAACAGTTTGAGCGGCTGCTAAAACGCCGTGCCGCCGGCGAGCCGGTGGCCCACCTCACCGGTGAACGCGAGTTCTGGTCGCTGCCGCTCCTGGTGGACAGCTCCACCCTGATCCCCCGTCCGGATACCGAGCTGCTGGTGGAAACGGCGCTGGCGCTGTGCCCGCAGAGCCGACAAAGGGTGCTGGATCTGGGCACCGGCAGCGGTGCCATCGCCCTGGCGCTGGCCTCCGAGAGGCCGGCCTGGCAGTTGCTGGCGGCGGATAAATCGCCACAGGCGCTGGCGCTGGCGGAGCGCAATCGCAGCCGCCTCGAACTCGGCAATGTGCAGCTGCTGCAGAGCGACTGGTTCGCCGGGATCCCGGCGCAAACCTTCGACCTGATTGTCAGTAATCCCCCCTATATCGATGCCGCCGACCCGCACCTGGAGCAGGGGGATGTGCGCTTTGAGCCGCGCTCGGCACTGGTGGCCGGGCGCCAGGGGCTCGCCGATATCGACACCATCGTCGCGGCCAGCGGAGATTACCTTGCCCCCGGGGGCTGGTTGCTGGTGGAGCACGGCTGGCAGCAGGCCGCTGCCGTGCGGGCGCTGTTTGCCGGCGCGGGCCTGGTGGGCGTGGACAGCCGCCGGGACTATGGCGGCCACGAGCGCCTGACCCTGGGTCGCCGCCAGTGTTAAATTGTTGCCCTGTCTGATCGCGCAATCGAAAACAATATCGCGAAACCAATAAGGAAGCCGGCAGGGAGCATGCACGAGCACACCCACCACCGCCGCGGTAGCGGCCATCTGCGCCCCCTGGTCTGGGGCTTAGTCATCACATTTGCCTTTGCCTTGGTGGAGGCCGTCGGCGGCTGGCTGTCCGGGTCTCTGGCGCTGATGGGGGATGCCGGCCATATGGCCACCGATGCGCTGGCACTGGCGCTGGGTGCCGTGGCGGCTGTGCTGGCGCAAAAGCCTGCGGATCGCGAGCTGTCCTTTGGCTGGGGGCGGGCGGAGGTGCTGGCGGCGGTGGCGAATGCGCTGTTTATGCTGCTGGTGATCACCGCCATTGGGCTCGCGGCCATCGACCGCTTGCGCGCACCGCAGCCGGTGCAGGGAGGCATGGTGATGGTGATCGCCGCCATCGGCCTGGTGGTGAATCTGGCGGTGGCCTGGGTGCTGCACCGGGGCGAACAGACCCTCAATATCCGCGGCGCGCTGCTGCATGTGCTGGGGGATTTGCTGGGGTCGGTGGCCGCGCTGCTGGCGGGTGCGGTGATCTACTTCACCGGCTGGACGCCCATCGACCCGATCCTGTCGCTGCTGATCTGCCTGCTGATTTTGATCTCCAGCCTGCGCCTGCTGCGGGATTCCATCGATGTGCTGATGGAGCGGGTGCCCCGTGAGCTGAGCCTGCCGGTGGTGGGCGAGACTCTGGCGGCGGTCGAGGGGGTGCGCTCGGTACACGACCTGCATATCTGGCGCCTGGACTCCAGCACCATCTCCCTTTCCGCGCATATCGTGGTGGATGACCTGCGGGCCTGGCCGGCGGTACTGGAGCGCTTGCGGCAGACTTTGATGCGCCGCTTTGATATCCACCACATCACCCTGCAGCCCGAGCCCCTGCACGGCAGCGGGGTGGAGATCATCGATCGCATATCGAGCTTTTGATGGCCCTCTTGAGCAGAAACTCTGACCAGAAACTGTGCGCCGGTCTACTCATCGTCGCTTTCTGGGTTGGCGACTTCCGGCCGTTCGCCGTCATTGCCAACATTGCCGGCATCGCCGGGCGGGGCCTCGCGCTTGTCCGCCGCCTCCTGTCCAGCAGGCTCGCCATTTTCCGTAACGGTGTCCGTGGGCTCGTCGCTGCCTGTGCCAACTGGCTGATCTTTGCCTTGCGCCGCTGCGGTTTCCTCTGCCGCCCCTTCTTCGCTGATCGCCGGTTCTTCCCCTGAGGTCGCTGAGGGGAGTTCCGCCGTCACTTCTTCGGGCGCGCTGATCTGTTCCTCCGGGGCCTGAATGCCGATGTGGTAGGCGGCGAAGCCCGGCTGCACCACCTGGTTCAGCGCCATACCGAGGATGCGGCCGTTGTGCGCCGAGCGGATTTCCGTGCGCACATTGGTGATCGGGTTGGTGACTGTGCCCAGCAGCTCTCCCTGGCGCACGAACTGACCCAGTTTCACCTTGCTGAAAATGATGCCGCCGCTGGTGGCGCGCTGCCAGGTGGAGTTGTAATAAACCGGTTCCGGGTCGCCCCACAGGCGGAATTTGTTCACCATTTCCAGCTGGTTCAGCAGGGTGTGAATGCCTTTCACGCTGTGACTCACGGATAGCTCATCGAGCACCATCGGCGCTCCGGCTTCCAGGGTCACGGTGGGAATACCGGCATTGACGGCCGCCCGGCGCAGGGTGCCCTTGGCGCCGTCGCTGTGCAGTACCACGGTGGAGCCGAAGCCCTTGGTAAGCTTGACCACTTTCGGGTTGCTCAGGTCGGCGCGCAGCTGCGGCAGGTTGGTGCGGTAAAAGGAGCCGGTGTGCAGGTCCACGATGGCGTTGCAGTGGGCGACGATCTCGTGGAAAAACGAGTGGGCGATGCGGGAGGCCGAGGAGCCATCGGGGTCGCCGGGAAAGTGGCGGTTCAGGTCGCGCCGATCCGTGAGGTAGCGCGAGCCGCGATGAAAACCCTGCAGGTTCACGATGGGTACGCCGATCACCGCCCCTTTGAGGCTGTCGGGCTCCAGGTTGTACATGACCCGGCGCACCGTCTCAATGCCATTCAGCTCGTCGCCATGCAGGGCGGCGGTCAGGCACAGCGTCGGCCCCGGTTCGGCCCCGTTGACCACCAGTACGGCGGTGGAGCTGTAGACCCCCTCGAAGTGCTGGTTCGGTGACCAGGCGAGCCTGGTGGCGGTGGCCGGGGGGACTTCGGCCCCGAGCAGGCGCAGGGGCTTGGCCTCGGTGGTCTCCGCCGTCGCATTCGGCTCTGTCGGTTCAGTCTCTGCGTCGTGTTTGTCGTTCGCGGCCGGCTGTGGCGGGAGGCCGTCGGTACTTTCCGGCGTCTGTGGCGCCGTGACCTCGGGCTGCGGCTCTCCAGTGGACTCGGGGTCGTCGGCGTCTTCGGTGGGCCAGCCCGGCAGGGCGGTCAGTAGCAGGGTTGCGGCGAGTATCCGGGCGAGACTTCTGGGGCTCATGCGCGAGTGCAATGGCATTGAGCGGCTCCCTTTTGTTTTGGCGCTTATTGTAGCTCTGTTGTCACAGATCGGTTGTTGTGGATCTGCCGTCATAGATTCAGGGACCAGGTCCAGTTTGGCGGCGCAAGTTGATTGAGGCAGCTGCCGAGGCTGAAGCGCGAGTATAGCCAAAGTGCTCCCGGCTCCGCTGGCTGTACGCAAAAATCCCCTGCCGAAAACAGGTTCGGTCAGGGCGCTGCGGGGAGGGCGCGCACAGCAATGGCCCGGCCGCTGGTGCGCTGCAGGCGCAGGCCCAGCAGCAGGCAGGCGAACCCCAGCCCGATACAGATGCCAACCCAGTAGCCGTATACCCCCCACAGGGTTTCCCCCAGCCAGTAGGCGCTGGTCAGCCCAACCAGCCAGTAGGAAAAAATCTGTATGGCCATGGGCGCCCGCGTGTCCCTGTAGCCGCGCAGCGCCCCCGAGGCCATGGCCTGGGCCACATCCACCATCTGGAACGCGGCGCACAGCAGCAGCAGGTTGGTGGCCACGGTAATAATCTCGGCATTGCTGGTGTAGGCCATCACCAGGGGGTGGCGCAGGGCGATCAGCAGCACACCGGTGGCGGCCGCGTAGAGTAAGCCACTGCCCACACCCACGGCGCTGGCAAAGCGGGCCCGCCGCGGGCGCCCCTGGCCCAGGAGCTGCGCGGTGCGGATGCTGAGCGCCTGCGCCAGCGCCAGCGCCACCAGATAAAAGATGGTGCCCACGTTCATGGCGATCTGGTGGGCGGCCACGATGGTGGCGCCGTAGGGGGCGAGGAGGATGGCCAGGCTGGCGAAGAAAGTCACCTCGCTGGCGGCGCCAATACAGATGGGCAGTCCCACCGCCAGCAGATGGCGCTGGGTCGGCCAGTGCGGGCGGGGTGGCAGTAAAGTCAGCTTTAGCTGGCGGTAGGCCGGTTCCCGGCGCGCATGCCAGAACAGTGCGCCGGCGATGGACCAGCTTGCCAGACTGGTGGCCCAGCCGCAGCCGGCACCACCCATGGCGGGAATCGGACCGGCGCCGAATACCAGCAGGATATCCAGCGGGATATTCAGCAGGGCGGCGGCCAGGTAAATCCGCATGACCGGCTGCACCTGTCCCATGCCCTCGCAGTAGCCCCGCAGTGCCGTGGCGAGGGCAAAGGGCAGGGTGCCGGTGGTCAGGGCGAGCAGGTACTGCTGCATCACCTGCCGCACCGGCGGCTCGGTATCAATCCACTGTCCCCACCAGGGCACCGCCAGCAGCAAGGCGATGACAATGATGCCGCCGATAAGAGCGATCCACTGCGCCTGCTGCAGTTGTCGGGCGCAGCCGGCCTCATCTCCGGCGCCGCGCAGGTGCGCCACCAGTGGCGAAACGGCAGCCAGCAGGCCGATCAGGGTCACGGCGCAGACCGCCCAGATACTCGACCCCAGCGCCAGCCCTGCCAGATCCACCTCGCCGGCGCGCCCGGCCACCAGTGTGTCGGTGACCCCCATGCTCACCACGGCGAGGTTGCTGACCACCAGCGGTCCGCCCAGTTTTGCCAGGTGTCGCAGTTCGGTGCGGGAAGCGCGTGGGTAGATCCTGAGCATGCTGCGGCGCCGGGGCTATCTTTGCGAGGATTGGTGTAACAGACTGTCCAGTCGAGAGACCAATACACCACCAGGCGCACAGTGGGCGCACATGGATACGGAAAAGAGGGCTGAATTATGGATAAGGCACTGCGTGGCTTCAATGCGTTTTATCAGTGGTTTTTACGCGCGATAGGGCATGTGGACTGGCTGGGCCCACTGGCCTTGCGGATTTTCCTCGCGCCGATTCTCATGCTGGCCGGGCTGAATAAACTGGGCAGTATTGATGAGGTGGCCACCTGGTTTGGCAATCCGGACTGGGGGCTGGGGCTGCCCGCCCCCTATCTGATGGCCTGGCTTGCCGGGCTGACCGAACTGGTGGGTGGCGCCGCCCTGCTGTTGGGGCTGGGGGTGCGCCTGGTGGCTATTCCGCTGCTGGTTGTGATGGCGGTGGCCGCAGCCACGGCGCATTGGGAATATGGCTGGCACGCCCTGCCGGAGAAGACGCTCACCATGCCCTGGGAGTGGCGGCAGGACCTGATTGAGCAGGCTGTAGTGCGCAAGGAAAAGGCAACAGCGCTGTTAAAGGCCCACGGCAACTACGGCTGGCTGAGCGAGGCGGGCAGCTTTACGGTACTGAAAAACGGTATCGAGTTTGCCGCCACCTACTTTGTGATGCTCCTCGCCCTGCTGTTCTCCGGTGGCGGGCGCTGGGTGAGTCTGGATTACTGGCTGTCGCGGGCGACTGGGCATACAGGAACTATTGAAGTCGTCAAGCCATATAAATGATATACTCGCCGATTATTTGATCGTTTAAGCGAGTATTACTCTTGATAGGAAAGTTGTTCCGCCGTTCATCATCGGCGACAGACAAGCCCAACACCGCCGCAACCGAGGCGGACGGAAACAGCGCATCTGGCGCCGGGCAGCGTGGTCGATCCGGGCCTGATAGCAGGGGCCCGGGCAAAGGTTCCGAGAGGGGACCGGCAAAGGGCGCGGACAAGGGGCCCGGAACCAGGGTCGGCCGCAACAAAAAAACTGGCGGCAGCCGCACCCATGCGGAACGGGATTCACAGGCCGACGGCAAAGCAGAGCAGCCGGCAGCGGAATCCGCTCAGGAATCCCGTCAGCGCCACCGTGGCGAGCGGGATCGCAAGCGCAAGAGCGCAGCCCGGGATACCTTGCCCTGGTCACTGGCGGATTTTCCCGTGCCCGAACAGGAAGGCAAGGTGCGCTTCCACGATCTGGACCTGCCCGACGAGCTGATGCACGCGATTCAGGACCTGGGTTTCCAGTACGCCTCGCCGATTCAGGGGCAGTCATTACCTCATACCCTCAATGGACATGATCTGGTCGGCAAAGCCCAGACCGGCACCGGCAAGACCGCCGCCTTCCTGGTGACCATCATTGACGACCTGCTCAAAAACCCGCTGGAAGGCGAGCGCTACGCCGGCGAGGCCCGCGCGCTGGTGATCGCCCCCACCCGGGAGCTGGTGATGCAGATCGCCGACGATGCCAAGGCCCTTTGCAAGTACACCGACCTGGAAATCCATACCCTTGTGGGTGGCATGGACTACGCCAAACAGCAGCGCGGGCTCAACGAGCGGCTGGTGGATATCCTGGTGGCCACGCCGGGGCGCCTGCTGGACTTCGCGGGTAACCGCGATTGCTATTTGGATCAGGTGGAGATTCTGGTGATCGACGAGGCGGACCGCATGCTGGATATGGGCTTTATTCCCCAGGTTCGCCGTATCGTTCGCCAGACCCCGCGCAAGACGCACCGCCAGACCATGTTTTTTTCCGCCACCTTCACCCCGGAGGTGGATTCCCTGGTCGAGCAGTGGACCGAAGAACCGGTGATTGTGGAAATCGAGCCGGAGCGGGTGGCCACAGACTCGGTGGAGCAGCACGTATACCTGGCGTCCAGCGACGAGAAATACACCCTGCTTTACAACATTTTGCAGAGAGACGATGTTGAGAGCCTGATCGTATTCGCCAACCGCCGCGACCAGTGCCGCCGGTTGCATGAAAACCTGCTGGCGCACGGTATTTCCGCCGGACTGCTGTCCGGGGAAATCGCCCAGAACAAACGCGTGCGCACTCTGGAAGATTTCAAGAGCGGCAAGACCAAGGTGCTGGTGGCCACCGACGTTGCCGGTCGCGGAATCCATATCGACGGTATCAGTCATGTGGTCAACTTCACCCTCCCCGAAGAACCGGAGGATTACGTGCACCGCATCGGCCGCACAGGCCGCGCCGGCAAGACCGGCACCTCGATCAGTTTCGCCTGTGAGGACGACGCCATGCGTCTGGAACCCATCGAGGCGCTGCTGGGGCAGAAGCTGAAGTGCGAACAACCACCGGAGTCGCTGCTGGAGCAGCCCCCCAAGGTGCATGTAAAACGCAGCAGGGAAGAAAGCCGCGGCGGTCGCCGCAGTGGTGGAGGCGGCGGAGGCCGACGGCCGCGTCGCTGAGGAAAAGCGCGGGCACAGCCCGCGTTTTTTCTACATGTCCGGGCATCATTGCCAGATAGTCAAACCTAGATCACGATTTTTTAGCGCTCATGCGAACTCTCTACCTGCATATCGGTTTCCACAAGACTGGCTCGACCTCGCTGCAACTGGCGCTTACCCAGGGGCGGAAATGTTTGTCCGCTGAGGGGTTTGAGTTTGCTGCTTTGGGTAAGAAGGGAAATTCTTCTGGAGCCGTCGACGTACATAAACACGATGGACGTGTTAGCTACTCTCTTAATGGGCGTTTCGATCAGCTACTGAGGTCCGCTGTAGGGGAAAAGGTTATTGTCTCCGCCGAGCACCTTTCTTTTTTCCATACTGCCGAACAAATAGCGGAAGTGCACAAAATCTGTCGGCGTTACTTTGAGAGCACCGTTATCATCGCCTATGTACGTCGACAGGATCGTCAGGCGATATCTTTTAAGCAGCAGGCTGCGAGGGGGTGCGAGAGGGACCGTAGTTCGTCCAGTAAGTTGCTTGGTCACGAAAGCGGAGCATTCCCCCGGCTGACAGAGAGCGTTCGTGACTATTACGATTACGCTGCCAAGCTGCATCTGTGGGTCGACCACTTTGGCGGGCAGGCTTTGCGTGTCCGAAGGTTTGATACAGGCGATCTGAAAGGTGGTGATATCGTCACCGATTTCTGCGCCCTGTTGGGCCTTAGCCCAGAGCTGGAGTCTTGCAGAACAAATGAGGCTGTCTCACGCAAAGAGTTTTTATTCAGTCACAGGCTTATAGAGTTGGGGTTGGACCCGCAGCAGCTAAAAAAGCTCAAGCCCCGCTTGCAGCAAGATGATAGTCGCCTAGAGCCGGCCCGCGCCGCCGCCCGGGCATTCTGCCTACAGTTTGAGCAGAGTAATCGTGAACTGGATCGGTGTTATCTACCCCATGTATCGGGCCTCGCTTTCAGCGATGACTTCAATGGCTACCCGGAAGAGGGTAATGATCAGCTGGAGCTGGCGGACATTGCCGAGTGGACATGCGACCTTTTAGCTAGTGGGTTGCGAAACCCTCTCGCTCTGCGTGACGCCTTGCTGATAAGGCCGCTGCAATCTCTTTGTGAGGTTAGTGGCTTGACACCCGAGTATAGGCGACAGTTGGAAGCTTTGAAGCGAAGCCTTGAGCGAACAGCAGAGGTGCCACAGGAGCGAGTAAGGTGGTGGCGCCTCTTGCTGGGTCCAAAGCGTAGTGGCCGTTAACCCAAACTCTGGACGAGATTGCTTGAACGCCGCCCTAGTTTCTTCCGGCGTTTCGCAGAAATGAATGCCAGGGTTTGAAACCTCATATTGGGCGCTGCGGTTGCATCGTCAGGGGTAGGTTTATCTCAATATTTTTTTATTTAACAGTAAGTCTACGGTTGTTCTCGTGAATAAATCTGCATACCGTTCCGATATTGATGGCTTGCGCGCTTTTGCGGTTCTGCCGGTTGTCTTCGCACACGCAAAGTTGCCGGGGTTTTCTGGTGGTTTTTCGGTGTCGATGTGTTTTTCGTTATCTCTGGATTTCTGATTACTGGCATTTTGTCCCGGGAGATCAGCGAGAGGCGGTTTTCGCTGTCAGATTTCTATGAGCGCCGCGCGCGGCGAATTCTGCCCGCTCTCTTCGTGGTTTTATTGGCCACTATCGCCGGTGGCTGGCTGGTGTTGCCGCCCGATCCATTCAGGGAGTTGGCCCAGTCGGTTCTGGCGACGGTATTTTTTGTTTCCAACTTCTGGTTCTGGCAGAGCACTGGGGATTATTTCGGTACTGATGCGGAGTGGCAGCCTCTCCTTCACACCTGGTCACTTTCCGTAGAAGAGCAGTTCTACCTGGGCTTTCCGTTATTGTTGGCCTTCCTGCTGGTGCGCGGCCGTCGAGCAATGTTAATAGGGGTGCTTGGTCTCAGCTTGCTCTCGTTCGGTATTTCTATCTGGGCAACTACTGCGCAGCCGCTCGCGAACTATTTCCTTACCCCGAGCAGGATTTGGGAGCTTGGATTGGGTGCGCTAATCGCATTGGGCCTGATGCCCCCGGCCAGCCGGCCAGCCGGCCAGCCGGCCCTGGCAGGCGGAGCTGGCGGCTGCGATGGGGTTGGCCATGATTCCTGCAGTGTCGTTTTTTATGACGCATCGACCCCATTCCCGGGTGTTGCTGCCCTATTGCCTTGTGTCGGTGCCGCCGCGCTCATCTGGGCTGGTGGGCAGCACTCGACACTGACTGGGCGGCTTCTCGCTTGGAGGCCCTTTGTGGCGGTTGGGCTGATTTCTTATTCTCTGTATTTGTGGCACTGGCCTGTGCTGGTATTGTTCCGGTTGCTGCATGGCGGCACTGAACTGCCGATGGTGCTCGCCTTCCAGGGCATCTTTGTATCCCTATTGTTGGCCTGGGTGAGTTGGCGCTTTGTGGAAGCCCCTTTCCGGCGCCCCGAGCCTGTCGGTTTCTCTCGGATAATGGTTGTTCGCGCCTGCGCGGGGCTGGCCACAGTGATTATAACCCTGGCACTGGTTATCAACGTCAATAAGGGGCTGCCCAGCCGTTTGCCGGAAGACCTCTATGCAACCTACCGCAATGCCATAGAGCGGACGCCGGAGCAGCGTCGCTGCATGGGGCGGTCCCCCAGCGAGGGGTTGTGCGAGTTTGGCGGCAGGGTTTCAGAATCGGCAGGGGCCGATTACCTGTTGTGGGGAGATTCTCATGCAGGGGCCTTTCTGCCGGGTTACCAGCAGTGGTTAGAGGCTAATGGCCACCGGGGCTTGGCCGCTGTGAAATCTGCCTGTGCCCCGGTAATGGGCGTTGTGCGGCGAGAAATGGGCCCGGAGCATGGCTGTGACATCTTTAATGCTCAAGTAATAGAAATGTTGGAGGACCGCGAGGACATCGGCACGGTGATTCTGGTGGCGCGTTGGCCGCTGGTGGTGGAGGGTAGTCGCTCCCCCGGGGAGAGTGGCCCGCCGGTTGTGATGGGGTTTGCTGGTGCCAAAGAACAGTCTCTTTCGGGGGCTGATCTTGATGTTGCCCAGCATAACGCGGAATTAGTGGCTCGGGGCTGGCCGAGACAGTGGCCCGAATTCGTGCGACAGGGCGGGAAGTACTCATTGTGGACAGTATTCCCGAAGTAGCCTTTTCGGTACCCATGGCTATTGTCAGTGCTGAGTTTGTCGGTGCCCGGCTACAGGCTGCTCCGACACTTCCGGAGGTGCAGGCCCGTAACCGCAGGGTCAGTGAGATTTTTGATGCACTGGAGGATGAGTTTGAGGTGCAGCGCGAGAGCCTTGTGCCGGATCTGTGCCAACCCCGCTGCCAGATCCAAGCGGGCGGGAAGCCTCTGTATCGGGATGATGACCATCTGAGTAAATTCGGCTCCGAGCAACTGGTGCCGCAACTCCTCGACCGTTTGCCCGCAGGTTAAGCAGACTGCCTGATTGGGGCCGTGGAAAACATCAGCCGACAAAAAACGCGGACTCAGCCCGCGTTTTTTCTCTCTGTTATTGGTCTTCAATTAATGTCTTTGCGTCATCTCAGCGCCGGGATCCCCCTCCCTGCGCAGGCGCTCCACCCATAGCAGGGTGCCGCCTGCTACGGCTGCGGGCATCACAAAAATATTCAGGACTGGAACCATTTTTGCCAGCATCACCGCACCGCCAAACCCCAGTGAAGTGAACTTGCGACGCAGCAGTACGCTTTTCAGTTCGTCAAACGGACGCTGGTGGTTGTCGAGGGGATAGTCGACATATTGGATCGCCATGCACCAGGCGCCCCAGAGTGCGCCTAGGATAGCCGGAATAAAGACCGTCCAGCTGGTGAGCATGGCGAGCACAAAGATCACGAGACCCCAGCCGAGAAAATAGACGAGTTTGCGCAGCTCCCGGCCAATGGTTCGCCACACCATGGCGTGCAGGGGTTCTGCGGCTGGTGCGCGGCCAGTTAGCAGTTCCTCAACTTTCTCGGCGAGAAGACCGTTGAATGGGGCGGCGATGATGTTGGTGATGATGCCGAAGGCGTAGCCATACACAAACAGGAACAGTGCCACCACGGCGATGGCGATCAGCCACGCCAGCCACTGGAATGCCGCTGCCGCCCAGGCGGCGCCTTTGGCCATAATGGCGCGCCACCAGGACATGTCTTCGGTGTTGACCGGGCTGTGCGTGAGCAGGCTGCTCAGATAGTCCGCCAGCCCGCTGATCTGTGAGAGCATCAGGATAGTCAGCGCGACAAACAGCACCAGGTTGATCAGCAGCGGCATGATGATAAATGGGCGCAGCTCCCGGCGTGTCAGTAACCTGGCGCCCCCTAGCAGGGCGTCGACGCCGTGGGCTGGATTGGATGTCATGAGCGCGCCCCCTATTAGCGGATAAGTAGCGGATAAGTCGCGATCGGCGCTTAGGCTTCGGCGCCGGCGTCGCGAAGTATGCTGGCGTAGTCGCTGCCCTGACGGTGTTCGCCGATTCTGGCGAGCAGGGTCTGCCCCTCCGGGCTGTGGGCGTTGACGTTATTTCCCTGGGCCTGGAAGAGTTGCACAAAAGTGGCGAAGCTCTCCGCTTTCATGCCGCGGTAGGCGCGCTCCAGCAGGTAAAAGTCCCGCTCCATTCCCTCGGGCGCGTCGCCGACCAGGAAGTCGGAGATGCGTTCATCGTCGAAGACTTCGCCGAGGACTTTCTGTTTGTCTTTTTTCAGGCTCACGGGTTCATTCCTTGTGTGTATAGTTGCAGTTGGCCGGCTGTGCTGGATTCTACTGGTCATTGGTTCCGGCAGGTGGCTGATTCCAAGAGGGCGAGAGCCGGCTTTTATTAAGGGTCCGGGTGTTAAAGGTCCGGGCCGGTTCGCAAAGGCGCGCTTCACGTATTGATTCATGCGCACCACGCGAAACCGGCCGCTGCCAGCTTCGCGGGAATAAGTCTGGAGCCAGTTTCCGTTACAGCAGCGCGTCCAGTTTTTCCTTGAGAATCTTGTTGATGAGCTGCGGGTTCGCCTGCCCCTTGGAGGCTTTCATAATCTGCCCGACAAAGTAGCCCATCATCTTCGGCCGTTTTGACTCGTCCGCACCGCGATAATTTTCCACCTGGGCGGCGCTGTTGGCGATGACGTCGTCGACCATTTTCTCGATGGCACCGGTGTCGGATACCTGCTTCAGGCCGCGCTTCTCGATCACGGTGTCGGCATCGCCTTCGCCATTGGCCATGGCTTCAAACACCTGCTTGGCGATCTTGCTGGAAATGGTGTTGTCGACGATGCGCTCGATGAGACCGGCCAGCTGCTCGGCGCTGATCGGCGACTGGCCGATGGCGATCTCCTCACGGTTGAGCAGTGCCGCGAGCTCGCCCATCATCCAGTTGGCCACCAGTTTCGGCTGCCCACAGCGCTCGGCGGCAATCTCAAAATAGTCCGCGGTGGCGCGGTCCTGAATCAGCTGGTCGGCATCGTAGGCGGACAGGTTGTAGTCGCTGGCAAAGCGAGTGCTTTTGGCGTCGGGCAGCTCCGGCAGCTGCTGGCGGATGCTGTCGATATATTCGTCAGTCAGCTCAACCGGTAACAGGTCCGGGCAGGGGAAGTAGCGGTAATCATTGGCCACTTCCTTGCTGCGCATGGAGCGTGTTTCGTTTTTGTCGGCGTCGTAGAGGCGGGTTTCCTGTACCACCTTGCCGCCGTCCTCGATCAGGTCGATCTGGCGCTGTGCTTCCACCTTGATGGCGCGCTCGACAAAGCGGAAGGAGTTGATGTTCTTCAGCTCGGTGCGGGTGCCCAGTTCTTCCTCGCCTTTGAGGCGTACCGAGACATTGGCGTCGCAGCGCAGGGAGCCCTGGGACATGTCGCCGTCGGAAATACCCAGGTAGGTGACAATACTGTGGATTTTTCGCAGGTAGGCCACGGCTTCGGCGGCGCTGCGCATATCCGGTTCGGAGACGATCTCGATCAGCGGGGTGCCGGCGCGGTTCAGGTCGATGCCCGACATACCGTGGAAGTCTTCATGCAGGGACTTGCCGGCATCCTCTTCGAGATGGGCGTGGTGCAGGCGCACTTTCTTGCTGCTGCCGTCCTCAAGGTGAATCTCCACCTCGCCGGGGCCGACAATCGGTTCCGCCAGCTGGGTGGTCTGGTAGCCTTTGGGCAGATCGGGATAGAAGTAGTTCTTGCGTTCGAATACCGAGCGCTTGCCGATTTCCGCATTCATCGCCAGGCCGAACATCACCGCGTAGCGGAAGGCCTCCTCGTTGGGTACCGGCAAGGTGCCCGGCATGGCCAGGTCGATGGCGCAGGCCTGGGTGTTGGGCGCGGCACCGAAGCGGGTGCTGGCGCCGGAGAAAAGTTTCGACTGGGTGGAGAGTTGCACGTGCACCTCCAGCCCGATAACGATTTCCCATTCCATGTGTTCGCCTCCTAGACTGCGCTGGCGTTATGCCAGTCGGTGGCCTGCTGATATCGATGCGCGACATTGAGCATGCGCGCCTCGTCGAGATAGTTGCCAATGATCTGCAGGCCCACGGGCAGGCCATCCACTGTGCCGCAGGGCAGCGACATGGCCGGCAGGCCGGCCAGGTTGATGGCGATGGTATAGATGTCTTCCAGGTACATGCTGACCGGATCGGCCTGTTTGGCGCCCAGCGCAAAGGCGGGGGAGGGTGCCGTGGGGCCCATGATCACGTCCACTTTCTCGAACGCCTGCACAAAATCCTGCTTGATCAGCCGGCGCACCTGCTGGGCCTTGTTGTAGTAGGCGTCGTAGTAACCGGCGGACAGCGCATAGGTGCCGACGAGGATGCGGCGCTGCACCTCCTCTCCGAAACCCTCACCCCGCGAGCGCATGTACAGGTCGCGCAGGTCGGCGGGGTTTTCGCAGCGGTGTCCGTAGCGAACGCCATCAAAGCGCGACAGGTTGGCGGATGCCTCTGCCGGTGCGATCACATAGTAAGCGGGGACCGCCAGGTGGGTGTGCGGCAGGCTGATGTCCACCAGCTCCGCTCCCAGCTTTTCATACTCTGCCAGCGCGGCCTGCACCCTGTCGCCGGTGGCGCTGTTCAGGCCTTCGCCGAAATATTCTTTGGGTACGCCGATACGCAGGCCGGCAATCGACTCGTGGAGTGCGCGGGTGAAGTTCTCGGCGGGGCGCTGCAGGTTGGTGGAGTCGCGGCTATCGCTGCCGGCCATGACCGACAGCATCAGCGCCGCGTCTTCGGCGGTGCGGGCAATGGGGCCGCCCTGGTCCAGACTTGAGGCAAAGGCGATCATGCCCCAGCGGGATACACGGCCATAGGTGGGTTTGACGCCGGTGGTGTTGGTGAGGGCCGCGGGCTGGCGAATGGAGCCGCCGGTATCGGTGGCGGTAGCGCCGGGGCAAAGCTGTGCGGCCACCGCGGCGGCGGAGCCACCGGACGAACCGCCGGGCACGCGGCTGGTATCCCAGGGGTTTTTCACCGGACCGTAAAAACTGCTCTCGTTGGAGGAGCCCATGGCGAACTCGTCCATATTGGTCTTGCCCAGGCTGACCGCGCCGGCCTGTTCAAAATTCTCTATCACCGCCGCATCATAGGGTGGCACGAAGTTGTCCAGCATGCGCGAGCCGCAACTGGTGCGAACACCGTTGGTGCAGAAGATATCCTTGTGGGCAATGGGCACGCCGCACAGGGCTGGCGCGTCACCGCTGGCGAGGCGCGCATCGGCGGCGGCGGCCTGCGCCAGCGCTCTGTCCGCGGTCACGCTGATAAAACTGTTGTAGCTGGGGTCCAGCTGCTGGATGCGTGCAAGCAGCTGGCGGGTGATCTCCACGCTGGAGAACTGCCGCTCGCGCAGCCCCTTGATGATGTCGGCAATGGTTAACTGGTGCATGAACTTCCCGGGTTGTTCGTATCTCTGGGTGGGCAGCGGGACTGCTGGGCTCAGTCGATGACCTTGGGGACCAGGTAAAGCCCGTCTTCGGTCTGAGGTGCCTGCGCCTGCATTTGCTCGCGGCAGTTAGCCTCCGTCACCTGGTCTGGGCGGAGCTGCTGGATGGCGTCCAGGGGGTGGGCCATGGGGGCAACGCCCTCGGTGTTGACGGTCTGCAGCTGGTCAACCAGCTTGAGCACGTCACCGAGGCGGCCGCTCATGTCCTCCAGGGTTTCCTCGGAGATGGCGATGCGGGCCAGCTCGGCGAGTCGATGTACGGTTTGCGCGTCAACGGCCATGGATGGGCTCCAGCTTGCATTTTATGAAATTGTTTTTGGGGTTTTGCTGCTGCCAGGCGGTCGAGGCCGGGCAGGGGGCCGCAAATTTAGCACAGTCGTCGCCGATTCTCACCGGCACTTGCCGATTGCGGCCCGAGGTGGGTGCGGATGCGCGCAGGGGGATTCAGCCTTGCCCTGAACCTGCGCGGTTGTTAGAGTTTGCCGATTCTGCCAAAGGTACGCCCGGAGCCGGGCAAGAGCCCCGAGTTGGGCTTCGGCACTCAGAATAAACCCCGCGGACTAACCGGTTTGATGACGAATCAGTCCGCGCTCGCGCACCCGCATGCGGTGTCGTCATTTTGTACAAGGTAACCGAACTCCATGTTTAAACGTTTGCGCGGCATGTTCTCCAGTGATATTTCCATCGACCTGGGAACCGCCAACACGCTGATCTACGTTCGCGATCGCGGTGTGGTTCTCGATGAGCCCTCTGTTGTTGCCATTCGCCACTACAACGGGCAAAAGATTGTGGAAGCGGTGGGCGTTGAGGCCAAACGCATGCTGGGGCGCACACCGGGCAATATCACCGCCATCCGCCCACTGAAAGATGGTGTGATCGCCGACTTCCAGGTAACCGAGAAGATGCTGCAGCACTTTATCAAGAAAGTGCACGAGAACAGCTGGATGCGCCCAAGCCCCCGGGTTCTGGTGTGTGTGCCCTGTCAGTCCACCGAGGTGGAGCGCCGCGCGATCCGCGAGTCCGCGCTGGGCGCCGGCGCCCGCGAGGTATGGCTGATCGAGGAGCCCATGGCTGCGGCCATCGGTGCCGGTCTCAAGGTGGAGGAGGCCAGTGGCTCGATGGTGGTGGATATCGGTGGCGGCACCACCGAGATTGCGATTATTTCCCTGAACGGTGTGGTGTACTCGGATTCTGTGCGTATCGGCGGCGACCGCTTCGACGAGGCCATCGTCAACTATGTGCGACGCAATTATGGCAGCGTGATCGGCGACGCCACCGCCGAACGCATTAAAGAAGAGATCGGCTGCGCCTATGCCGGCAGTGAGGTGCGCGAGATCGATGTCCGCGGCCGCAATCTGGCCGAGGGCGTGCCGCGCAGTTTTACTCTCAATTCCGATGAGATTCTCGAGGCCCTGCAGGAGCCGTTGACTGGTATCGTGCAGGCGGTGAAGAGCGCCCTGGAGCAGTCGCCGCCCGAGCTCGCCTCCGATATCGCCGAGCGCGGCATGGTCCTGACCGGTGGTGGCGCGCTGCTGCGTGACCTGGACCGCCTGCTGATGGAAGAGTCCGGACTGCCGGTGATTGTCGCCGACGATCCGCTGACCTGTGTGGCTCGCGGTGGTGGCAAGGCGCTGGATATGATGGACAAAAGCCGCCTGTACCTGGTGTCCAACTGATAATAAAAATGAATTTATTAATGGGGGTTTCCCATTAAGCCGCTGTTTACCCGAGGTCCCTCCCCCGAGTCCCGCATTCTGTTGCTGGGGCTCGCGGCGACCGCGTTAATACTGATCAATCACTACACAGACTGGCTGCAGCCGCTGCGGGAGCGTGCGGTTGCTCTGGTGACCCCCTTCTACTGGCTGACCGACGCCCCTTCGCGTGTCACCGGCTGGGCGGGCGACCAGCTGCGCACGCGCGAGGAGTTGCTGGAGGAAAACGGTCGTCTGAAGCGGCAGCTGCTGCTGCTGGAGCAGCGCAGCCAACTGCTGGCGGCGGTGAAGGCGGAGAACACCCAGCTCAAGGAGTTGATGAACTCTGCCGAGATGCTGGACGAGCGGGTGCTGGTTTCGCAGGTGATCGGCGTGTCGCCGGACCCGCTGGAGCATGTGGTCGTGATCGACAAGGGGCGGGACGACGGTGTGGTTGTGGGTACGCCGATTATGGACGCGGCGGGCCTGCTCGGGCAGGTAATCGAGGCCGGCGGCTCCAGCAGCCGCGTGCTGCTGATTACCGATGCCAGCCATGCCCTGCCGGTACAGGTATTGCGCAACAGCGTTCGCGCCGTGGCCGAGGGCACGGGCGACCTCTATCGACTGAAGCTGCGCCACCTGGCCAATACCAGTGATATCCGCGAGGGAGACCTGCTGTTGAGCTCCGGGCTCGGCGGTCGTTTTCCACCGGGATACCCGGTGGGCGAGGTGGTTTCGGTCACCCGCGATCCCGGGCGGCCATTCGCCGAGGCCGAGGTGCAGCCCCGCGGGCGCATGAATCGCAGCCGCTTTGTGCTCGCCGTCCTGTCCGGCGAGGAGCAGTCCGTTGGAAGCGAATAACCGCTGGGTCATTATCGCTTCGGTGGTCATGGCATTGCTGCTGGCGGTCATGCCGCTGCCGCAAAACTGGCTCTGGTTTCGCCCCTCCTTTACCGCGCTGCTGGTTATCTTCTGGATCACGCGTATGCCCCAGAGCCTCGGGGTGGGTTTCGCCTGGCTGGTGGGCCTGGCGCAAGATCTGGTGACTGGCGCTGCGCTTGGCAGTCATGCTCTGGCCCTGGCAGTGCTGGCTTACTTCAGTCTCCTGACCTATCAACGGACCCGCGCCTTCAACTCCGCGCAGCAGCTGCTGTGGGTGTTCGTGCTGGTAGGGATTCAGCAGCTGGTGGGCAACTGGGTGCACAGTCTGGCCGGTAAACCGGTGCCGGGCCTGACTTTTCTCTGGCCGGCGATCACCACGGCATTGCTCTGGCCCTGCGTGACCCCCTGGCTCAACCTGGTGGCGGGACGTCTGCAGGTACGCTGAATGCCTGTAGACCTGGATAGATGTTCTACTTATAAGTGCTGGCGCAACAGTCACTCTGAAGGCCGTCACATTTTGCCGCATGGCCAGCACCAGTTTGCTTTAAACGGGGCAAAGAGGCGATCATTTTTCGACCGATAGCGCTATAATCCCTCGCTGACTCACCAACAATAAAGACCGCAGTGCCGAATACTCCCGCCGACAAACCACTTCTGCTTGCCTCCGCCTCCCCGCGTCGTGCCCAGTTGCTGGCGCAGATCGGGGTGCGCTATGTGCAGCGGCCGACGGCGGTAGCGGAAGAGCGCGGCCCGGGGGAGGCCCCGGCCGTCTATGTGGCGCGACTCGCGCGGGAAAAAGCCGCTGCCGGCCTGGCCCTTGTCAGTGGTGAAGGGGCTCTGGTGCCGGAATGGTCACTGGGTTCTGACACGGTTGTAGTTGCCGCCGGACAGGTGCTGGAAAAACCCCGCGACTTCGATGATTTCGCCACCATGATGTCCCTCCTCTCCGACAGTGAGCACTCCGTGCTGAGCGCAATCTGCCTGACCGGCCCGCAGCCCACGCTGTGTGAAACGGTGGAGACGCGAGTGCGATTTCGACCCCTTGAGCCGGCGTTGATCGAGGCTTACTGGCAGACCGGCGAGCCCCGTGACAAGGCGGGTGGCTACGGCATTCAGGGGCTCGGTGCGGCGCTGGTGACCTCGGTCAGCGGCAGTTACACCAATGTGGTCGGCTTGCCGCTGGAGGCACTGGTGCCGATGCTGGATAACGCCGGTATCCGCTACTGGCAGGGAGAGGGAAGCCCGTGAGCGAAGAGCTGTTGATCAATGTGGCGCCCACAGAGACCCGCGTGGCTCTGGTGGAAAATGGTGTCCTGCAGGAAGTTTACCTGGAGCGCAGCGCGCGCCGGGGGATCGTCGGCAACATCTACAAAGGCAAGGTGGTGCGTGTGCTGCCCGGCATGCAGGCGGCATTTGTGGATATCGGCCTGGAGCGGGCGGGTTTTATCCACGCATCCGATATCGCCCCGCTGGATGAAGACGGCATGGAATCCCGTGAGTCGGAGGTGGCGGATATCCGCGCCCTGGTGCGCGAGGGGCAGTCGCTGGTGGTGCAGGTGGTCAAAGATCCCATCAGTAGCAAGGGCGCCCGCCTGACTACCCATCTGTCCGTGTCGGCCCGCTATCTGGTTTATATGCCGCAGACCCGGCATATCGGTATTTCCAACCGGATCGAAGACGAGGGTGAGCGCGAACGGTTGCGGGGACTGGTGGATCTGGCCAGCGCCAAGTTGGCCGAGGAGGGCCAGAAGGGCGACGGCGGCTTTATTCTGCGCACGGTGGCGGAGGGGGTCAGCGAGGAAGAGCTGCTGCGGGATATTCCTTTTCTCTACAAGCTCTGGCATGAACTCGAGCAGCGTATTCGCAGCCGTCCACAGCCGTCGGTGATTTACGAGGACCTGCCGCTGTTTATGCGCGCCCTGCGCGACCTGGCGCGCCCCTATACGGAAAAAATCCGTATCGACTCCCGCGAGGCCCATGGGCGCGCGGCGGAATTTGCTAGTAAGTACGCCCCGGAGATCGCCGGCCGCCTGGAGCACTACCCCGGCGAGCGCCCGCTATTCGACCTCTACGGGGTTGAAGAGGAAATCCGCAAGGCGCTGCACAACAAGGTGACGCTCAAATCCGGCGGTTACCTGATCGTCGAGCAAACCGAGGCCATGAGCACCATCGATGTGAACACCGGTGCGTTTGTTGGCCACCGCAATCTCGAGGAAACCATCTTTAAAACCAATCTCGAGGCTGCCACCGCCATCGCCCGCCAGCTGCGCTTGCGCAACCTCGGCGGCATCATCATTATCGACTTTATCGATATGAAAGACCCGGAGCACCGCCGGCAGGTGCTGCGCACCCTCGAGAAAGCCCTTGAACGGGATCACGCCAAGACCAGCATCACCGGTGTTTCCGAGCTGGGGTTGGTGGAAATGACCCGCAAGCGGACCCGTGAATCCCTCGGTCAGATTCTCTGTGAGGCCTGCCCGGTTTGCGGGGGACGCGGTTCACTGAAAAGCGCCGAGACTGTCTGTTTTGAGATTTTCCGCGAGATCATCCGCGAGGCGCGGGCCTATGACAGTGAGAAGATCATGGTGCTCGCCAGCCAGGTTGTGATCGATTTGTTGCTGGATGAAGAGTCTGCCAATGTCGCTGACCTGGAAGAGTTTATCGGTCGACCGATACAGTTTCAGGTGGAGCCCATTTACAACCAGGAGCAGTACGATATTGTTCTGGTCTGAGTGCCCACGGCATGATTTTCGCCTGCGCGATAGCATCCTTTGCGCTGGCACGTCCTGTGTCCCCATGCCCTGTGCCAGTGCGCGGCCGCCCACGGGGGAGGTTCGGCGTTGATGGCGCGGTTGCTCCCGCTGCTGCGCTGGCTGGCGCGCAAGTTCTGGCTGCTGGTGATCACACTGGTGATCTCTCTCGCCATCCTGGTGCAGACCGGCCGTCTGCTCTCACCCTATGTGCAGGAATTCCGTCCGCAGATCAGCGCCTGGTTGTCCGCCCGTCTCGGTGTGCCGGTGCAGGTGGAGCGCCTGTCGGTGCGCTGGGAAGCGCTCGAGGTGGCGTTGCAGGTGGAGGGCTTGCGGCTTGGTGAGCAGGGTGAGATGCAGATGGGTTACGGCCTGTTTCATCTCGACCTGTTGTCGACTTTGTGGAACCGGGACCCGGTTTGGGAAAACCTGGAGGTTCGTCAGTTCAAGGCCGGGGCCCACCGCAACGCTGCCGGCCAGTGGCAGCTGAATGGCTTCCCCTCTGCGCCCATGTCCGCTGGCGAGGCCCGCGCGCCGAGGCAGATGGGCGATCCGGCCCGGCTTTTCCAGTTGGGGCCGAAGATTCAAATTCGCGATGCCAGTATCTCTGTGCGCCTCGACGACGGTCAGTTGGCGGAGCTTTATTTGCCGCAGGTACTGCTGGAAAACAGTGGCGATTTCCACCGCCTGATAGGTAAAGCTTCTATCAGTCGCCCCAGCAGTCGCCCCAGTGATGAAGCCGATGCCCAGCGGGCGCAGGCCACGGCGGAGCATGAGACCCTGCGCCTGATTCTTGAGGGGCGGGGAAATCCCCGGGACAGAGAGAATTTTCACCTGCGCGGCTATTTGCAGCTGAATGAACTGCTGGTGGACGCCGACGTGCTCGACCTGCTGCAACGGCTTACCCCCCTGCCGGATCGCTACCACTGGTCTGGGCCCAAGCTAGCGCGAGGCAGTCTGTGGCTGGATGGGCGCAGTGGCGGCTACCAGCTGCGCGGCCACCTGGATTTGGCACAGGCCGCGGATGACACGGCAGCGGAACCTTCTGAACAGGCAGAAAGCGAGCACGTTGGCGGTAGCGGAGGCGCGGCGCTGGCACCCCTGGACTCTGTTGCGGGAGATATTTCCGGCGATTGGCATCCGGGGCAAAGCTGGCGCATCGCCCTGCAGCAAGTGAAGATTGGTTGGCGGGATCTCGCGGTTCCCAGTTTTAATCTGCAGGCCCGCGGCAGTGCAGGCCAGGGCTTCCACCTCGCCGTCGATACTGTTGATCTGGCGGTCTGGAGCGGCATCCTGAAGCGGATGCAACTGTTGCGTGGCCCCGCCGATGAGTGGCTGCAGGCACTCTCTCCGTCAGGTCGGCTGCAGCGCCTGCAGTTTTCCCGCGACGGCGACGCGCAGGTGTCCCTGTCAGCCGAGCTGCGGGACATCACCGTAGCCGCCTACAAGGGTTCCCCGGCGATAGAGCAGCTAAACGGTTATCTGCGCATGCGCGGTGGCAGCGGCACCGTGATGCTGGATGCGTCGGAGGGCTTCACGCTGCACCTCCCCAACCTCTATGAGCAGCCATTTGAACTCGACCGTTTGCGTGGCGCGCTGTCCTGGGCGATAGACCGCGATAAAAACTCCGTGCAGGTTTACTCCGGACCCCTGTCTCTGCGAGGAGCCATCGGTGAGATCGACGGGCAGTTTCTGCTGCAGCTGCCGTTCACGCCCAACAGCGGGGCGACGGAATTGACCCTGGCGCTGGGGCTGCATGATGCGCCCCTGAGTGCGCAGCGTTTACTGGTGCCTTTCACCACCAGTGAGGAGTTGCGCAAGTGGCTTGACGCGGCTGTCGGTCAGGACAATCCCGGGCGCGTGCGCCAAGCAGGTTTTATTTATCGCGGCTACGCCTATAAACGGGGCGCAGACGCCAGCCTGTTGGCGCTGGGTGAACATCCGCAGCGGCAGACTGTGCAGTTGGCCGCAGAAATTCGCGATGCGGAGCTGTTGTTTGCCGGCGGCTGGCCTCAGGCGCGCAAGCTGGATGCGCGCCTGAAAATCTATGATCGCCATGCCCGGGTCAATGCGTCCACTGCGCGCCTGTGGAATATCGAAGCGCGGGAGATCGAGGTGAAGATCAACCCGGATCCATCGGGAGATGGGGCCATGCTCGGTGTTCACGCCAGCCTCAGTGGCCCGGCTGGGGATGGTTTGCGCCTGCTGCAGGAGTCGCCGCTGCGGGAGCGGCTGGGCACAGACTTCGATGGCTGGCGCCTAGGTGGGGATATGACCGGCGATCTCGCTCTGCAGCAGCCGCTCGGTGGTGCCGCTCAGGCACCGCGCCAGACTGTACGGGTAGAACTGCAGCGGGCCGACCTGTTGATGGAGCCGCTGAATCTGCACGTTCGTGGACTCAAGGGTGAAGTGCGCTTCGATTCTGAGACCGGCCTGGCCGGCAGCGGCTTCGAAGGGCTGCTGTGGGGTCGCAACCTCAACGCCGAGATTACCCATCCGCAGGAGGGGAAACAGCGGGATACCCAGATAGTTATTCGCGGCAGTGCCGCGACCGAGAGCGTCCGCGAGTGGAGTGGTCGGCCGGAACTCGACTGGATGGACGGCGAGCTGGATTATCGCACCCTGGTGACCATCCCCGCGGCTGAGCGCGAGCTTCCCTATTCGGCGATTGTTCAGGTGAACTCCGATTTGGCGGGAGTGGCGGTGGATCTGCCCGCGCCCCTGGGCAAAGCGGCTCAGGAGCGCACGGAGTTTGTCCTGCGCATTCCCATCGGTACCGAGGGGAACCTCTATCACCTCGGCTACGGCGAACATCTGCAGGGGCAGTTCTGGCAGGTGGACGGCGCGCTTGATCGCGCAGCGATTGCGCTCAATGCCCAGGCGCAGCTTCCCGATGAACGGGGAATCTCCATTACCGGCGACCTCTCCAGTATCGATTTCCCCCGCTGGCGCGACCTGTTGCAGATATACAGCGACGGCGATCCCGAGCGGCAGAGTACAGGTGAATTGGCGGACGAGAATCCGCTGCCGCTGCGTCTCGACCTGAGCACCGACCAACTGCTGCTCGGCGCGGTGACGGTGGAACATATCCACGTTAGCGGGCGGGGGCTGGGTGCCGATTGGCAGTTGAGCTTTGACAGTGAGATGGCTGCCGGCAGTGTGAGCGGCGTGCTCGGTGCGGAAACGCCACTGCAGGTGCAGCTGCAGCATCTGCGCCTGCCGGTTCCGGATCCACAGGATACTGAACCTCTGCAAACCGCAGGGGAAGAACGCGCGCAGGCGCAAGGACAGGCACAACTCCAGACTCAATCCCAGGATGGCGCCGACAGGCCGGATCCTCTGGCGGGCTTCGACTTCACCCAGCTGCCGCATATGGATTTCAGCACCCAGAGCCTGTGGTATGGGGAGGATAATTACGGCCGCTGGTCGTTCCGTGTTCGCCCTTCCGCGGAGCGCCTCGTTGTCAGCGACATCATCGGCGCAGCGCGCGGGGTAAGGGTCGAGGGTCGTGGTGAGGGCGCCAACAAGCTGGGTGCTCAGCTGATGTGGATGCGCGATGCCGATGGGGTGGAATCCTCGCAGTTTATCGGCCGCCTCAGTGCGAAAGATCTGGCGGATGTCCAGCGCGCATCGAGCCAGGAACCACTCATCGAGAGTCAGTCGGCCATTTTTGACATGGCACTGCGCTGGGATGGCTCCCCCCTGCAGATCACTCCCCGGCAGATGAACGGTGAACTGAAAATCGACATTCGCGATGGGCGCTTTTTGCGCGCGAGTGACAATGCCGGTTCGGCGCTTCTGCGGCTGCTGTCGCTGTTCAACTTCGATACCTGGGCGCGTCGCCTGCGGCTGGACTTTTCGGACCTTTACCAGAGCGGGATGGCATTCGACCGCGTGCGCGGTGAGGTGTTCTTTGAGGGAGAGGGCGAGCTGCTGATCGCCGTACCCATTCAGGTCGAGGGGCCCACCAGTGAGCTGCAAATGGCGGGCCGGGTCAATCTGGTGCAGGAGGACCTGGACCTCAGCCTGGTGGCGACTCTGCCGGTGGGTAATAACCTGGCGCTGGTTGCCGCACTGGCCGGCGGCCTGCCGGCGGCGGCGGGGGTCTACCTGATCAGTAAGGCGTTCAAAAAACAGGTGAACAATGTCGCCAGTGTCAGTTACCGCATCAGCGGTGACTGGGCCGATCCGCAAGTGCGTTTTGACAAGCTTTTCGATGGCGATGGCGCAACACGGCAGGGCAGCGAGGCTGAGCAGCAGGGCCGCCTGTTGCGCGAGAGACGGGCGGACGAAGGGCAGGCGGGCGAAAGGCAGACGAACGGCAGGCAGGCGGAACACAACGGCGAGCCGGAGGATGGCGCCGATACCCCCGCCGCGGATTCCGAGCACTCGGCGGGTTAGCCGGAACTGTAACCTGTGCCAGTACTCCAATTGTTTGCGCTAGCAAAAATCCATGGGGCAAAGAGGAGAGAGGGATGCTGATGTACAGAAGTGTGATGCTGTTGCCTTTACTGGTATTGGTTTCGATCCTGCCTGCCTGTGGTGAAGCTGATGATCGCGGCGGAAATGAGAAGCGCGGCGAGGTTCGTGACGAGACGATGACGGTGGCCGAGGCCAGGGCGAATATCGACACGGGCGCGCACTTGTCGGCAATTCCCCAATCGGTGTGGAAGCAGTTGCTACCCGCGGACCAGTATGCGGTGCTGTGGGAAAAAGACACGGAGCGGCCATTTACCGGCAAGTGGTTGCATAACGAAGCTGAGGGCACCTATGTCACGGCGGGCTGCCGGCTGCCGGTTTTCAGTTCCGAGCACAAGTTTGACTCCGGCACCGGCTGGCCCAGCTTCTGGGACATCGCGCATCCGCAGCATGTGGTATTAAAAACGGACTATAGCTGGGGCATGAAGCGCACCGAGGTTCTCTCCAGCTGTGGTGAGCATCTGGGGCATGTTTTCAAGGATGGACCGGCGCCCACCGGGCTGCGTTACTGCCTCAACTCCCTGGCTCTGGATTTTGTACCGGCGGTTGCAAAAACCGAATAATTGTTCGATATTGTAGGCTGCCAGCGTCGGCTTGACTGATCGGCGCCGGGCCGCAAGAGGTGGTGCCGGGGTGGTGCGTGCGGCACGCGCGCGTGCGCCCGGACTCCCCGAATATAATCAATAATAGAGGTCCGAGTAGATGTCAGAGGTGGCCACATTGGCGGGTTCCCGCTTCAACCGCTACACCCTGTTCCGGGTGTTCAAATACACGGTTTATTTGTTACTCGCCCATAACGCATACGCTTTTTTCCTTGAGAATCACGCCGCTGCTAACACCCTGTTCGTCGACGGTGTGCAGTTTGGTCGGTTGATCGAAACTTACAACGATTCTATTGATACGCTCGCATGGGTATTGCTGCTGCTGGTGTTCGAGCTGGAAACCTTCGTGTTGCCGGACGATAAAATCCGCGGTTGGGTGAAGTGGGCTCTGAACAGCGTATCCGCTTTCTGTTACCTGTTTATCGTCTATTCCTTCTACGGCTATGTGGCGGAGATGGCTTCGCTAACCAACCTGCTGCCAGTGAGCCAGTCGGCCTGTGAGCTGGCGGCACGCGGCGACTGGCTGATGGTGATCGGTCAGGACACCTATATCCCGCTGGCGGCAGAGAACTGCGCCGGGCTTGCGGATACCCAGGTGCTGCGCCTTGCTGGCGCTCAGGTGTTGGGTAGTGTGGAGACCTGGAGAGATATCAAGTGGCTGGCGTGGACCGATGTGATTAACGCCGGTGCCTGGCTGCTGGTGGTGGCCATTCTGGCGTTCGATGTATGGCTGCAGTTGCGTCATCAGCTGTCGGATGCGGTCATGCGCTATTCCCAGGTCATCAAGGCGCTGCTCTACTTTACCCTGCTGCTGTGTGCTGTTTACTGGGGTGTTAACGGCAGCTTCCTCGACTTCTGGGATTCATTCCTGTGGCTGGTGGCCTTCTTCTTCATCGAGCTCAACCTGTTCAAATGGCAGGCGGAGACCAGCGCCGAGGAGTAGTTTCAATTACCTGCTGGGAAGCAAAACTCGCGGTAAATAGAAAGGGCCCCACCAGTCATGGTGGGGCCCTTTCTTATGATGGATTCTGTGGACGGAATAGCCACAGCCACTGGGTATTGGTGGCGCGGCGCGCACTACTCGCTTTGCATAAACAGGTCGCGCAGGTAGCGAAACAGCTTGCGCTGACTGGCGGGCGGCTTCTGGTGTTGGATTTCCCGACTGGCATCCCGCACAAGCTGTCGCAGGTGCTGGTGATCGGCCTGGGGATAGCTTGCAAAGAAGGCACTTTGGGCTTCTTTTCCATCCTCCAGCAGGCGCCGCCGCCAGTCTTCCGCCATGCGATCAAAACGCAGGTGTTGCTGGTCGCGCTCCTTGAATTTATCCAGCGTCGCCTGGATAGCCTCGCTATCGGCTGAGCGCATCAGCTTGCCGATATATTGCAGCTGGCGCCGGCGCGCCTCGTTGGAGCGAATGCGGTGCAGGGTTTCGATGGCCTCGCGCATATCCCGGTCGAGGGGCACTTCCGCCAGCTGGGCCGGCCCCAGTTCGGTCAGTTGCCGTCCCAGCTCCTGCAGGTCGTGCATTTCCTGTTTGACCTGGGTCTTGCTCTTGGGTAAGTCGTCGTCAAAATCTTCGTGATCGTACATAGCGTTCAGTCGTTGGGGTTGCGGTCATTGGCCTTAGGGTCATTGGGTTTGGGTCTTTGGCGATGAATGCTGTTAGCGGTAAAGCCCTCAGTCATAAAAGCCCTAGGCCATGAATAGGTTTAGCCATAATACAGGGTGGCGAGGCCGAGGAAGGCCATAAAGCCCACCACGTCGGTCACGGTGGTCAGCGCCACGCCCCCGGCCAGGGCCGGATCGATGCGCATGGCCTTCAGAGCTACCGGCAGAATAGCCCCCGCCAGCGCCGCGGTGATGAGGTTGATCACCATTGCCACGAGGATGATCAGGGCAATCCGTGTGTCATCGAACCACAGGCCCGCGATCACGCCGATTACCACTGCCCACAGGATCGCATTGAGCACCGCCGAACCCAGTTCCCGCGACAGCAGCCAGTTGAGGTTGCTGCGGCCAATCTGCCCAAGGGCCATGCCGCGGATCACCACCGTCAGGGTCTGGCTGCCGGCCACGCCGCCCATGCTGGCGACAATGGGCATCAGCACGGCTAGTGCCACCACCTTGTCGATGGTGGTCTGAAACAGGTTGATGACCCAGGACGCGAGCAGGGCGGTGAGCAGGTTGATGCCCAGCCACACGGCCCGGCGAGGCGCGGTTCTGCGCACCGGGGCAAAGGTGTCCTCCTCCTCGTCGAGACCCGCCATACTCATCAACGAGTGGTCCGCATCTTCGCGGATGACATCCACCACGTCATCGATGGTGATGCGGCCCACAAGGCGCTGTTTGTCGTCGACCACCGGCGCGGTGATCCAGTCGTACTTGGCAAACAGCCGCGCCACCTCGGTATCCGGCATCTGCGCGGGTATCGGCTCCACGTCAGTGCTCATGACCTCGCGCACGGTCACCGAGGGATCGGTGGTAAGCAGGCGTGCAAGGGGGAGCTGACCGATGTACTGCCCCTGGCGATTGACCACGAACAGGCTGTCGGTGGATTCGGGCAGTTGCTCGTGGCGCCGCAGATAGCGCAGGACCACATCCAGGCTGAGATTGGGGCGCACGGAGATGGTGTCCGTGTCCATCAGGCCGCCGGCGGTTTCCTCGTCGTAGGCCAGTACGCTTTCGACGCGCTCCCGGTCAGTTTCGCTCATGGCCGAGAGGACTTCGGCCATCACGCGTTCGGGTAATTGCTGCAGGATATCGGCCACGTCGTCAGCGTCGAGACCCTCCATCACCGCCACCATTTCCTCGGTGTCCATGGTGGCGAGGATCTGGCTCTGCACGTCGTAGGAGAGCTCCTGCAGGACGTCGCCCTCGATCTCCTTGTCGATCAGTTTCCACAGGATATGGCGAATGCGCGGTGGCGAGCTCTCCAGCAGCTGGGCAATACTCTGCGGGCTCAGGGTGGCGAGCATCCGCCGCACTTCCTGCCCGGTACCGCTGTCCAGCGCGGTAAAGAGCTCACTGAGCTGGCTCTGTGCGCGGAAGTTGATTTCGGCGGAAGGGGGGGCGGACACGGCTTTTCCTCGGCTGCGGGCGTGTTGCGGTGAGCTGGTTACTGCGCGGAGAGTGGGATTCTATGCGGATAAGGGAGCGCCCGCCAGCAAAAGGGGGGAGGCCGACGGAGGTTACTCTCCCTCGCCGAAGCGATCCGCGATGAGTGCCGCGATGGCTTCCAGAGCCGCCTCTTCATCGCTGCCGCTGACTTCAAGCTCCAACTCGGTGCCTTTGCCTGCCGCCAGCAGCATCAGTGCCATTACGCTTTTGCCGTCGACACATTTACCGCGGCAGTGGACGCGCACATCGGCCCCGAAGCGCGCGGAGGTTTGTGCGAATTTACTGGCCGCGCGGGCGTGCAGCCCAAGCTTGTTGATGATTTCCAGTCTGCTTTTTTGCATTTTTTGTTCTCCGGCCAGCCTATTTCTGCTGCTGGCGATGGCGGATCTGCACATTGTCAAAGTGACCGGCAAAGTATCTGGCCAGTTGTTCCACCATATAGACAGAGCGGTGTCGGCCACCGGTGCAGCCGATTGCCACGCAGGTGTAGCTGCGATTGCTTTTCTGGTATGAGGGCAGCCAGCGTTCCAGGAAGCTCTTGATATCCCGCTCCATGTCCGCGGTTTCAGGATGAGCGCGCAGGAACTCCGCCACCTCGGGATCGAGGCCGGTTTTGTGGCGCAGCTCGGCAATCCAGTAGGGGTTGGGCAGGCAGCGCAGGTCGAATACCAGATCCGCATCCACCGGCACGCCGTGCTTGTAGCCGAAGGACTGGAACAGAATCGCCATTCCCGGGCTGGCTTTGCCCACCACGCGGGTTTTCACCAGATCCCGCAGCTGGTGCAGGCTCAGGCTGCTGGTGTCGATTACCAGGTCGGCCATGGCGGCCAGCGGTGCCAAGAGTTCCTTTTCCTGGTTCAGGGCTTCCAGCAGGTGAGTGCGGTTGTCACTGAGCGGGTGTTTGCGGCGGGTCTCGCTGAAGCGCTGAACCAGTACGGGCGAACGGGCGTCCAGGTAGATGACGTCGCAGTGAATGCCGCTCTGGCGCAGCTCGTCGATGACCCTTGGCGCCTGTTGTACATCCTGCCACAGGTTGCGGGCATCGATGCCGAGCGCCAGACGTGTGTTATCCACCGGGGGCTGGTCGCTGACGCGCCGCACCAGCTCCGGCAGCAGGCTGGCCGGCAGGTTGTCGATGCAGTTGAAGCCCACATCCTCCAGCAGCTGCAGGGCGGAACTTTTCCCCGAGCCGGAGCGGCCACTGATGATTACCAAGCGCATGAATGCAGATCCTTCAGTCAACAGGCGCGGATTGCAGACGGCTGGGACCTCCAGCCGCTGAAATTTGCTGCGGAATGGCGTTGATTATGCAGCGGCAGAGCTGTCGATGGCCAGCGCGTAAAGCTCGTCGCCGGTTTCGGCCGCGCGCAGTTTGTCGCGCACGCGGCTGTCGCTGAAGAGGCCCGCGATCTGCGCCAGGGTGTCCAGGTGTTCCTGTTCGTGGCCCTCCGGCACAAGCAGGGCGAACAGGAGGTCTACCGGCTGGCGGTCTGCGGCGTCGAAGTCGACGGCGGGGTCGGTGGTGCAGAGCACACCGATCGGATGTTCGCACCCGGGCAGGTGGCAGTGCGGGATGGCCACCCCCTCACCAATGCCCGTGGAGCCCAGGCGCTCACGGGCGATCAACTGGTTGAAAACAGTGTCGGAATCGAATTGTGGATATTGTTCTGCAATGGCCTGGGCGATATTCAACAGCAACTTCTTCTTGCTGCTCCCCGCCAGATTACAGAGGCTCAGGCGGGGAGAGAGTAATGCATCCAATGTCATAAGCTAGCGGTGCTTGCGCAACTTCTCTTTATGTTTCAACAGCTGGCGGTCGAGCTTGTCGGTCAGGCCGTCGATCGCCGCGTACATGTCATCCGCCTCGGAGTTGGCGAAGACTTCAGACCCGTTGACATGCATCAGGGCCTCCGCGCGCTGGACTTCCCTGTCGATCGACAGGGTAACCTGCGCAGTGGTGATCAGGTCGTTGTGGTGAACCAGCTTGTCCATTTTTTCGAGACAGTAATCACGAAGAGCTGGGCTTACATCCAGGTGACGGCCACTGATGTTGATCTGCATGGAAATCTCCTCAAAGAGTGTATCGCTTTCCGGCGCTACCCCCTTCAGGGCGGCAACCCTACTAGGAAGTTCGCCAGATTGGAAGGATACACTCAAACTTCGCGCTTCGGTTGTCACGCCCGTATGAACGGGCGCCAGAGGGCTGTGACCGCCGGCATAAGTGCGGTCAGGATTTGGCTTTGGGAAGGGTCAGACCAGGCGCTTGCGCTCGCTGGATGAGGGAATACCCATGGACTCCCGGTACTTGGCCACGGTGCGCCTCGCGACCTTGATGCCCTGGCTGTCCAGCTCCTGGGTAATTTTGTTGTCAGACAGCGGTTTGCGCGGCGGTTCGGCGTCGATCAGTTTGCGGATCAGGGCGCGGATGGCGGTGGAGGAGGCGTCTTCACCGGAGTCGGTGCTCACATGGCTGGAGAAGAAGTACTTGAGCTCGAAAACCCCGCGAGGTGTGAGCATAAACTTCTGCGTGGTCACGCGGGAGATGGTGGACTCATGCATGCCGATGCTCTCGGCGATGTCCGCCAGCACCATGGGGCGCATGGCTTCCGGGCCCTGTTCGAGGAAGCCCTGCTGTTTTTCCACAATGCTGGAGGCGACCTTGAGCAGAGTCTCGTTGCGGCTCTGCAGGCTCTTGAGGAACCAGCGGGCTTCCTGCAGGTTGTCCTTCAGGTAGCTGTTGTCGCTGGAGTTGTCGGCGCGCTTGATCAGCGAGGCGTAGCTGCTGTTGATGCGCAGCTTCGGGGTGGTTTCCGGATTCAGCTCCACCAGCCAGCGCTGTTCGCGGCGGCTGACGATAATATCCGGCACCACATACTGGGTCTCCTCGCCACTGAAGCCCTCACCCGGGTGCGGGTTCAGCGTCTGGATAAGGCGCACCACATCGCCCAGCTGCGCCTCGCTCAGGCGGGTGCGTCTGCTCAGCTGGCGGAAGTCGCGCTTGCCGAGCAGCTCCAGGTATTTGTCCACCACCAGCTTGGCCTCATCCAGCCACGGGGTGCCGGGAGGCAGTTGGCGCAGTTGCAACAGCAGGCATTCGCGCAGGTCGCGAGCGCCGCAGCCGGCGGGCTCGAACTGCTGGATGGTTTTCAGTACGGCGAGCAGCTCGTCTTCCTCGACCTGCAGTGCTGCGGATAGCTCTGCGGTGGGGGTCTGCAGGAAACCGGCGGGGGAGATATCGTCGATCAGTGTCTCGGCGATCTGCTTGTCTTCGGCGGAAAGGCCGGTCAGGTTGAGTTGCCACAGCAGGTGGTCGGCGAGGCCGATACCGGCGGCGTTGCGCTGCTCGAAACCGCTGTCCTCGCTATCCTGGCTGCCGCTGTAGCTGCCAGAGCCGTAGATGTCGTCCCACTGGGTATCCACGGGCAGGTCGGTGGGGATGTCGGAGTTCCACTCTGGCTCCTGTTCAGGGGCGGTGGATGCCTCTCTCTGGTCGTGTTCGCGCTCGCGCTCGGCGCTGGTTTTAGACTGGCTGTTTTCGTCCGTTGTGCTGTCGCCGCTTCGGTCGCCGAAATCCTCGCCATCAACTTCCAGCATGGGGTTGCTGTCCAGCGCGGACTGCACTTCCTGCTGAAGGTCGAGGGTCGACAGCTGCAGCAACCTGATCGCCTGCTGAAGCTGCGGCGTCATGGTCAGCTGGGTGCCGAGTTTTAACTGCAGGGACTGCTTCATACGGTGGGCTTACACGCGTTCGGCGGATGAATCGACTTGAACGACGCAACAGACTACCCCCCGTCTGAGCGGATTACAAGCAATAACTATGCCTACTATTTACGGGCAATCTGCGGTGAAAGTTGCGGTGAAAGTTGCGGTGAAAGTTGCGGTGAATAGGCGCGGTGAAGGCGGGAGTTGCGCCCCACGGCGCAACAGTGCGATACGGGGCGCGGGTGCGCGTCAGATGGTGAATTCGTGTCCCAAATACACCTCGCGCACCTGCTGGTTGGCAAGCACTTCGGCGGGGCTGCCGGCGGCGATGATATGGCCCTCGCTGACGATATAGGCCTTCTCGCAGATATCCAGCGTCTCGCGCACATTGTGATCGGTGATCAGTACGCCGATACCGCGGTCGCGCAGGTGGCGGATGATCTGCTTGATGTCGTTGACCGAGATGGGGTCGACACCGGCGAAGGGTTCGTCCAGCAAGACGAAGTCCGGGTCTGTGGCCAGCGCGCGGGCAATTTCGACCCGGCGCCGCTCGCCCCCGGAGAGGGCCATGCCGAGGCTGCTCTCTATGTGGGTGATGTGGAACTCTTTCAGCAGTTCCTCCAGGGCATCCTCCCGCTGCGTGCGGGACAGGTCCTTGCGGGTCTGCAGGATGGCGAGAATGTTGTCGCGCACGGACAGGCGACGGAACACTGAGGCCTCCTGCGGCAGGTAGCCGATCCCTTTGCGGGCGCGACCGTGCATGGAGAGACGGGTGATGTCCTCATCATCGATGAGCACCTGGCCGGCATCGGCCTGTACCAGCCCCGCGATCATGTAGAAGCAGGTGGTTTTGCCGGCGCCATTTGGGCCCAGCAGGCCCACGACCTGGCCACTGCTGACCTCGACGGAGACGTCCTGAACCACCTTTCTTTTCTTGTACTGTTTGGCGAGGTGTAGCGCTCTCAGCCTTGGCATAGTGAATTCCGCAGTCTTGATGGTCTGTGCCCGGGGGCAATTGGGTGGGGCGGGTACCTTATTCTCAGGGAGTGTCTTGTGCCTGCGGGTTCTGCACCGCTGGAACCTCGCCTCCCTCTTGTCCCTCTTGTCCCTCTTGTCCCCCTGGGGGTTGGCCCGCCACTTTTTTCTCCGGCTGCCAGATCATCTCCACGCGGCCGTTGCCGGACTGTCCCTGAGCCTCGATCTGCTCGCTGATCAGGTCGTAGTCGATCTTCTCGGCGGACAGGGTGTTGCCGTTGCGATCCACCTGGGCATCCCCGGACAGCTGCAGTGCGTCGGCATTGACGCGGAATTCGATGCGGCGGGCCTTGGCTTTAACCGGCGTCTGGCTCTGCTGTACCTGCTGCTGGAAATGCGCGGGCTCGCCGGTGGCGACCACTTTCTGGATTTCGCCCTCGGCGGTGCCGTGCACCTCGACGCGATCGGCGAGAATCCGCAGGCTGCCCTGGGAGATCTGCACGTTGCCAATATAAACGAACAGGTTATCGGCCCGGTTGCCGTCGAAATGCTCGGATTTCACCCGGATGGGCTGGTTGCGGTCTTCCGGCAGGGCGAGGGCCTGGGCGCTCAGTACCAGCAGGGCAAAGGCGGCGATGGGCCGCATCAGATTATTGGTTTTCATAGATGCTCTGTACCTCGGAGAGGATTTCCACCCGGTCTTCTTTCAGGTAGGCGCGCAGGCCGCGGCCCTCGGTGCGGTTGGCGCCGGCCGCAATCTTAACAACTTTGTCGGTTTCGGCGAATTCCTCGCGCGGTTTGATGGTAATGGCGGCAGTCTGCAGGTGTATGCCGCCGGCTTGTGGCAACTCCCAGATATTCACGTCGCCGCGCAGTACCACCCGCTCCCCGTTATTGTAGGCCACCCCGGTTTCGGACTCGGTGCGCCAGCGCGGTGACTGCCCCTGATAAAACACAATGCGCGGCTGATCCAGATTGGCCCGGTCGCGACGGGCGAACTGGAAGTAGGTGACGCTGTCGGCATCCAGGCGGTAGGCGAGGGTGCCCTCGGGGCTGAAGTGGCGGGTCTTGGCTCCGCGGATGATCAGGTCCGCCGCGCGATCGAATTCCTTTGGGGTCGGTCGCTTGCCGAGTAATTGCTGCGGCGGGCTCTCGGAGAACCAGAGCCCCACGCTGATCAGGGCGACGACGATAGCCAGAGGTAGCCAGGTGCGCATTGGGGCGTCTCCCAGTAGCCGTATAGGGGCCGTATAGTGGCCGTAGAGTTAGGGGCCGTAAAGTTGTGGCCGCGGTGCCGGTCAGTCGGCGGAATGCAGGTAGGGGGCCAGCGCCGCGTCAAAAGTGCCCTGGGCTTTCATGATGCGATCGCAAACCTCGCGCACAGCGCCCTCGCCACCCCGGGTGTCGGTAACCCAGATGGCCCGCTCGCGCACGGCGGCGGCGGCGTTGGGTACCGAGATAGGGCAGCCCACCCGGGTCATCACCAGGAGATCGGGGTAGTCGTCACCCACATAGGCGATGTCTTCCAGCCGGTAACCCTCATCGCCGAACAGCTCCTGCAGGGCGGTGAACTTGTCTTCGCGCCCCTGGATCAGCTTGTGCACGCCCAGGTCGTGTGCCCGGCGCTCCACCACGCTGCTGCGCCGGCCGGTAATGATGGCGACCTGTACCCCGGATTTCTGCAGCATTTTGATGCCGTGGCCATCGAGGGTATTGAAGGTTTTCAGTTCGTTGCCGTTGTTATCGAAAAAGAGGCGGCCATCGGTGAGAACGCCGTCCACATCCAGTACCAGGTGGCGCACCTGTGCGAGTTTGTGATCGAGCTGCTCGGCGTCTATTAAGTGTTGTTTATTGTGTTGTGAATGCTGTTGGCTCACGGGGTTTGTTCCTTAATTGCTCAGATGACGCCGGCGCGGAGTATATCGTGCATATGCAGCAGACCGATGGGATGGCGGGCTTCATCCTCTACCACCAGCGCGGTAATACGGTTGTCCTCCATGATGCGCAGTGCTTCCGCCGCCAGGGTATCTTTGGACACGGTTTTTGGCCGGCGGCTCATGACCGTGTCCATGGTGGCGGTATCCAGCTCGATCTTGTGATCGATAACACGGCGCAGGTCGCCGTCGGTGAAAACGCCAAGGAGAGTGCCCTTGTTATCCACCACGGTGGTCATGCCGAAGCCCTTGCTGGTCATTTCCAGCAGAGCCTTGGAGAGGGGAGTTTCCGGTGAAACCTGCGGCAGCTCTTCGCCGGCGTGCATGACATCTTCCACTTTGAGCAGCAGTCGCCGGCCCAGAGCGCCACCGGGGTGGGAGAAGGCAAAATCCTCTGCCGTAAAGCCGCGCGCCTCCAGCAGCGCCACGGCCAGGGCGTCGCCCATGACCAGAGTGACGGTGGTAGACGAGGTGGGCGCCAGGTTCAGCGGGCAGGCCTCGGTGGCCACGGAGATGTCGAGATTCACATCGGCGGCCTGGGCCAGCGGCGACTCCGGCTTGCCGGTCATGCTGATCATGGGGATGCCCAGTCGTTTCAGTAGCGGCAGCAGGGTCATCACCTCGGCGGAAGAGCCGGAATTGGAGATGGCGATCACCAGGTCCTCGCGGGTGATCATGCCCAGATCGCCGTGGCTCGCCTCGCCGGGATGCACGAAAAAGCTCGGGGTTCCGGTGCTGGCGAGGGTGGCTGCAATCTTGCCGCCCACATGGCCCGACTTGCCCATGCCGGTAACAATGACGCGCCCGCGGCACTGCAGGATCAATTCGCAGGCGGTCTTGAAGTCAGCGTTGATGCGTTGCTCCAGCGCGGCTACCGCTTCGGTTTCCATCAGTACGGTGCGCTGGCCCGCTTGTAAGATCAGGTCCTGGGTCATTACTTTTCTCTTCAAACCGCCTTTGTTGATTGTAGGAATTCCGCTCGCACTGCCGCTCAGTAGCCGATCAAAAGTTGTGCAGCAACAGTCCGTAGTAGGCGCCGTAGCAGCCCAGCAGCAGGGCTCCATGCCCGCGGCCTAGGCGCGCGTCGCTGGGGTGGCGCCACAGGCTGTAGGTGATGGCGCTGACCAGCAGCAGCGTCATCGCCAGCATGGCCAGGTAATCACGCGAGAAGACTGCCGGCTGTATATCCAGGGGGGCGATGATACCGGGTACAGACATTACTGCCAGAATATTGAATATATTGGAGCCAATGATATTGCCGATGGCCAGATCGAAATGGCCTTTAACCGCGCTGGCGACCGAGGTGGCGAGTTCCGGCAGGCTGGTTCCCACCGCCACCACGGTGAGGCCGATAACCAGCGGGCTGATGCCGGCAGCGGCGGCGAGTTGGCTGGCGCCCCATACGAGAATATCGGCGCTGGCCAGCAGTATCGCGAGTCCGAGGCCGAACCAGAAAAAACCGCCTGCCGCTGTGTAGTCTCGGACCTCCACATCCTCCTCTTCGCTGCCGTGGTGGCGCTTTTTCAGGCGCACGGTCACCCATAGCAGAAGAATAATCAGCGCGAGCAGGAACAGCCCTTCGGCAGCGCTGAGGCGGGCGTCGTGCAGTATAAAGCCGGCCAGGACGGTGACCATCAGCAGGGCGGGGATTTCCTGCCCGAGCAGGTGGCGCTGTAACGGAATGGGCGCGATAAGTGCCGTCACGCCCAGTACCAGGCCGATATTGGCGAGGTTGGAGCCGAGCGCGTTGCCGATGGCCAGTTCACCCGCACCCCGTTGGGCCGCGCTGGTCGCCACCATGATTTCCGGGGCCGAGGTGCCAAGGGCGACGATGGTGAGGCCAATAACCAGTTTTGAGAGGCCCAGGCGCAGAGCCAGTGCCGCGCTTCCCGCGACAAAGCGGTCCGCGCCCCAGACAAGCCCCGCCAATCCGGCCAGCATTGCCAGTGCCGCCAGCCACACTTCCGGCATGCTAACCTCAAACAATGAATTAGGTGAAAAGTGAGAGATGCGCGTGTGCCCGGCTGTCATTGACGCCTCAACACCCGCGGGGGCGGTCATGGTATAGTCTGCCGCCGCCGCTGTCAGCCTTACCCGCGCCCGCAAGCGCTGGGACAGGTCCAGGACGGGGAGTGGGGCTGATCCAAGAAGGAGAAGTGGCAGTACTGTGGCACTTTAAGGCGCTGTTTGCGCTCAAGGAACGATTCGCCAAATGGGAGATACTTTGTGAACGCATTTTCTGAAACGGGCCGCCAGTCGCCGGCCCTCTGGGTACAGGCCGCTCTGTGTGCGCTGCTGCTCAGCACCTGGGTTCCGGCGGCAAGCGCCGCGCAGAATCCTTACACCGTGATTGAGGGAGTATCCCAGGAATTGCTGGGGGTGATCCGCTCGAATTCCGAATATCTTAATTCAGACTCTCAGCGCTATTACAACGCCGTCGAAAGAGTACTGGACCCGGTGGTGGACTTTGACTTCATTGCCCGCGGCGTGATGGGCGGCTATGCCAAGCAGGCCACCCCCGCGCAGCAGGCGCGCTTTGCCAGTGCTTTCCGTCGCGATCTGGTGGCCACTTTCGCCCGCGGAGTGGCGAGCTTTGGCGATATGGATGTGCGCGTCGTCAATCCCGGCTCCATGCCGCAGGGCAATCGCGTCAACGTGTTGCAGGAAGTGCGCAGTAACGAAGGCCTGACCAAGGTCTCCTACACATTGGTGCGCAACCGTGCCGGGCAGTGGAAGCTTATTAATGTCATTCTCAATGGCGTGAACCTGGGCAAGACCTTTCGCAGCCAGTTTTCCCAGGCCATGCAGACCCATGGCGATATCGATAAGGTGATCGCGAACTGGTCCGCAGATCAGTCTGCCGATCAGGTCAGCTGAGTGCGTTGCCGGTTCGCGCGGCTGCGCGGACCGGCGGTTTCCAGTACACTGCCGCGCTGTTTTGCAACTCAACTTCGTACCCCGCCTATGCAACCTGAAGAAATCAAAGCCCTGATCGAGGGGCATATTCCAGACAGCCAGGTCGATGTCACCTTCGAGGGCAGCCACCTGATGCTCACCGTGGTCAGTGCCTCCTTCGAAGGGCTCAGTCGCCTGAAGAAGCAGCAGCTGGTCTACGGCGCGCTTGGCGACAAGATTGCTGACGGCACCCTGCACGCGGTGCAGATGCAGACGCTCACGCCAGCAGAAGCCGGACAGTAGGCCCCACGCACATGGACAAACTGATAATCGAGGGCGGCGGCCCCATTTCCGGCACGTTGAAAATTTCCGGTGCCAAGAACGCGGCGCTGCCGATTCTGGCGGCGGCTCTGCTGGCGGATGGCCCGGTACATATCCATAACCTGCCGCACCTGAATGACATCACCACCATGATCACCCTGCTGCGGTGCATGGGCTGCGACGTCACCATTGATGAAAAACTCGGCGTGGAAATTGATCCGCGCTCTGTCAACGACCTGACGGCGCCCTATGAGCTGGTAAAGACCATGCGCGCGTCGATCCTGGTGCTGGGGCCACTGCTGGCCCGCCACGGGGTGGCCAATGTGTCCTTTCCCGGCGGCTGCGCCATCGGCAGTCGCCCGGTGGATATCCACCTCAAGGGGCTGGAGGCCATGGGCGCCGAGATCACCATCGACGAGGGTTTTATCCGCGCCCGCTCCAATGGCCGCCTGAAAGGCGCCAACATTGTGATGGAGAAGGTGACCGTCGGCGGTACCGAAAACCTGCTGATGGCGGCGGTGCTGGCGGAAGGGACGACTGTCCTGCACAACGCCGCCCGCGAGCCGGAGATCGTCGATCTGGCGGAATTTCTTATCGCCATGGGCGCCCAGATCGAGGGTGTGGGCACGGATACCCTGCGTGTACATGGCGTGCCGAGGCTGAACCCCTGCACCTTCAGCGTCATGCCGGACCGTATCGAAACCGGCACCTTCCTGGCGGCCGCCGCTGCGTCCCGTGGCAAGGTGCGCCTTACTCATACCCGCGCGGACATTCTCGACGCGGTACTGGTCAAGTTCGAGGAGGCCGGTGCCCACCTGAGCACCGGGGGCGACTGGATCGAGCTGGACATGAAGGGTAACCGCCCCAAGGCGGTGAGCTTTCGCACCGCGCCCTATCCCGCGTTTCCCACCGACATGCAGTCCCAGCTGATGGCGATGAACGCCGTTGCCGAGGGCAAGGCGACGGTGGTGGAAACCATCTTCGAGAACCGCCTGATACAGGTGCACGAGCTGAACCGTATGGGGGCCAATATCACCCTCGAGGGCAATACCGCCATCGTAACCGGGGTGGAGAAGCTCAAGGGGGCTCCGGTGATGGCCTCGGACCTGCGGGCCTCGGCCAGCCTGGTGATCGCCGGTATGATCGCCGAGGGCACCACCGTGGTAGACCGGATTTACCATATCGACCGCGGCTACGAGTGCATCGAGGAGAAGCTCCAGCAGTTGGGTGCCCGCATTCGCCGGGTACCCGGTTGATAGCCTGAGATCAGCGGCCGTCGCGATCTTTCCGGCGCCGCGCGGCCTGTTCGCGCGGTGCAAATGACAACAACGACTATTCACTCAGATTAAGTGCCATAAGCAAGTGCCATGCAGATCACCATCGCTCTGACCAAGGGGAGAATCCTCAAGGAAACCCTGCCGCTGCTCGCCGCTGCGGGGCTTGAACCGGCGGAAGATATTTTCAGCAGCCGCAAGCTCATTTTTCCCACCAATCAGGACGGCGTGCGGCTGTTGGTACTGCGCGGTTCCGATGTGCCGACCTATGTCCAGCACGGGGCTGCCGATATGGGGGTGGCGGGTAAAGACACCCTGCTCGAGCACCGCACCGACGGTATCTATGAGCCGCTGGATCTGGGCATCGCCCGCTGCCGACTGATGACCGCGGGCATTCGTGGCGCCAGCCTGCCCCAGGGCCGTATCAAGGTGGCCACCAAGTATGTGGAGAGCGCCCGCCGTTACTACGCCGCACAGGGGCGTCAGGCGGATATCATCAAGCTCTACGGTGCCATGGAGCTGGCGCCGCTGATGGAGCTTGCGGATGAGATCGTCGATATTGTCGATACGGGCAACACCCTCAAGGCCAACGGACTCGAGGCGCGGGATACCATCGCCCAGATCAGCAGTCGGCTGATCGTCAACAAAGCCTCCATGAAAATGAAATACCAGCCGATCCGCGCGCTGATCGACAAGCTTTCCGCCGCCGTGGCTGCGGAGTCCGCAGCCTGATCGGCGCCGCTGTGGCTTTGCGTCCGTCAGCGGATCAACAGAATAGTTAACCAGCAGTCAGTACAAGAGCAGGGTTGCCAGCATGCCCGTCATTCGCCAGTTAGACAGTCTCGCCCCGGATTTCGATGCCCAGCTGGAAATGCTGCTGGCCTGGGAATCGGTGGCGGATCGGCGAGTCGAGGAAACCGTCAACGAGATTATCCGGCAGGTGCGCCAGCGGGGTGATGCCGCGGTCATCGACTATACAAACCGCTTTGACCGCCGGCAGTTGCAGGCGGCGGCGGACTTCACCCTGTCGGCATCCGAGTTGCAGGCGGCACTGGAGCGGATTGAGCCAGAGGCTCGCGACGCTCTGCAAGCCGCCGCCGAGCGCGTGCGCACCTATCACAACCATCAGCGCCAGGAGTCCTGGCAGTACCGTGAAGCGGACGGCACCGTGCTGGGCCAGCAGATCACCGCCATGCAGCGGGTGGGGATTTATGTACCCGGTGGCAAAGCCAGCTATCCCTCTTCGGTGCTGATGAACGCGATCCCCGCCAAGGTGGCGGGAGTCGATGAAGTCGTGATGGTGGTGCCGGCGCCCGATAATCAGATCAGTGACCTGGTACTGGCGGCGGCTGCCATCGCCGGCGTGGACCAGCTGTTTACCATCGGCGGCGCCCAGGCCGTAGCGGCACTGGCCTATGGCACCGATGCGGTGCAGAAAGTGGATAAAATTGTCGGCCCGGGCAATATCTTCGTCGCCTCGGCCAAGCGCGCGGTGTTTGGCCAGGTGGCCATCGATATGATCGCGGGCCCGTCTGAAATTCTGGTGATCTGCGATGGCGCCACCGATCCGGACTGGATCGCCATGGACCTGCTCTCCCAGGCGGAGCATGACGAGCAGGCGCAGTCTATTCTGGTCAGCCCGGATGGTGCTTTTCTCGAGGCGGTGGCGCTCTCCCTGGAAAAATTGCTCGCTGAGCTGCCGCGCCGCGACATCGCCGCCACTTCGCTGGCGGAGCGGGGCGCATTGATCGCGGTGGATTCCATCGAATCGGCCATCGCCATTGCCAACCGCATCGCGCCGGAGCACCTTGAAGTGTCTGTGGACGAGCCGGAGCGCTACCTGCCGATGATCCGCAATGCCGGCGCCATTTTTATGGGACGCTATACCGCGGAGGCATTGGGTGACTACTGCGCTGGCCCCAACCACGTACTGCCCACCAGCGGGACGGCCCGCTTCTCATCGCCGCTCGGGGTTTACGATTTCCAGAAGCGTAGCTCCATCATCCACTGCTCCCCGCAGGGCGCGGACAAACTGGGGCGTGTGGCGGCCACCTTGGCCCGTGGCGAGGGACTTGAGGCCCACGCACGCTCCGCCGAATACCGGGTGGAGAAGGGGTAAAGGCGTCGGTAAGGTGAGGCCGCAAGGCATCAGGGGGCGATGCTGCGAGCGGCTTGGCGTTTAGCGGTGTAGCAGCATACATGCATGAAGTCTGGAGCGAAGCCTGTAGTGAGGCCCATAGTGGGGCCTGGAGTGAGGCCTAGCTAGATGGAAGCCTAGAGTGAAGCCGGAGAGAGACGGGCAAGCCCCAAAAGCGCACAGATTCCCGAGGTGGCGGAAGTGCCCGACCGCCTCAGCTGCTTAACGCCCGCTCAATCGGCCACGTCCCTGGCGCGCCTACGCACTCTTCCCTGTTGTTCCTGTGTTGTTCCTGTGCTGCTCCTGTCGCTCAGTTGGTGACAACTGGGCCAAGATTGCAACGGTGCCCGGTCAATTGCCCCGTCGCGGTTTGGGCTCTTCCGAAACCCTGGCGTTTACCGTGCGCGGCTCGCCCTCGCGAATATAGGTAATGGCCACGGTATCCCCCGGTCGCAGGGTGGCCATCGCCGCCACGCCGCGTTTGCCGTCATTGATGGGCAGCCCATCGATATGGGTGATAACGTCGCCGGGCTGCAGACCCGCCTGGTGGGCCGGTCCCTGGTTGTAAATCGCGGTGATAATCACCCCCGCGCTTGAGCCAAGGTTAAACGCCCGCGCCAGCTGCGGGGTGACTCCCTGCGCCTCGATCCCCAGCCAGCCGGGTACTACACGGCCGTATTCGATAATGTCCTGCATCACCTTGAAGGCGATATTGGCGGGAATGGCAAAGCCGACACCGCCGGCATAACCGCTCTCACTGAGCTGAGTGGTGTTGATGCCAAGCAGTCGCCCGCGCGCGTCCACCAAAGCGCCGCCGGAGTTCCCTGGGTTGATCGCCGCATCGGTCTGCAGGAAATCCTGTAAATAACTGCCGGTGCCGCCGGCGCCAAGATTGAGCGCCCGATCACCCATGGCGCTGATGATGCCCTGGGTTACAGACTGACCGACCCCCAGTGGATTGCCGATGGCGAGCACCACATCCCCCACTTCCGCCCGCTGGGGGTCGCCTACCTCAATGGCCGTCAGGCGCGGCAGGTCCACCCTGAGTACCGCCAGGTCGAAATCCGCATCGCTGCCCACCAGTTCCGCCAGGGCTTCCCGGCCATCGGCAAGCAGTACCACGATGGCGTCGGCCTGATCGATCACATGGTGGTTGGTGAGGATATAGCCCTCGTCATTAACGATAACGCCCGACCCCAGGTTGGACTCCATGCGCTGGCGCTGCTGTGGGTCCATTCGTCGCAGCAGCAGGTGGAAAAAGGGATTGTTGGCCTGGGGGTGGCTGGAAAGCGGGATGCGGCTGTAAATATTGACCACGGCCGGGGCGGCTTTCTGCACCGCTGCGGAATAGGAAACCGGGCCCTGCCAGGGGGCTTCAGGGGCCGGGCGGGAGTCACCGCGGAGCTGTGGAAACAGCAACAGAATCGCGGTGGCCAGAACCAGCCCGATGACAGCGGGGCCGGCCCAGTCTTGCAGGAAACGTTTTGGGGACACGCAGAACTCCTCGATTGGCCCGCCATTATACATGCGCGGTCGTCGTTGGTGATTTGCGCCAGATCCGTATAATGGCGGGTCGAAAAATTAGACCGCCACCGCATTTTCTTGTTGGAGACTCCTATGACCCTGGTTCGGCCCCACGGCAGCGCGCAGCTGCAACCACGCTTCGTTTATGACAGTGAGCGACACCACGAGCTGATGCACGAGGCGGAGTCTCTGCCCTCGATTGTGATCAGTTCGGCAGCTGCGGCCAACGCGGTAATGCTCGGGGCGGGTTATTTCAACCCGCTGCACGGCTACATGAATTTGGCGGATGCCATGAGTGTGGCGGAGACCCTGCGTACGGTGGATGGCCTTTTCTGGCCGGTGCCGGTGCTGAATATGGTTGAGGATGCCAGCGCGATCGAGGGCGCCAGCCGTATCGCCCTGCGCGACCCGAACATGGAGGGCAATCCGGTTCTGGCGGTGATGGATGTCGAAGCCATTGAGACGGTGAGCGACGAGCAGCTCAACACCATGGCGGAGCATATCTTCGCTACCGTGGACGACAAGCATCCCGGTGTCGCGACCTTCAAATCCGCTGGCCGCAAGCTGATTTCCGGCTCCATCGAAGTGTTGAACTTCAGCTACTTCCAGAGTGATTTTCCCGACACTTTCCGCACTGCGGTGGAGATCCGCAATGAATTTGTCGAGCGCGGCTGGAGCAAGGTGGTTGCCTTCCAGACCCGCAACCCCATGCACCGCGCCCATGAAGAGCTGTGCAAAATGGCCCTCGAGGATGTGGATGCGGATGGTGTGCTGATCCACATGCTGCTCGGCAAACTGAAGCCCGGTGATATTCCCGCGACCGTGCGCGATGCCTCCATTCGCAAAATGGTGGAGCTGTATTTCCCGGCCAATACCGTCATGGTGACCGGGTACGGCTTTGATATGCTGTACGCCGGCCCGCGTGAAGCCGTCCTGCACGCGGTGTTCCGCCAGAACTGCGGTTGCAGTCACCTGATCGTCGGGCGTGACCACGCCGGAGTGGGGGATTACTACGGCGCATTCGACGCCCAGACCATTTTCGATGAGAAGGTGCCGGAGGGCGCGCTGGAAATCGAAATTTTCCGCGCGGATCACACGGCCTACTCGAAGAAGCTGAATAAAGTCGTGATGATGCGGGATGTGCCGGATCACACCAAAGAGGATTTTATCCTGCTGTCGGGCACCAAGGTGCGGGAGATGCTGGGTAACGGTATTGCCCCGCCGCAGGAGTTCTCCCGTCCGGAGGTGGCGCAGATCCTGATGGATTACTACCAAAGCCTCTAAGCGCGGGAGCCTAGAGGTTAAGGGCCTCTAGGCATAAGAGCCTCTAGGCAGAAAAGCCTTTGGGAGGATACGAAAAGGGCGGGTATTCAACCCGCCCTTTTTATTGGTCCGAATGTGTCAGCAAAGCTGCGCTGTGGCAGCGTTTCGCTGTCAGCGGTTGCTCGCCGTCTCCGCACCTTCCTGGGGTTCTTTGTCGAGGCCGAAATCCTCTGACAGTGTGCCCTTGGCGCCGGGTTCTTTGGGGGCCCAGTCGCGAGGCGGGCTGACAGACTTGAGGGCCTCTTCGTTTTCGCTGAGCTTGCCGCTGCCGGCTTCAAGCATCTGGCGACCAATGTCCTGGCTGGACAGCCGCATGGCGCTGTTGGCCAGGTATTCGTGTACTTCCCGGTAACTTTCGGTCAGGTTCTGGACCAGTTGCGAAGTCTGGTCAAAGTGCTCGTTCACCTGCAGCTGGAAGTCCTCAAGCTTTTTGTTGGCCTCATGCAGTCGGGCTTCCAGCTCCTGGCTGTTGTGCTCCCCGGAGCGGGTGCGCACGGCGAGGAATGCGAGCAGTGTGCCCAGCGCTACGCCGAGGATGCCTACCAGAATCAAAACCGATGTTGAGTGCACGAAGAATTCTCCTCAAAGTTGACAGTTCACCCGCCGTCCATGACGACCCCGGCATTATACGCTATCCGGGTGCTTTGGGCGGTCGCCGGTGCGGGTGCGGTGGCCATTTTTCCGCAGGGCTGGGCCAATGGGCCTGCGCTGGCAGCTGCATGGTGGTGCTGGTCTGCTTTGTGGCTTATTTGGTAGAGTGCGCACCACTCAACCTGTGAGCAATCGAAACCCCGGTTATGCAGTCGCCTCTTTTCTCTCTTTCTCCTATGCAGCGCTACCAGCGCGATCTTCAGCGCCCGGAGTTTATTGCCGATCCGTCACAGGAGGCGGCGGTGGCGGAGCTTGAAGATCTGTACCGGCGCCTCCTGCGCGATGGGGTCAGCGTTGGTCTATGGGGCCGGCTGCGCAAGCTTTGGAAGGGCGCGCCGGAGCCGGAGCTGGGGCTTTACTTCTGGGGTGGTGTCGGGCGGGGCAAGACCTACCTGATGGATGCTTTTTACGAATCGCTACCTTTCGAGCAGAAGTACCGCACGCACTTTCACCGTTTTATGCGTGAAGTGCACCGTGAACTGAAGTCCCTTGCCGGCGAGAAAAACCCGCTGCAACTGGTGGCCGAGCGCATCGCCCGCAAGACGCGGGTGCTGTGTTTCGATGAGTTCTTCGTGTCAGACATCACTGACGCCATGATTCTGGCCACATTGCTCGATGGCCTGTTTCAGCGCGGCGTAACGCTGGTGGCGACCTCTAATATTGTGCCCGAGGGACTCTATCGGGACGGGCTGCAGCGCGCTCGCTTTCTGCCCGCCATCGAGCTGCTGAAACGCCACACCAAGGTGGTGAATGTGGATGGCGGTGTCGATTACCGCCTGCGCGCCCTTGAGAAGGCGGAGCTCTACCACAGTCCGCTGGATGAGGCGGCGGGCCGCAGTCTGGAGCGGAGTTTCAGCGCGCTGACCGTCGAGGGTGCCGAGGTGCGTGAGCGGGTCGGGCTCGAAATCGAAGGGCGCACCATTACCGCCGTGCGCGAGGCGGACGATGTGGCCTGGTTTGAGTTTTCCGAGCTGTGCGACGGCCCGCGCTCGCAGAACGATTACATCGAGCTGGCGCGGGAATATCACACCGTGTTACTGGCCAATGTGCCCCAGTTTGACGAGCGTATGGATAGTCAGGCGCGCCGCTTCATTAATCTGGTGGATGAGTTTTATGACCGCTGTGTCAAGCTGATCATCTCGGCGCAAGTGCCCGCTGAGGAGCTCTACCGGGCGCGTCACCTGTCGTTTGAGTTCCAGCGCACAGTGAGCCGGCTGCTGGAGATGCAGTCCAGGGAGTATCTGGCTCGGCCTCATCGGCCCTAGTTCCGCTCGTTCCTATCCTTATCGGTTTCCCTCGGCTTGGATAAGGGGCAGGAGCGGGTGTGAACAGGGGCCCTGTGTCAGTCTCGCAGTTGGTTGAAAATTGAGCCTAAACTGCTTGAAATGGCAGGGGCGCTTATGTAGTATTCGCGCTCTTTTTGTGGGACGGCCTCCATTCCGGAGGCTCAATGCAGGTGTTTTATAACATGAAGACATACAGTGCCAAGCCGGAAGCGGTAAAACGCGACTGGTTCATTGTCGACGCTGCGGACAAGACTCTCGGCCGTATTTCCGCCGAGATCGCTCACCGTCTGCGCGGCAAGCACAAGCCTGAATATACGCCCCACGTGGACACTGGTGATTACGTGATCGTAATCAACGCAGCAAAGGTCCGCGTGACCGGCAATAAGGCCAAAGACAAGATCTACCACAGCCACTCCGGCTACCCCGGTGGTCTGAAGTCAATCAGCTTTGAAAAGCTGATTGAGAAGGCGCCCGAGCGCACCATTCAGAGCGCCGTGAAAGGCATGCTGCCGAAGGGTCCGTTGGGTCGTGCCATGTTCAAGAAGCTGAAAGTCTACAGCGGCAGTGAACATCCTCATGCGGCACAACAGCCGACTGAACTGGCGATCTAAACGGGAAGAATCTCATGGCAACAACTCAATACTACGGTACCGGCCGCCGCAAAACCTCCACCGCTCGCGTATTCATCGCGGCGGGTGAGGGCAAGATTACTGTGAACGGTCGCAGTCTGGACCAGTACTTCGGCCGTGAAGTGGCTCGCATGATCGTGCGTCAGCCGCTGGAAAAGGTCGACATGGTCGAAAAGTTTGACATCAACGTCACTGTCAAAGGTGGTGGTTCCTTCGGTCAGGCGGGTGCAATCCGTCACGGCCTGACCCGCGCCCTGATGCAGTATGACGAGGCGCTGCGCCAGCCGCTGCGCGCCGAGGGTTACGTAACCCGCGACGCCCGCGCTGTGGAGCGTAAGAAGGTCGGTCTGCGCAAAGCGCGCAAGAAGCCACAGTTCTCCAAGCGTTAATTCGCTTATCTGCTTGCAAAATTGCAAAGCCCGGCACTTGCCGGGCTTTTTTATGTCCGCGAGACTCGGTCGCTGTGTGGCATATGGCGTCGCGCTGCCGGTTCGGTTTGCGTTCTCGTCATTTAGCCGCCGGATTACTGGTCTTCCGCCGGGGTTCGCCTTGTATCAATTTGGCATTTTCTTTAACATTGCGCGGATTTGTATCCGCTTGATTTCTGGGGTTTCTTGGCGTCGGCGACATGCCGGCGGCGCCTCGTTTCGGGACATTTTTTGGGTTTGGGCCAGCGAATTTTCGCTGTGATGGGAGATATACGTCATGAGTGATGACGGTGTAAACGTAGGTCGGCGCCGGTTTCTGACGGCCGCCACCTCGGTAGTTGGTGGCGTTGGTGCCGTGGGGGTAGCTGTCCCCTTCGTCAAATCCTGGAATCCGAGTGCAAAGGCCAAGGCGGCCGGCGCGCCGGTAAAGTTTAATGTCAGCAAGATGGAGTCCGGCCAGATGGTCACCGTAGAGTGGCGCGGCAAGCCGGTCTATGTTGTGCGCCGTTCTGAAGAGACGCTGCAGAATCTCGAGCGGGTTACCCCCGAGCTGCGCGACCCCAATTCCGAGGAATCTATTCAGCCGCCGTATGTGAACCCACAGAACCGCTCGATCAAGCCGCACCTGCTGGTGTTGGTGGGCCTCTGTACGCACCTGGGCTGTGCGCCTATGTACCGCCCCGAGGTGGGTGCTGCCGATTTGGGTGGCGATGACTGGTTTGGCGGTTTCTTCTGCCCCTGCCACGGCTCCAAGTACGATATGGCTGGCCGTGTCTACACGGGTGTTCCTGCACCTACCAACATGGATGTACCGCCATACTCCTATGAAGGCGACGACATCATTGTAATTGGCGTAAATCCGGAGGGCAGCGCATGAACTGGCTAACCGCACTGGGTGACTGGGTCGATCAGCGCCTGCCGATTTATCGTGCGTGGGACACGCACATGGGCAAGTACTACGCGCCCAAGAACTTCAATGTCTGGTACTTCTTCGGCGTTCTGTCGATGGTGGTGCTGGTCAACCAGCTGCTCACCGGTATCTGGCTGGTGATGAGTTTCAATCCGTCGGCAGATGGCGCCTTTGCCTCTGTCGAATACATCATGCGCGATGTTGAGTGGGGCTGGCTGATCCGCTATCTGCACTCCACCGGCGCCTCCGCCTTCTTTGTGGTGGTGTATCTGCATATGTTCCGCGGACTGATGTACGGTTCGTACAAGCCGCCGCGCGAGCTGGTGTGGATTTTCGGTATGTGCATCTACCTGGTGCTGATGGCAGAGGCCTTTATGGGTTACGTGCTGCCATGGGGACAGATGTCTTACTGGGGCGCACAGGTGATCGTATCCCTGTTCGGTGCCATCCCTGGCATTGGAGAGGACCTGGTGCAGTGGATTCGCGGTGACTACCTGATTTCCGGTATTACCCTGACCCGCTTCTTCTCCCTGCACGTGATTGCCCTGCCGCTGGTGCTGGTGCTGCTGGTTGTGCTGCACATCCTCGCCCTGCACGAAGTGGGTTCCAACAACCCCGACGGCATTGAAATCAAGAAGCACAAGGATGAGAACGGTGTGCCCCTGGACGGTGTGCCTTTCCACCCTTACTACACCGTTCACGACCTGGTGGGTATCGCGGTATTCCTGTTCATCTTCTGCGTTGTTGTGTTCTTCTTCCCTGAAATGGGCGGCTTCTTCCTGGAATACGCCAACTTCGAAGAGGCCAACCCGCTGAAGACCCCGCCGCATATTGCGCCGGTATGGTATTTCACACCCTTCTACGCGATTCTGCGTGCGGTGACGATTGACATTGGCCCGCTGACCGCCAAGTTCCTCGGACTGGTGGCCATGGGTGCGGCCATCGCGATCCTGTTCGTGCTGCCGTGGCTGGATAAGAGCCCGGTGCGTTCGATTCGTTACAAGGGCGTGCTGCCGAAGGTTCTATTGCTGTTGTTTGCGGCAATGTTCATCGTGCTCGGTTATCTGGGTGTCAAATCCCCGACTGCGGGCCGTAACTTCCTGGCTCAGGTAGCGACTCTGTTCTACTTCGCCTACTTCATCACCATGCCGATCTGGACCAACCCGCAAGAGCGCAAGGGCGCCCTCTCCTGGGTGGTGAGCGTTATCTTCGGCGTGCTGTTCCTATGGATGGCCGTGGCCAACTTCAGTGCCAGCCTGTTCGTGGGCCTGATGAGCCTGGTGATGGCGGTATTCTTCGCCGCGCTGCCATGGCTGACCAGCCGCGACTATGTCAAGCAGCCGCCTGAGCGTGTTACCAGCCCATCCGGCGAGAAGAGCTTTGGCATCCTGTTTGGCGGCATCATCATTGTCGGCTTGCTGGCATTCCTACCCATCAAGGCGGTTGCCGCGGGCGCTGAAGTCGAGCTCGACACCATCAATATCGACCTGCAGAACAAGCCTTCCCTGCAGAATGGTGCCAAGTATTTCGTCAACTACTGCATGGGCTGTCACAGCGCCAACTTTTCCCGCTGGGGCCGTGTGGCCACAGACCTGGGGATTCCTAACGAGCTGATGATGGAGCACCTGGTACTGGGTGACGACAAGATCGGCGACCTGATGGAAATCTCCATGCGCCCGGAAGACTCCAAGGTGTGGTTTGGTGCCGCGCCAGTGGACCTGACCCTGGCGGCCCGCGCGCGCTCTCCGGAATGGCTCTACACTTATCTGCGCAGTTTTTACAAGGATGACAGCCGCCCGACCGGTGTAAACAACAAGGTATTCCCGAATGTGGGTATGCCGCACGTGTTGATGGAGCTGCAGGGCCTGGCCGAGTGTGCGCCGGGGCCGAAGAAGGAGCACGGCCATGTGGTTCGTGACGAGCTGGGCAACCCGATCATGGACGCCGATTGCGGCAGCCTTGAAGTTGGCAGCGTCAAGGGCTCCATGAGCGAGGCCGAGTTCGACCAGGCGGTGTACGACCTGGTGAACTTCCTCGAGTACATCGCCGAGCCGGTGGCTGAAGAACGCAAGCGCGTAGGCTTCTTCGTTCTGGCTTTCATCCTGGTGTTCTTCGTCTTTGCCTGGCTGCTCAACCGCGAGTACTGGAAAGACATCAAGCACTGAGGTTGCTTCGGACTTCTGATTCCGGGGGTGGTGGACTCGCTCTACCACCCTTTTTGTATTTAAGCTCGATCGCCGGCAACACCGCCGGCCTCCAATCTTGAGGTAGTTACAACATGGGTGTGCCGACCAACAAGCGCTCCTCAATGACCTTCTTCTCCGATGGTCGCAGTCATCTCAGTCACCGCGTGCGTATCGTCCTGGCGGAAAAGGGCGTATCTGTCGATATCATTGATGTAGATCCCGACAACAAGCCCGCGGAACTCGCTGACCTCAACCCCTACAACTCCCTGCCGACTCTGGTGGATCGGGACCTGGTCCTGTTTGAAACCAAGGTGATGATGGAGTATCTGGACGAGCGTTTCCCGCATCCCCCACTGCTGCCGGTCTACCCGGTTGCCCGTGCCCAGAGCCGGCAGATCATGTACCGCATCGAGCGCGACTGGTGTCCGCTGGTGGATAAGATCCTGGCCGGTGGTAAAGACGCTGCCGCCGCCCGCAAGGAGCTGCGTGACAGCTTCGTGGGTCTGGCGCCGATGTTCACGGACCTGCCGTTCTTCTTCAACGAGGAATTCTCCCTGGTCGACTGTTGCATGGCCCCCCTGTTGTGGCGGCTGGAGCAGTTTGAGATAGCGCTGCCCAAGACCAAGCAGGCCAAGCCGCTGCTGGATTACATGGATCGCCTGTTCAGCCGCGAATCCTTCCAGCAAAGCCTGACCGAATATGAGCGCGAGATGCGCTGAGGGGAGAAGGTTTGAGTAAACCGGAGATGACTTCCAACCGCCCGTATATCCTGCGGGCGTTCTATGAGTGGATTACCGACAACCGGTGCACTCCGTATATTCTCGTTGATACCCATTTGCCCGGTGTGCTGGTGCCCCAGCAACACGTCAACGAGGATGGGCAGATCGTGCTCAATATTTCCGAGAGCGCTGTAGTCGGCCTCAATATGGATAATTACGCGATACGCTTTAATGCCCGGTTCGGCGGTGTGCCCACGGACATTCAGGTTCCGGTGGGTGCGGTGGTCGGCATTTACGCGCGGGAGAATGGTCAGGGCATGGTCTTTGAGGCTGAAGAGACCCCGGAGCCACCGGAGCCCACCCCGCCCACCAGCCTGGGAAAAAAATCTTCTAAAAAGCCCGCATTGCGCGTGGTCAAATAATGTCTTTCGGGCGGCCGGTACTCGGTGCCGGCCGCCGCGATGGCTAGCGGGAGCACGGCCAAACCTGCAAAGCGAAGCGGGCGCTGGAATGCCGGCTCCACAGCAAACAGGGACTGTGCATTTTAACTATGATCCTTCTACGCCAACTGTTCCTTCCTGTTCTGCTGTTTTTTCTGGTCGTTGCCCAGTGGCAGCAATGGCTGTCTCTCGATCTTCCCCTCAGTACATTAATCGCTCTCAGCATCAGTGCCTCCGCCCTCGCACTGGGGGTTTTCTTCAAGGCCAGCCGCATTGCCACAGCGGCAATTCTTTTGCTGGCGCTGCTTGTTGGTATGGAGTACTCGCAGTGGTCTCCCTCTGGGGATGAGTTGCGCTTCTGGCTGGCTTTGGGCGCGCTGAATGTCGCGCTGGTTTCACTGACACGGGACCGCAGTCTGTTCAGCCTTTTTGGCCTGGCGCTTTTGCTGCTGTTTGTGGCACAGGCCACCGGTGGCCATTACCTGCTGCAGGGCTGTTGTGGCGATGTGTTGTCCGCGCAGTGGTCGCCCGCTGCAGGGCTGCCCCTTGTCGATGCACTGCTGGGCGATATGCGCTTGTCAGATCTGCTGCTCTGGTCCTCGCTGCTTGCTGCTGTTCTGGCCGTTTTCTGGCACCGGGACCAGGTTAGTATCGGTCTGCTGGGTGCGATTGCCCTTTTGGTCATTGCCTATATCGGAGGGGAGGGTGCCCTGCTGCTGGTAACAACGGCGATCGGGCTGCTGCTGATACTGCTGGTCCTGCGCACAGCTTATGATCTGGCGTTTCTGGATGAGCTGACCGGTATCCCTTCCCGCCGCGCTTATAGCCGCTATCTGCTGACCCTGGGTAGTAAATACACCATCGCGGTTGTCGACATCGACCACTTCAAGAAACTGAACGATACCCATGGGCACCAGGTTGGTGACCAGGCCTTGCGTATGGTGGCGGCGAAGATTGCCCGTTACTGCGGTGGTCGCGCCTTCCGTTATGGTGGTGAGGAGTTTGTGGTGGTTATGCGCGGGGCGAACCGAGAGCGGGCCGAGAAGGCACTGGAGCGCATGCGCAAAAAGATTGCCGATTATCCCATGGGGATTCGCGCGGCCAACCGTCCCAAGAAGGCCGGCGCCAAGGGTCGCAAGAATCGGGGGCAGGGCGGCGGACGCAAAATCCACACAACCGTCAGTGTCGGGCTGGCCATGAGTGGGGCCAAAACCCGCACTCCAGAAGAGGTGCTGGAAGCTGCCGATAAGGCTCTATACCGCGCCAAACGGGGCGGTCGCAATCAGGTATGCGCCGCCTCCTAGCCTGTTGGCCAGCGGATAGGAAAAAGTTGGCGGTCGTTTCTTTTTTTTGATTGGTTAATCGCAGGTGCCCCCCCGATACTGCTAGACAAAGCAGAGAAGGGAGAGAAAAAAATGCGACTACTCAGTCACACTATTGGTATCTTCACCAACCCGGACAAAGAGTGGGAGGCGATTCGGCGCGACAAGCACTCGTTCGCCCAGGTTTTTCTCAGTCACGTGCCGATTCTGGCGCTGATCCCGACCATTTCGGGCTATATTGGCGTCACTCAGGTGGGGTTCAGTATCGGTGACAATGTGGAGAAGTTGACCCCCGGGAGCGCCCTGAGTCTGGCGGCCATGACCTACTTCTGTATGTTGGTCGGAGTTTACCTTTTTGGTGAATTCATCAATTGGATGGCCAAGACCTACAACGTCGAGGGCGATGAGCCCACCCGCCACTATGAGGGCACGGCACTGGCGGTATTCGTCACCACGCCGATTTTCCTGGTCGGTTTTGTCGGCCTTTATCCCAACCTCTGGCTTAACGCTGCGGTAACCATGCTCGCAGCGGGCTACTCAATCTATCTGATCTACGAGGGAATCCCCATCCTGATGAATCTGGATAAGGATCGGGCGTTCCTCTATGCCAGCTCTGTGGTCACCGTGGGTTTGGTGCTGCTGGTGACTGTGCGGATCGGGGCGGTAATCCTCTGGAGCATGGGTATCGGTCCGGTTTACCAGAATACGTGAGTGACGGGCCTGTGGCAGAGCGCGTAGGAGCGTTTTTGTAGGGAAAATTCTTGAGAAAAGTTCAATAAGAATTGCGGGATAGCAAAGACAAAGCCGGCCTTTAGGGCCGGCTTTGTTGTTCTAGGGTCAGGATGCGGTTTATTGGTCGTTGAGCTCGCGCAGCCTCAATGCGCCGATTCCGTGGCCCGCAGCAGAGGCTCGCCGCTGGTCATGTCCGCGCACATTGGTGGCATCGGGCAGTCGAGACTGTCCGCCACAGCCCGCAGCAACTCGATTTCCTCCGCTTGCAGAACGCCATCATGGGCCATGCAGGCGGCCAGCCCCTTCAGCAGGCGCGGCTTTCGCAGCGGCGGCAGGGTGCGGGCGATGGCGATCGCCTTGTCCAGGCGCGGCAGGGTCAGGTCCGTTCGTGCGGGGAGCGGGGCTTTATCCAGGGCGAGGGCCTCCAGCCCTGCGCTGTACGCCCGGTTGGCCTCCAGGTAATCGGTGTGCCCGGCATGCGCAAGAGCGGCCAGCAGGTAGCGGGCGGCATCAGTCTGGGCGCCTTTCTTGGGGCTTAGCCGGTGTTCGTCTGGTCTGCTCTCGATGCCATGCATGGCGACGCGATAAAGCGCCCACTCCCAAAGGTCAATACGGTCATCGCTATGCAGAAGCTTGATCAGGTTGCGCCTGAATACCTGATACTGTTGCGGCACCAGTGCCCGCAGGGCGGGCATACACAGGTCGAGCAGTGGCAGTCGGGCGCTGGCGGGCATGGCGGAGATGGATGCAGAGAGTCGTTTTATCTCCCGGTAAACACCGGGGTGGGCGATTTGCTCAAGCAGGGCAGTCTGCTGTTTTCGAGCCGCTCCATCGCGCTGGCAGAGCAACAGGTAGACGATGGCGCGGGCGGCAAACGGATCGTGTGCCGCTGCGCGCAGGCTCGCTGGGATACTGGCCAGCAAACGCTTGCCCAGCTCGATATGGTCCTGGCCTGGATTGCCAATACTGTTGTCGACTGACGCATTAAGATTCTTCAGGCGCGTGCCCGAAGCCAGGGGTGCGGCAGCCGCAAAAGCGGCCACACGGGCGTCACCAGTTTGCCTGGCCGCTGGCTCAGCGAAGGACTCAGAGGATGCCTCAGTGGATGGAAAGAGTCCGTTCCAACTGGGTTCAAGCCGGCGGATTCGCGCCGGTAGCGGCGGGTGGGTGGCAAACATATTGGTGAGGGATTGCCTCAGCCCGCTGGCAAAATACATATGGCTGAACTCGGCCGCCTGGCTGGAGGCTAGCCGGGAGCCGGTGCTGAGTCCGCCGATTTTTTTCAGCGCACCGGCGATGCCGGCGTTGGTGCGGGTGAATTGCACCGCAGAGGCATCGGCGAGATATTCACGCTGGCGACTGACCGCTGATTTGATCAGGTTGCCGAAGAATGTGCCGGTATAACCGAGCACCATCAGGGCCGCTCCTAAACCCAGCAGTGTCCCGCGACCTCGGTTGTCGCGATTGCCAGAGCTGGAGCCGCCTGCGGCTGCGCGCAGCACCCAGTAGCCCAGCAGGCCAATCACCAGGATGCCGTGCAGTAGGCCCACCAGGCGGATATTGAGCTTCATGTCACCGTTGAAAATATGACTGAACTCGTGGGCGACCACCCCCTGAAGTTCGTCCCGGTTGAGATGTTCGATACAGCCCCGGGTCAGGCCGATGACGGCATCCTGCGGGTTGTGACCGGCGGCGAAGGCATTGATGGAGCTCTCGTCCAGCACATAGACTTCCGGCACCGGAGTGCCGGAGGCGATAGCCATTTCCTCCACCACGTTGAGGGCCCGCTTTTCCGCTTCACTGCGCGGAGCCAGGTTGATTTTGTGGCCGCCGAGCGCTTCCGCTACCGCCCGCCCCCCGGCGGAAAGCTGGTGAAGCTTGTAAATGCTGCCCAGCACAATCACCGAGGCAATCGTCAGCGCGATCATGCCAACGGTGTCCCAGCCCAGCAGAGAGCCAATTTCCAGTGGGTTGAACGGTTGGTCGCTGGCATAAGATACCAGCGCCACGACAGTCAGTGTCGTGATGCCGACCAGCAGCAGTACAGCCAGGAGCAACAGTCCCACAAGCAGGGCACTGTTGCGGCGGGCTCGGTCCTGGTACTCGAAAAAATTCATCGGCGCTTACCCTAGAATTCCACTCGGGGAGCCGCCTGAAACTGCTCCGAGTCGGAAAATTCCAGCAGTCGGGCATCGTTGCGGTGGCCCAAGAAACCGGCGAAAAATACTGGTGGGAAGCTCTGCTTGTAGATGTTGTAGGCGGTCACCGAATCGTTGAACGCCTGTCGGGCGAAAGAAACCTTGTTCTCGGTGCTGGTCAGCTCTTCGGTCAACTGCAGCATATTCTGGTTTGCCTTCAGGTCCGGGTAGGCCTCCATCACCACGTTGAGGCGGCCCAGAGCGCCGGCGAGTGCGCCTTCTGCCTGGCCCAGTTGCGCGATGGCGCTGGGGCTGTCGGGGTGCGCAGCGGCATTCTTGAGCCCGCTCAGGGCAGTATTGCGCGCGCTGATCACCGCTTCCAGAGTCTCGCGCTCGTGTTTCAGGTAGCCTTTGGCGGTGTCGACGAGGTTGGGGATCAGGTCGTAACGGCGCTTGAGCTGAACTTCGATCTGCGCGAAAGCATTTTCGTAGCGGTTTTTCAGGGAGACGAGTTTGTTGTAGACGCCGATCACATAGAAGAGCAGTGCGGCGGACACTACGAGCAAGACGATGGTAGAGGTTTCCATGGTTTTCCTTCTTTGGGTGTGAGGTCCAGGTCGCGAGGCTGGCGGCCTTGTCGTCGGATCATACCACGTGGCCAGTGGCCAGAAATGGCCAGAATCCGGGCTCAGCGAATCTCGCCAAGGTGAATAGCGGAGTGGCGGCAGGCTTCGGGTATAATGCGCCGGGATATAACGATTCAACCCGCCATCGTCGTCACTAAGGAGTGTCTCGCGGGCCAACAAAGGGAGCAGTCAGTATGAGCGAAGTAAATTCAGATCCGGTCGTCATTGTCGGTATTGCCCGAACCCCTATGGGTGCCATGCAGGGAGCGCTGTCCGCTGTCAGTGCGCCGAAGCTGGGCGCGGTGGCGATCAAGGGGGCGCTCGAAGACGCCGGTGTCGCGCCTGCGGATGTGGACGAGGTATTGATGGGCTGCGTACTGCCCGCGGGCGTGGGGCAGGCTCCTGCGCGCCAGGCGGCGCTGGCTGCCGGTCTCCCGCAGGGCACACCGACAAGCACGGTGAACAAGGTGTGCGGCTCCGGTATGAAAACCGTGATGATGGCCCGTGACGCCCTGCTGGCTGGCGATGCCAAGGTGATCGTTGCTGGCGGCATGGAGAGCATGAGCAACGCGCCTTACCTGCTGCCGGATGCCCGCAGCGGCATGCGCCTGGGTCACGGCAAGGTGCTGGACCATATGTTCACCGATGGCCTGGAGAACGCCTACGACGGAAAGTTGATGGGCACTTTCGCCGAGTGCACCGCAGACAAATACAGTTTCAGCCGCGAGGAGCAGGATGCCTTTGCCCTCGAGTCCCTGGCCCGCGCAAGCAGCGCCATCGAAGGCGGCGCTTTTGAGCGCGAGATTGCCCCGGTAACCGTCACCTCCCGTCGGGGTGAGACCGTCGTCTCTGTTGACGAAGGTCCGGGCAGTGCCCGCCCAGACAAGATTCCGCAGCTGAAACCGGCTTTCCGCAAAGATGGCACCGTAACCGCTGCCAACGCCAGCTCCATCTCCGATGGCGCAGCGGCTCTGGTTTTGATGCGCGAGAGCGAGGCCAAGGCGCGGGGTTTGAAGGTGCTGGCGGTTCTGAAGGGCCAGACCCAGTTCGCTCACGAGCCTGAGTGGTTTACAACCGCGCCGGTTGGGGCCATGCAACAGCTGCTGGAGAAGACCGGCTGGAGCGCGGAAGAAGTTGACCTGTTCGAGATCAACGAAGCTTTCGCAGTGGTAACCATGTCGGCCATGAAAGAGCTGGCGCTTCCGCACGAGAAGGTCAATGTGAATGGCGGCGCCTGTGCGCTGGGGCACCCGCTGGGGGCCAGCGGTGCGCGTATTCTCGTCACCCTTTTGGCTGCACTGGAAAAGCGCGGCCTGAAAAAAGGTATCGCCAGCCTCTGCATCGGCGGCGGTGAAGCCACGGCGGTGGCCATCGAGCGGGTCTGATCATTCGTCCCCTCCGCCCATAAAAAACGCAGGCTCAGGCCTGCGTTTTTTATTTCTGCTAACGGACTATTGGCAAGCGGATATAGGCAGCCGGCCGCACAGGCTGTCAGTCGATGTATTCCACCGCCTTGACCACCTTCTGCACGCCGCCGATGCTGCGAGTCGCGTCGGCAGCCTGTTCCGCTTCCGCCCGGGTCAGCAGCCCCATCAGGTAGACGACCCCATTTTCGGTGATCACATTGATACGGCCGCTGTCGATTTCCTTGTTGGCCAGCATGGCCCCGCGGACCTTGGTGGTCAGCCAGGCATCACTGCTGCTGGCGAGCAGAGAGACTTTGCCGCGCACCTGAATTTCGTTGTAAACCTGGCGCACATTCTTCACCTGCTGCGCCGTGCGGCCTGCCAGCAGGCGCAGTTCGTTATTCGACACCTGGCCGGTCAGCAACACCACGCCGTTGTAGACACTGACATTGATATTGGCCGCTTTCAGGTCCGGGTGCGCCTTGTTGATATTGACCATGGCGACCGCCTCGATTTTTTCATCGTCGAGGTAGGTGCCCAGGGAGCGTTCACCGGGATCTTCCTGAATCGGCCCGTCGGTGGTCGCTTCAAGCACGGTTGCACAGCCCCCCAGGGACAGGGAAGCCAGCAAAACCAGCGACAGGAATTTTTTTTCATTGTTAAAAAATAATTTCATTGGTCAGTCCTCGTAGCCACCGAACAAGCTGCTGTCGATCAGGTCGCACAGGCAGAAAATGGTTAACAGGTGCACCTGGTGTACCTCCGCTGCGACTTCAGAGGGAACGCGCAGTTCAATATCGTCCATATCCAGCAGTGCCGCGCAGTCACCGCCATCGCCGCCGGTGAGCGCCAGGATACCCATGTCGCGATCGCGGGCGGCGCGCATGGCCTGTACCAGGTTGGAATCGCGCCCATCGTTGGAGACGATCACCAGCAGGTCGCCGGGCTGGCCCAGTGCCCGCACCGGCCGCGCGAATGACTCGGCCCTGCCGTGGTTGCGCACCACGGTGCCGAGAGAAACCGCGTCGCTGCTCAGTGCTATAGCTGGCAGCGCCGGGCGTTCACGCTGGAAGCCCCCTTGCATCTGCGCGGCGAAACTCTGGGCCAGTGCGCCGCTGACGCCGTTACCGCACAGCAGGAGTTTGTTTTCGCCCAGCAGCGTGTGCACGATCATGTCGCTGGCTTCGGCGATCAGGGGTGCCAATACCTCGCCGGCATTCATGGTTGCCTCGAGGCTGTGGTGAAAAAGGGTGACGACTCTCTGTTCCATTCCCTGCCTTATGATGCGGGGCGCTATGCCCGCTTGTGAATTTCAGTGGGGCCCTGTGTGGCCCGGTTACAGCTCACAGCGCCTCAAAGGCGCCTTTTATCCAATCAATACTCTGCCCGCTGTCGCTGCCCTCGATGGCAATGACATCGAAACGGCAGGGGCTGTCCAGACGTCGTTGCTGCAGGAAGCTGTTGGCAGCGGCCAGCAGTTTCTGTTGTTTGCGCCGGTCGACACTGGCGGCGGCACCACCAAATGTGCGGTTTTTGCGGAAGCGGACCTCGACGAACACCAGAGTCTCGCCATCCCGGGCAATCAGGTCTATTTCACCACAGCGGGTGTGAAAATTCTGTTCTATGACCTGAAGGCCCGCTCGCGTCAGATGCTCAGCCGCGATCAGCTCCATTCGCGCGCCAACCTGGCCCGCACTGGAGGCCGGCTTGGTACCGTGATGACGGCCCTTAAAGATTTTCACCGCTACCCGACAGTTCGATGGCATCCGCCGGCAGCGACAGTCGCTCCACCCCGGTGGTGATGGGTGCGGGAGCGCCCTTGTCGATGCGTGCCCAGACCTGCTCGCGCACGATTCGGCCATCTGCTGTCAGGCTCAGGGCGCCCGTCAGGCCGTGGACCCGCTGTTCGGGAAACTGGCGCAGCATGGGCAGGCGCGGGAACAGGCGGAAAGCGTCAGCCCCCAGCGCATACAGGCGCGCGAATGCCGGTGCCGGAGCCGCCTGCGATTCGATGACTTGCCTGGTCTGGTTATCGCTTTCAAACAGCCACGGCAAAGCGGTAAAGCGCACGCCGTTGATGTCCCGGTCCCGCTCCCGGTTGACGGTACCGGCAAAGACCTGCGAGGTGGCGAATACCGGCAGGTCACTGGCATAGAAGTAGGCCAGCATGGGATTGATCTGGCGAGCCTGCTGCGGCTGGGCCAGCAGCATCAGCATATCCACATCGCCGCGACGGCGCGGGGTGAACTCCAGCCCCGTGGCCAGCTGGCGGCGCAGCGCCGCCTCGCGTGCCTTGCTTTCCGGTATCAGCAGGGTGTCGCTGACCAGTTTGGAGAAGTCACTGCGGTCATGAAAAGTGCGGCGTGTAGTGACGGTGCCGCCCATTCGCTGGAATTCCTCGCTGAAGGCATCGGCGCCACGCTGCCCCCAGCCGGAGTCGGCGGCGAGGATCATGGCCTGGCGATGCCCCTGCCGGTAAGTCTGACGGGCCGCCTGGCGGGCTTCGTCTTCAATCGCGAGGCCAAACTGCACCAGATCGCCGGTGAGGCGGCCGCTGTCTGCATAGTTGAGCGCCAGGGTGGGCACCGGCAGTTTTTCCGTGGCCAGCAGGTTGGCGACTTTCTGTTTGTCCAGCGGACCGATAATGGCCTGGGCGCCACCGTTGACGGCTTCCTGATAGAGTTCTTCGAAGGGCCTGTCGGTACCGCTGTCGTAAACCCGTACTGCTGGTGTGGCGGAGCCGGCGTTCAGGGAGCTGTAATAGGCCGCCATAAAGCCATCGCGGATCGCCCGTCCGGCACTGCCAAGGGGACCGGAGAGCGGCAGCAGCAGAGCCACCCGGTCCGGCTGCTGGGCTGCCAATTGCTCCAGCAGGCGCAGGGCCTGGGGCGGGTTGCTGGCGGCGCCGTGGCGCGGCCACTGCTGCCGCCAGCGATTCAGCGCGGCGAGCTGCGAACCGATATCTGCCTGGGTATCGCGGCCCAGCAGGGCCAGCTCGTACCAGCCCTTCATCATCGGGCTATTGGACTCATCGGCGCGCAGCCGCAATTCACTGGAGGGCAGCTGGGTCAGCAACTGCCAGAAGCCGTTGTTGTTCTCGGCGATCATCTCCTCGCTCTGGGCCAGTATGGCGATCTGCTGGCGCTCCTCGATGGCGCTGTCCAGATCGCCCAAGAGGCCCCAGAGGTCGGCGCGCAGGTCGCGCAGGGGCAGGGCGGTTTCACTGGGCAATTGCAGCCAGGTGCCATCGAGGCGCGGGGAGGTGGTCAGGTCGAGCGCGTCGAAAAATTCGTCCTGCGACGTCAGCAGGTTGCCATAGACATGGGCGTAGCGGGCAAACTGCACATCGTCCAGCTGCTCGGGTGCGACCAGGGTCACCGCGTCGAGGGCGCCCTCAGCGTCGCCCAAGTCGTATAGAATGGCCGCCGCCTGCAGGCTCAGCTGGTCCCGCTGTGGGGAGGGGGATACCCTCGCGCTCTGCAGCAGTTGTTGAGCGCTGGCGTAACTGGCAGCGCCGCCGCTGACAGACACTGGGGACCCTGTACCGGAGTTGGGTGCAGGCGCCTGGCAGGCTGCCAGTGTCAGGGCCAGCGCGCCGGCGACAACTCTGGTGAACATCTGGGGCGCGCGCCGGGACTGGACGGACATATGCTTCTCCAGCAATTTTTTTATTTCGGAGTGAACAATGGGGCCGGATCAGGTGCTTTACGTAGTAGCAACACCGATTGGTAATTTGGCGGATATGGTACCGCGAGCCATCGAAGTTCTACAATCCGCCGATCTGGTCGCGGCGGAAGACACCCGTCACAGCCAGAGGCTTTTTTCCCACTTCAGCATCAACACCCCTCTGGTTGCCTATCACGACCACTCGGACGACAAGCGCACTGCCGAGCTGCTGGCGCAACTGGAGGCTGGGCGGACCATTGCCCTCATCTCCGATGCGGGCACGCCGCTGATCTCCGATCCCGGCTACCGGCTGGTGCGCGAGGCCCGCAACCGCGGCATCAAGGTGGTTCCGGTGCCCGGAGCCTGCGCATTTGTCGCCGCGCTCAGCGCCGCCGGCTTGCCCAGCGACCGCTTCAGCTTCGAGGGTTTCCTGCCCGCCAAGCCGGGCGCGCGTGCCAATGCCCTGCAGGCGCTAGCGGGTGACCCGAGGACGCTGGTGTTTTACGAGGCGCCGCACCGGGTGGCGGATACCCTCGATGCCATGGCCGCAGCCTTCGGCGATGAGCGCGAGGCGGTGATCGCCCGCGAAGTGACCAAAGCCTTTGAAACCTTCCATATGGCGCCGCTGGCGGAGCTGGCGGCCTGGGTGCGGGCGGACAGCAACCAGCAGCGGGGCGAGATCGTCCTGCTCGTGCGCGGTGCCGAGGGCGGGGAGAGCGGTGAGGTGGATGCGGAAGCCCAGCGGGTCATGGGGCTGCTGATGGCGGAGCTGCCGCCAAAGCGCGCCGCCGCCCTTGCCGCCGAGATTACTGGAGTTAAGAAAAAGGCTCTCTATAACTGGGCGCTCGCGCAAAAGGACTGACCGCAGCGGCATGCGGCTGCAGCTGCGTGCCGATCGAAAATAGTCCTTGCGCGGGGACGCCGCCCTCATTAGGCTTGCCCGCGAGCTGGCCGGGCAATCGCTGTTTCCCCTCGGGGAAGTGGAGGAAAGTCCGGGCTCCATAGGGTGGAACGCCAGGTAACGCCTGGGGGGCGCGAGCCTACGGAAAGTGCAGCAGAGAGTAGACCGCCGATGGCCTGTTCGCAGGCACAGGTAAGGGTGAAAGGGTGCGGTAAGAGCGCACCGCGCGACTGGTAACAGTTCGCGGCACGGTAAACCCCGTTCGGAGCAAGACCAAATAGGCCCTCTACAGGTGTGACCCGCACTGAGGGCGGGTAGGTCGCTTGAGGTGTGTGGTGACATACATCCCAGATGAATGATTGTCCTCGACAGAACCCGGCTTACAGGCCAGCTCGTCAAATTCCACCGCTGTGGCCTCGCTCAATGAAGTGGCCACTGTTCATAGTGACCACTGTTCATAGTGGTCGCGGTTAAGCTGCGGCCGGCATCGGTGCCCGTTTAGTTTCGCCGGTCTTCAACCTCTGCAGTCTGATGGCAGGGGATGCTCTACCGCTTCTCTTTCGCCTTCATGTCGCCTCTCGTTACCGCGCGCTCTTTTGTCAGTTAGTCGTTAGAGTGGCTGGCGGCTGCCTGCCCCGTTGATATTTTCTTTTTGGTTTCTGGAGTGCATCCCGGCTTTTTGTCGAGTCTTGCGGGTCTTTCCAGGGTCAAGAGGTTCTCTGCTGGCTCTGCCCCCCTTGATTCTGGCTGAAGCCTTCTGCCGTTCCTTTCGGGCTTTCCTGTCAAGCCCCCCCCCCAAGCCCCCCAAGCCCCCCAAGTCTTACAGGCTTATCGGATTTCTCGGGTCGCGCCCGGTTTTCAACCTGGTTTGCGGCTGGGTTTGCGGTCAGGTGGTGACATTTTGTGCGGCGATGACTTGCGGTAGGTGCGACAGGCATCACAAAAAGCCTGTGATGCACTCTGGTTTCCGGCGCCCTTCTTGTAATCAAGGCTCTCGGGGCGAAAGTTAAAGTGGACTGTTAACTCGGGAGAGTGAGCGCTCGCTTCATGGCGGAGAGTTTGGCGCTTAATTGTCCCAATTTAATCCCTATTAACTCCGCAGCCCGCGAATTTACTGGCCTCTCCAGGCTCGCATCTCAGCTATTTCCTTGACTTTGCACCATGCAGATTTATAGTGTCGTTGGTGGTGAAAAGTGGTGTTTTGTGGGTTTTGGTGGTTTCTGAGAGGGGGTGAGTGGGTATTGAACGCCTCCTGAATGAAAAGCACACGGTACTTTTCCATTAACAACGGCGCGCCCAGGCGGTTTAGAGGGGGCAGAACTCGGGCATCAAGCGGACACTTTTGTGTATCTCGGCAGCCACGCGATCAATATGGACGCCAAAGGGCGTCTGGCGATTCCAGCGCGCGTACGCGACACGCTGTTGCACGAGTGTGCCGGTAACTTGGTGGTGACCGCCCATACCGAAGAGCGCTGTCTGTTGGTGTATCCCGAGCCTCAGTGGCAGGAAATCCTTCCAAAAATCGAAGCGCTGTCTAGTTTTAATAAAGTGGCCCGTCGCGCCCAGCGGCTGTTGATCGGTTACGCCTGTGAACTGCAGGTGGACGGCAACGGCCGTGTGCTGATTCCGCCGACCCTGCGTGAATACGCGGGGCTGGAGAAGAAGTTGATGCTGGTGGGGCAGGGTAAAAAATTGGAGCTGTGGAGCGAGGAGCGCTGGATGGACTGGCTCGACAGCAGTGAGGGTGAGGGCGATATGCCGGAGGAAATGGCGTCGCTGTCGCTGTAATAGCAAAGGAGATGACCGGGTGTCACAAGAGTTGCATCGCAGTGTGTTGTTGCGCGAGGCCGTTGACGCCCTGGTCACCGATCCGGGCGGCTTCTATATAGACGGCACATTTGGGCGCGGAGGGCATAGCGCCGCGATTCTCGAGCGGCTGAATGAGCACGGCCGGCTGCTGGCGATAGATAAAGACCCCGAGGCGGTAGCCTACGGCAATCAACGTTTTGCGGGAGATGCCCGTCTCTCTATCTGGCATGGCTCTTTCGCCGATATGGATCGCGCCGCAGCCGCTGAAGCGGGCCGGGTAACCGGCATTTTGCTGGATCTCGGTGTCTCATCCCCGCAGCTGGATCAGGCTGATCGCGGTTTCAGTTTTATGCAGGATGGTCCGCTGGATATGCGGATGGACACCAGCAGGGGAATCAGCGCGGCGGAGTGGGTCAATAGCGAATCCGAAGCCGAGCTGGTGCGGGTGTTCAAGGAGTATGGAGAGGAGCGGTTTGCGCGCCGTATGGCGGCGGCCATCGTGCGCCGCCGTGCCGAGCGCCCGTTTGAAAGAACTCTGGATCTGGCGGCTGTGGTGAAAGAGGCCAATCCGGCCTGGGAGAAGGGCAAGCATCCGGCTACACGGGTGTTCCAGGCGATTCGCATTCATGTGAACGGGGAGCTGGAAGACCTGCGCAGCGCGCTGGACAAGTCCATCGAGCTCTTGGCGCCCAACGGCCGACTGGTGGTGATCAGCTTCCACTCTCTGGAAGACCGCATGGTGAAGCGGTTTATCCGCGACAAGGAGCGCGGGCCGGTATTGCCCCGTGGATTGCCGGTGATGGATAGCCAGATTGCCAAAACCCTGCGCGGGGTTGGCAAGGCGGTTAAGGCTGAGGCCGAGGAGTTGGGTGAAAACCTGCGCTCACGCAGTGCGGTGATGCGGGTGGCGGAAAAACTTGGCCCCGGGGCTTCGCAGTGAAAGTACATCGGGGGCTGCTGCTGGCGGTTCTGTGGCTGTGCGTGATGGTCTCGGCGCTGGCGGTTGTACATACCACCCACCGCAGTCGGGTGCTGACCGGGGAGCTGGTGGCAGCGCAGAAAGCGCGCGATGAGCTGCGCTTTGAGCAGGAAAGGCTGCTGCTGGAAAAGGGCGCCTGGTCGGCCTACGGGCGCATCGAGCAGGTGGCGCGGGAAAAGCTGAATATGCATGTGCCGGGATCAAACGAGCGGGTACTCGTTCCGGAGCAATAATTAAACAGGGGGCCTCTGGGGACTTGCCATGGGTGCGGTGAAAAAACAGCAGTTACAGCCGGGTATTGCCCGCTGGCGCTATGCGCTGGTGGCGGTATCGCTGTGCCTGCTTGCCGTGGCCCTGGTGTTCCATCTGGCGCGTTTACAGGTGCTGCCGGAAGAGGAGCGCGGTTATCGGTTCCTGCAGGATCAGGGGCGTGCGCGCACTATTCGCACCGAAGAATTGGCCGCCTATCGCGGCGCCATTGTCGACCGCAACGGCGAGCTGCTTGCGGTCAGCACGCCGGTTCAGACTCTTTGGGCCAATCCCCAGCACCTGCGCGAGGCCTCCGCGGAGGAGCTGCGCCGTCTCGCCGCCGCTTTGGAAATGAAGCCGGCGGCACTTGCGCGGCGCCTGCAGAAATACGGCAGCAAGGAATTCATGTACCTGCGCCGGCACCTGTCGCCGGAGCAGGCCGCGCGCGCCCTGTCACTGGATCTTCCCGGTGTCTACAGCAAAAAAGAATACCGCCGCTTCTATCCCGCCGGCGAGGTGGTGGCGCAGCTGCTCGGGTTTACCAATATCGACGATCACGGCCAGGAAGGGCTTGAACTGGCCTATGACGAGTGGCTGTCGGGGCAGCCGGGTCAGCAGCAGGTGCTGAAAGACCTCAAGGGCCGCACCGTGCAGGATCTGGCCACCAAGCGTGAGGCGCGCCCGGGTCGCGATTTGCGTCTGTCGATTGATATGCGCCTGCAGTACCTGGCGTATCGGGAGCTGAAGCGGGCGGTGAATGAAAATGGCGCCGCCTCCGGCTTTATGGTCATTCTCGATACCAGGAATGGCGATGTGCTGGCCATGGCCAACCAGCCCTCATTCAACCCCAACAATCGCAAGGGGGCGACAGCCGCCGCCATGCGCAACCGGGCGCTGATCGATCAGTTCGAGCCGGGCTCCACCGTGAAGCCCCTGACGGCGCTGGCGGCTTTGGAGAGTGGTCGCTATCAGCCGCACACGGCGATCAATACCAGCCCGGGTTACATCCGCCTGCCGGGCAAGACCCTGGTGGACCCGGTGAACTATGGTCGTATCGACCTGACCCGGGTGATCACCAAGTCGAGCCAGGTTGGCATCACCAAAATCGCCATGGATCTGGACCCCGACAATCTGCGACAACTCTTTTTCCGTCTCGGGCTCGGCGAGGCCGTTGGCAGCGGCTTCCCCGGAGAGGCCGCCGGCATCCTGCCCAGCCGAAGTCGGTGGCATCCAATCGAGCGGGCCAACTTTGCCTTCGGCTACGGTTTAACAGTCAACGCCGTACAACTGGCTCAGGCCTACAGTGTCATCGCCAATGCCGGGCTCAAGCGCCCGGTTTCGCTGATTCTGGCGGAGGGCAAAACCGCCCGGGCTGACGCGGAGCGGGTGGTCGAGGATGCGCTGACTCGTCAGGTGACCGCCATGCTGGAGACGGTGATCGGCGAAGACGGCACCGGCCGCCGGGCGGGCGTGCCAGGGTATCGCGTCGCCGGCAAGACCGGCACGGTGCACAAGGTTGGCAGCGCCGGCTATGTGGACAATCGCTACCGCTCGGTGTTCGCGGGTTTCATTCCTGCGGACAATCCACGCCTTGCCGCGGTGGTGGTGATCGACGACCCGAGTCAGAGCAAGTATTACGGTGGTGAGGTAGCGGCACCGGTATTTGGCGCCGTCATGGAGGGCGCCATGCGCTTGCTGCAGGTGCCGCCGGAAGAGATTCCGCCGGCGGAAGAGCAGCTGGCGGTGCAGCTGAGCGAGAGAGGTATTAAATCGTGAATCAGCGCAAAATTTCCCTGCAACAGCTCGTGCCCGGCTATGCGGGCATTCCGGATGTGGCGGTCACAGGTGTCGCCCTGGACAGCCGCCAGGTGCGCGCGGGCGACCTGTTTATGGCGCTGCGTGGCAGCGTCGTCGACGGCCGCGAGTATATCGGCAAAGCCATTGCGGCCGGGGCCGCGGCGGTGCTGGCCGACGGCGAGCAGCTGGAAATCGCCACCCGTGAAGGGGTTCAGGTTGTCACTGTGCCGGGGCTGGCCAAGCGTGTGGGCGAGATCGCCGCGCGTTTTTATGGCAATCCCACCGAAGAGATGTATCTGGTGGGGGTGACAGGAACCAACGGCAAATCGACCTGCGCCTATCTGGCCGCGCAGCTCTTGGCGCAGCACTTCGGTAGCGCCGGGGTTATGGGCACCATTGGCAATGGCATCTGGAAAGACGGTCAGATTCAACTGGAAGATACCGGCCTTACCACGCCGGACCCGGTACGCCTGCAGGCGGATTACGCCGCATTTCGCGATCAGGGCGTGAAAGCCGCGGCGATGGAAGTGTCCTCCCACGCTCTGGCGCAGGGCCGTGTGCACGGTCTGATCTTCGATAGCGCTATTTTCACCAACCTGTCGCGGGATCACCTCGATTACCACGGCAGCATGGCCGCCTATGGAGCCGCCAAGGAAAAGCTGTTCGGTTTGCCCAAGCTGAAGCGCGGCATCATCAATCTGGATGATCCCTTCGGCGCTCAGCTGGCGGAGCGCTGCAAGTTGCGCAATCTCAAGGTCATCACCTACGGCCTGCAGGCCGGGGATCTACACGCCACCGAGCTTCAGCGCCATGAAAGCGGTTTTTCCGTGCAGCTCACTACGCCGTGGGGTTCGGGGCGTCTTGAAGCTCCGCTGATCGGCGACTTCAATATTTATAACGCCCTCGCAGTGGTGGCGGCGGTAGCGGCATCGGGCATGACCTTAGAGGACATCCTCGCCGCTTTCCCCAACATTCGCCCGGTGCCCGGACGCATGGAGCGTGTGCGCCTCGATGGCATTGCGGAAGACATCAGCGTGCTGGTGGACTACGCCCATACGCCGGATGCGCTGCGCGCAGCACTGGCGGCGGCGCGTCCCTATTGTCGCGGGCGCCTGTGGTGCGTGTTTGGCTGTGGCGGCGACCGTGATACCGGCAAGCGTGCGCCGATGGGGCGCATCGCCTCGGAAATGGCCGATCACGCCATTGTCACCAGCGACAACCCGCGCAGCGAGGACCCGCAGCAGATTATCGATGACATCCTCGAGGGCGCGGCCAGCAATGTCGAGGTGCAGATCGACCGCAGCAAGGCAATTCAGCAGGCGGTGGCGGGCGCCCAGCCCGGCGACATCGTGCTCATCGCCGGCAAGGGTCACGAGGATTACCAGATCATCGGCAGCGAGCGTTTGCACTTCTGCGATCGCGAGCAGGCCGCGGCCGCGCTGGCCAGCCGTCATGGTTATACGGTTAACGGAGGGCAGCTGTGATGATCGCCCCTTTGACCCTGGAACAGTTGCAGTGCCGCTTTGGCGGTGAGCTGATCAACGGTTCGGTGGCTTTCGAGCGCGTCTGCACCGATACCCGCAAGCTGGACCCGCAGGCGCTGTTTGTGGCGCTGGTGGGGGACAATTTCGATGCCCACGACTTTGCCGCGGAACTGGAAGGCAAGGTGCTGGGGCTGGTGGTGGAGCGGCAGATTCCCGGTATTTCCCTGCCGCAGTGGCGGGTTGAGGACAGCACCGTGGCGCTGGGCCAGATTGGCCTGCTTTGCCGGGAGCAGTTTCAGGGGCCGGTGATTGCGATTACCGGTTCCTGCGGCAAGACCACCGTAAAAGAGATGCTGTCGTCGATCTTTGCCCAGCGCCACACCATCTGTGTGACCCAGGGCAACCTGAACAACCAGTTTGGCCTGCCGATGACTCTGTTCGGCCTTACCCCGGCGCACGAAGTTCTGATTCTGGAAATGGGCGCCAACGGTCCCGATGACATCGGTTACCTGTGTGGCATTGGCAAGCCGCAGATCACCGCGGTCAACAACGTGAAGCCGGCGCATGTGGAGGGCTTCGGCTCCGTTGATGGTATCGCCGCGGCCAAAGGCCAGATCTATACCAGCCTGGCGCCCGGCGGCACTGCCGTGATCAATGCCGACGACAACTACGCCCGCTACTGGCGGGAGCAGATGCCGGAAGGGGTGAAGACTCTGTCAGTGGGCCTCGGTCACGGCTGTACAGTGCACGCGGATAATATCCGCATGGACGAGCGCGGCTGTGCCAGTTTTGATTTGGTGATCGATGAAGTGGCCCACCCGGTGCGGCTGCAGGTGCTCGGCGAGCACAATGTGCACAACGCCCTGGTGGCGAGTGGCTGCGCTCTGGCTGCGGGAATCCCCGCAGCGGAGATCGTCAGCGGACTGGAGGGCGCGGGATCGGTAGGCGGGCGCCTGCAGGTGCTGACAGGCCTCGCCGGCGAGACCGTAATCGACGACAGCTATAACGCCAACCCGGGATCCGTCAGTGCGGCGATCGAGCTGCTGGCGCAGCGGCAGGGCAAAAAAATACTCGTACTCGGCGACATGGCAGAGCTGGGCGCGGACGCGGAGCGGATGCACCGTGAAATGGGAGAGCTGGCCCGCGACCGCGGACTGGATGCGCTCTATACCCTGGGGCCGCTTGGAATGGCGGCCTGCGTGGCATTTGCTGAGGGAACCGGCAAGCCGCGGCATAACTTTCGTGAGCATCGAGCGCTGGTGGAGGCGCTCAGCCGCGAACTGGATGACAGCACCACGGTGCTGGTGAAAGGTTCCCGCAGTGCCCGCATGGAACGGGTGGTGCAGGCGCTGACGGAAAGCGCGGATGCGCAAGAGGAAAACTGATGCTGCTCTGGCTGGCAGAACTACTGCAACCACATTTCAGCACCCTTGCGGTGTTCAATTATCTGACCGTGCGCGCAATCCTGGGGGCGCTGACCGCGCTGGGTATTTCCCTGCTGGTCGGTCCAAGCATGATTACCTGGCTGAACCAGCTGCAGGTGGGCCAGGCGATCCGCGACGATGGCCCGCAGACCCACCTGAGCAAGTCAGGTACCCCGACCATGGGCGGCACCCTGATTCTGGCGGCGATCTTCTTCGCTGCGTTGCTGTGGTCCGACCTCAGCAACCGTTACGTGTGGGTCACACTGTTGGTCACATTCGTATTCGGTGCGGTGGGCTTTGTCGATGACTACAAAAAAGTGGTGGAAAAAAACCCCCGTGGCCTGATCGCCCGCTGGAAATATTTCTGGCAATCCATCGCCGGACTGGGAGCCGCCATTTATCTCTACATGAGTGCTGTAACCCCGGCGGAAACCCAGTTCTTTGTGCCGTTTTTCAAAGATGTGGCCATCAATCTCGGCCCCGTGTTTTTTATCCTGCTCACTTACTTCGTGATTGTGGGCTCCAGCAATGCGGTGAACCTGACCGACGGGCTTGATGGCCTGGCGATTATGCCGACGGTGATGGTGGGAGGTGCCCTCGGCATCATTGCCTATCTGGTCGGCAATGTGCAGTTCGCGGATTATCTGCATATTCCCTCGATTCCCGGCGCCGGCGAACTGGTGGTCTTCTGTGCCGCGCTGGGCGGTGCGGGACTGGGGTTTCTCTGGTTTAACACCTACCCGGCTCAGGTATTTATGGGCGATGTGGGTGCGCTTGCGCTCGGTGCCGCCTTGGGGGTTATCGCGGTGATTACCCGTCATGAAATTGTTCTGTTCATTATGGGCGGTGTGTTCGTGATGGAGACCGTCTCGGTCATTCTGCAGGTGGCCTCCTTCAAGCTCACCGGCAAACGTATTTTCCGCATGGCGCCACTCCACCACCACTTTGAATTGAAAGGCTGGCCGGAGCCGCGGGTGATCGTGCGATTCTGGATTATCACCGTGGTGCTGGTCCTGCTCGGTCTGGCAACGCTGAAACTGCGTTAAGCGGGCATATTAACTGAAAAAAGAAGCTGGAAAGCTGCCGCAAAAAGTCATGCGAAGGCGACACAAGCACAGCTCGAAAGCAGTACACAAGCAGCAGAAAAAAATAAAAACGTGAAGGCTTAAAATCGCAAGCCCACTGGAAAAGAGACGGATGAACCTGATCGCAACTTCACAGCAGAAAGTCGTTATCGGCCTGGGCGCCACCGGTGTATCGGTGGTGCGCTATCTGCTGCGCGAGGGAATTGTCCCCGTTGTGCTCGACAGTCGGTGTAATCCTCCGGGTCTTGAGCGCTTTCGCGACGAGTTTCCGCATGTGCCGCTGCAGCTGGGGCCTTTGCATGAGGATGCGCTGCTATCTGCCGGTGAGATTATCGCAAGCCCCGGAGTCGCTCTGGCGGAGCCTGCCCTGCAGCGCGCTCTGGCGGAGGGGATTCCTGTAATCGGTGATATCGAACTGTTTGCGCAGGCAATGAATCGCCTGCAGCAGCCACCGAAGATTGCCGCCATCACCGGATCGAACGGCAAAAGCACCGTGACCACCCTGCTGGGGCTGATGGCACAGCGCGCGGGGGTGCGGGTCGCGGTCGGGGGCAATATCGGCGTGCCCGTGCTGGACCTGCTGGTTCAGCCACTGCCGGAGCTTTTTGTTCTGGAGCTGTCGAGCTTTCAGCTGGAAACCACGCATACCCTAGCGGTAACCGTGGCGACGATCCTGAATCTCAGTGAAGACCACATGGACCGCTATGCGGACATGGCCGCATATCATGCCGCGAAGCAGCGAATCTATCGCCACGCAGAGCAGCTGGTAGTGAACCGCGACGACGTGCTGACAAGAGCACCCCTGGCGCAGGGAGTCCGCGAGTGGAGCTTCGGCCTGGATACTCCGGATCTCGGTCAGTTTGGAATCCGCCGGATGGATGGCGAAGAGTGGCTGGCGCAGGGGGTGGAGAAGCTGATGCCGGTAGCCGAGATGGCCATGGTCGGCCGTCACAACGCGGCCAACGCACTGGCGACACTGGCACTTGGCCATGCAGTTGGACTGCCGATGCAGGCCATGCTGGAAGAGCTGCGGGATTTCCCCGGTCTTACCCACCGTTGTGAACGCATCGGTGATGTCGACGGGGTTGTTTTCGTCAACGACTCCAAGGGCACCAACGTCGGAGCCACCCGTGCGGCACTGGAAGGTCTCGGTTCCACCGATCACAAAATCGTATTGATCGCCGGCGGCGAGGGCAAGGGCGCCGATTTTGCGCCGCTGGCCAAGACTGTCGGCAACCTGCGCGGACTGGTGACCATCGGCGTTGATGGAGAAAAAATTGCCGCGGTGCTCGAGGGCGCCTGCCCGGTCAAAACCGCCGAATCCATGCAGGAGGCGGTGGCAGCGGCCAAGGCAATGGCGAAGCCGGGTGATTACGTTCTGCTGTCTCCGGCCTGCGCCAGTTTTGATATGTACCGCAATTTTGAGGCCCGCGGTGAGGACTTCCGCAATGTGGTGGCGGCGCTCGGCGCCAGTATGCCTGCGGGAGGTAGCTCTTGAGTCGCGCCACAGAAAAACGCCAGCAGCTTGCTCTGGCTGAAGAGCAGGGCTTCAGGCCGGAATGGGTACTGCCCTTCAGTGTGCTGGCACTGGTTAGCATCGGCGTGGTGATGGTGGCCTCGGCCTCCATTGCCTTTGCCAGCGATGCCTACGCTGACCCGTGGTTTTTCCTCAAGCGACACCTGATGTATCTGGTGGTCGGTGCGCTGGTGGCGGTTGTCGTCAGCCAGATACCACTATCAGTGTGGTCGCGCCTGTCGTGGCCGCTGCTGTTGTTTTCCGGCTTGCTGCTGCTGATTGTGCTGGTGCCTGGGATCGGCCGCGAAGTAAACGGCAGCCGGCGCTGGTTGTCGTTTGCCCCGATTACCGTACAGCCCGCGGAAGTGGCAAAGTTTTGCCTGCTGGTGTTTTTTGCCAGCTTTCTCACCCGCCGCAACCAGCAGCTCCGTCACTGGAGCAGCTTTATGGTGCCGGTGGTGATTCTGGGGCTGGTGGCAGTGCTGCTGCTGTTGCAGCCGGACTTCGGCTCAGTGGTGGTTATCTCCGGCACAGTGCTGGCGATGGTTTTTCTAGCCGGCGCCCGCCTGCCGCATACCTTTACGCTGGTTGGCCTGGCGGCCAGCGCCCTGGCACTGATGGCACTGATGAGTCCCTACCGGTTGCAGCGATTGACGACTTTTTGGGACCCATGGCGGGACCAGTTCGCCAGCGGTTATCAGCTGACACAATCGCTGATTGCCTTTGGGCGCGGTGAGTGGTTCGGGGTCGGTCTGGGCAACAGTGTGCAGAAACTCTTTTATCTGCCGGAGGCGCACACAGATTTTATTTTCGCCATTCTCTCCGAGGAGTGGGGCATGGTCGGCGGCCTGCTGGTTATCGGTCTGTTCGCCACACTGACATGGTCGCTGTTGCGACTGGTGCGCCAGGCGCTGGCCAGGCAGCAGTTTTTTGCCGCCCTGCTGGCATTTGGCATCGCGGTACTGCTGGCGGGGCAGGCCTTTGTGAATATGGGTGTTGCCTCCGGCCTGTTGCCCACCAAGGGGCTCACCCTGCCGTTTGTCAGCTCCGGTGGCAGCAGCCTGGTGATTTGCTGTGCGCTGTTTGCTCTGGCACTGCGCATTCAGGGGGAATTACAGCAGCCAGCAGCGGAGAAAAAAGCTACGGGCAGTGTGCGCAAGCTGCCGATTTTTAACCCGCTGCAGCTGGGCGATAGTGCGCGAGGGGAGGCGGCCTGATGGAAAAGCAGACAGAGGCCGTGGGGCAAGCATTCAATTTTTCCGGTCGGCGTTTTTTGCTGATGGCGGGCGGTACCGGCGGTCATGTTTTTCCCGCGCTGGCGGTGGCGCGGGCGCTACAGGAGCGCGGGGCCGAGGTGGAATGGCTGGGAACGCAGCGCGGTATCGAGGCGCAGCTGATTCCGGATGCCGGAATTCCCCTTAATTGCATTACCGTCGAGGGAGTTCGCGGCAAGGGCAAGTTGGCATTGCTGAAGGCGCCGCTGAAGATATTGGGCGCGCTGCGCCAGGCGCTGGCAGTGATGAAAAAAGTGCGGCCGCATGCCGTGCTTGGTTTCGGGGGCTATGCCACAGGGCCCGGTGGAGTCGCGGCGCGACTGCGCGGTATTCCATTGCTGATTCATGAACAGAACGCGGTGGCGGGGACCACCAACCGCCTGCTGGCGAAAATTGCCAACCGTGTGCTGGAGGCATTTCCCAGCGGCCTGCCCGCTGGCGAACAGGTGGGTAACCCGGTGCGCGAAGAGATAGTGCAGCTGCCCTCGCCGGAAACCCGTATAGCCCGCGAGCGGCCCCTGCGCCTGCTGGTGCTGGGGGGAAGCCTGGGGGCGGTAGCGATCAATGAAGTGGTGCCGCAGGCACTGTTACTGATGGATAAGACGCTGCGTCCGAAAGTGTTACATCAGGCCGGTCAGCGACATCTGGATGTGGCCCGCGAAGGTTACCGCCAGACCGGTATCAATGCCGAAGTGGTGCCGTTCATCACGGATATGGCCAAGGCTTACGAGCGGGCCGATCTGGTGATCTGCCGAGCCGGCGCCTTGACCGTTTCGGAAATCGCCGCGGCCGGGGTGGGTGCGATCATGGTGCCGTTTCCGTTTGCGATTGATGATCATCAGACCAAGAACGGTGAATGGCTGCAGCAGGCCGGCGGGGCGATTGTGGTGCAGCAGGACAAAATGAGTGCCGAGCAGATGGCTGGATTGTTGAGTGAGCTCTTTTCCCGGCCGGAGAAATTAGTGGAAATGGCAATCGCCGCCCGCAGTGTGGCTCGCACCGATGCCACCACCCGGGTGCTGGGTGCCTGTGCGGCCCTAGTGGCCAGTCAGTGAGAGTGCGGCGGACGTTGAGGGTTGGAAATGAATAAAGAGGCAGCAATGGAAAACAGCAGCTATATCGTGCCTGCCATGCGCCGCATCCGCCGTATCCATTTTATTGGTGTCGGCGGTGCCGGCATGAGCGGTATTGCCGAAGTGCTACAGAATCAGGGGTATGAGGTTTCCGGCTCTGACTTGAAAGAGTCGTCGGTCACCCGCAGATTGCGCGACCTGGGGATTGAAGTGCAGATCGGCCACAGTGCGGACAACGTGCGTGATGTGGACGTGGTGGTGAACTCCTCGGCGGTGCACGAGGACAACCCGGAACTGCTGGCAGCGCGAGAGCACCGTATCCCGGTAGTGCGTCGTGCCGAGATGCTGGGGGAGTTAATGCGCTACCGCTACGGTATCGCAGTGGCGGGCACCCATGGCAAGACCACCACGACCAGTTTGATCGCGTCGATTTTTGCCGCAGATGGCAAGGATCCCACGTTCGTTATCGGAGGCCTGGTCAACGCTGCCGGTGCCAATGCGGCCCTCGGTGAAAGTCGCTACCTGATCGCCGAGGCCGATGAAAGCGATGCGTCTTTTATCCACCTGCAACCGATGGTGACGGTGATCACCAATATCGATGCAGACCATATGGAGACCTATGGCGGCGATTTTGAAAAGGTAAAGCAGATCTTTATCGATTTTGTGCACAACCTGCCGTTTTATGGACTGGCGGTGGTGTGTGGCGATGATGAAAACGTGCAGGAAGTGATTCCGAGATTTTCGCGACCAGTCTCAACTTACGGATTTGATGAGGGCAATGATTACCGGATCGTCGAGGTCAATCAGGAACCGCTGCGCAGCCATTTCAAAGTTCGCCGCCCGGGCGGTGATGTACTTGAGGTATGTGTGAATACCCCTGGCCTGCATAACGTGCTGAATGCGACAGCGGCGATTGCCGTGGCCACCGAGGAGGGCGTCAGCGACGCCGCTATTCGCGAGGGGCTACTGGGCTTTCAGGGCGTCGGGCGTCGTTTTCAGATCTACGGCCACTACGCGGTCAGTGATGATGGCAGTGCGGAAAAAGTCATGCTGGTGGACGACTATGGCCACCACCCCCGCGAGGTGGAAGCCACCATCAAGACGGTGCGCGACGGCTGGTCGGAGCGCCGCCTGGTGATGATTTACCAGCCGCACCGTTACACGCGCACACGGGACTTGTTTGAAGATTTCGTGCAGGTACTGTCACAAGTGGACAAGCTGATACTGCTCGACGTTTACAGTGCCGGCGAGGCGCCGATACCCGGTGCCGATGGCCGCACCCTGGCACGCAGCATTCGCAACCGGGGCCAGGTAGACCCGATATTTGTGGAAAATATTGATCAGGTGCCGCCGATCCTGGCGGACCTGCTGGAACCGGGGGATATTGTCCTGACTCAGGGGGCCGGCAATGTCGGTGCCCTGGCTCAGCAGCTGGCGCAATGGCGCTTGGGCGATACCGACGAAAGCGAAAGCGAAAGCGAAAGCGAAAGCTAGCAACGCAGCCAGAAATTCAGGCTGAAACCCAACAGAAAACCAAATAAAAAATCGCTACCAGACCAAGACGCATTAGCGATTTTTAAGGAGAGCACGCCACCGGTGAAGAAGACCGCCGCCAGCAGTGACAAGCGACAGCGCAGCGTGCGCGGCGCCAGTCCCAGATCGGACTCCGTCACCACAGCCGGCGGCGGGCTGCGGATGCTGTTGATCGCAATGCTGGCGACCTGCGCGATGATCTGCGTGGCCTACAGCGCAGTGTGGCTATGGCGGCAGTTACCCGTGAGCGATTTAAGCCGTGTAGATGCGTTGCAGAAGGTGCGGGTCAAGGGTCCGTTCAAGGCGGTTTCCCAGCGGCAGGTTGAGGAACTCCTGTTGCCATTTTTACAGCGCGGGTTTCTCACTGTGGATATCCGCGGGATGCAGAACGCTCTTCTGCAGCATCCCTGGATCACCGAGGCGGCCGTGAGTCGCCGCTGGCCCCGGGGTGTTGATGTGGCGGTGAAAGAAGCCCGACCGCTGGCGGTCTGGGGTGGGGACAAGTTACTGGTTGCCAGTGGTGCTTTGTTGCCGCGCCCTGAGGGACTGGAAACCGGCCAGCTGCCTGAACTTGCCGGCGATGAAGAGTTGGTGGAGCGCATTTTGTTGCAGTATCAGGCTCTGGCCGGGCTGTTGACCACCCGTGATATGGAGGTCAAGCGATTGACCTTTGACGATCTTGCGGGTTGGCACCTGGAGCTGGTTTCGGGGGTGGAGCTGTATCTCGGACACGATGAGTTGCTTGAACGGGTCAACCGTTTTCTGGGGCTCAGCCGGGGACTGCTGGCCCCGCACCTGGAAAAGGTCGCGCGGGTGGATACGCGCTACAGCAACGCGCTGGCGGTCAGGTGGCGGGAAGCAGGAGCGGGACAATAGATGGATGCAATAAACGGAATTTCAGCAATAAACGCGGCCAAAAGCCGACACAATTAAAAAACGTAAAAGTGTGAACCCGTTCCTGGCCGATTATTAACAATAACGGGCGGGGAGGTTCAGCGAGGTTGGAAGCAGAATGACACAAGTATCCGATAACCGCATGATCGTGGGGCTGGATATCGGCACGTCCAAGGTGGTGGCCATTGTCGGCGAGGTGACCGGTGATGGCGAGCTGAACATTGTCGGTATCGGGTCACACCGTTCCACCGGCATGAAAAAGGGCGTAGTGGTCAATATTGAGTCTACAGTGCAGTCCATACAGCGGGCGGTGGAAGAAGCCGAGCTGATGGCCGGCTGTGAGATCCATTCCGTTTATGCCGGTATTGCTGGCAGCCATATCCGCAGCCTCAATTCCCATGGCATCGTGGCAATCAGAGACCGCGAGGTAACCCAGCATGACCTGGACCGGGTCATCGATGCCGCGCGTGCGGTAGCGATACCGGCGGATCAGAAAATTCTGCATACCCTGCCGCAGGAATACCTGATCGATAACCAGGAGGGCGTGAAAGAACCCCTGGGCATGTCCGGTGTGCGCCTGGAGGCGAAAGTGCACCTGGTCAGTGGTGCGGTCAATGCGGCACAGAATATCGAGAAGTGCATTCGCCGCTGTGGGCTCGAAGTGGAAGACATCATTCTTGAGCAGCTGGCTTCCAGCTATGCGGTACTGACCGACGATGAAAAGGAACTCGGCGTGTGCATGGTGGATATTGGTGGCGGCACCACGGATATCGCCGTGTTTACCGGAGGTTCCATTCGCCATACCGGGGTTATCCCGATTGCCGGCGATCAGGTCACCAATGATATCGCCATGGCGCTGCGCACTCCGACACCGCACGCGGAAGAGCTGAAAATCAAATACGCCTGCGCGTTGGCAAAGCTGGCGCGTGAGGGGGAGACCATCAAGGTGCCGAGCGTCGGCGATCGGGCGCCGCGGGACCTCTCCCGCCAGGCGCTGGCGGAAGTGGTGGAGCCGCGTTATGACGAGCTGTTTACGCTTGTGCAGGCGGAGCTGCGCCGCAGTGGTTTCGAGGATCTCTGTGCGGCCGGTGTGGTGCTGACCGGCGGCTCGTCAAAAATGGAGGGGGCCGTGGAACTGGCGGAGGAAATTTTCCATATGCCGGTGCGTCTGGCTGTGCCACAGGGTATTGCTGGCTTGACGGACATTGTCAGCAACCCGATCTACTCCACCGGCGTCGGCCTGCTGATGTACGCCAGACAGCGCGAGGAGACTTCCGAGAATCGCCAGCGACCACGAAGAGACGATAACCAGTGGTGGGACAAGGTGAAGCACTGGTTCAGGGGAAATCTGTAAAAACAGGGGTGGTTAAAAGTCGCCGGGGCGGAGCTGGAGTTTGGCAGGCCTGCGAGACATTTAACGGGACGTTAAGAAACAAATAACAATTTTGACATGAGCAAAAGAGGGGAACAGCAATGTTCGAACTAGTCGATAGCGTACAGGACAAGCCTGTCATCAAGGTGATCGGTGTCGGCGGCGGTGGTGGCAATGCCGTTAAACATATGATCGCCAGCGAAGTGGAAGGGGTGGACTTCATCTGCGCCAACACCGATGCGCAGGCGCTCAAGGACATTGAGGCGCGCACAATCCTCCAGTTGGGAAACAACATTACCCGTGGGCTGGGTGCCGGTGCCAACCCGGACGTTGGTCGTCAGTCCGCCATGGAAGATCGCGAGCGTATCGCAGAAGTACTGCAGGGCGCTGATATGGTGTTCATCACTGCCGGCATGGGCGGCGGTACCGGAACCGGTGCGGCGCCAATCGTGGCCGAGATCGCCAAGGACCTGGGTATTCTGACCGTTGCCGTTGTCACGCGCCCGTTCAAGCTCGAAGGCAAGAAACGCACCGCGGTGGCGGAAGAGGGCATCCTCGAGCTGCGCGACAAGGTCGACTCCCTGATCACCATTCCCAATGATCGCCTGATGGAGGTGCTCGGCGCCAAGGTGACCATGAAGGGTGCCTATAAAGAAGCGGATAATGTTCTGCTGGGCGCGGTGCAGGGAATCGCCGATCTGATGATTCGCCCCGGTGAAATGAATGTGGACTTTGCCGATGTGCGCACGGTCATGTCCGAGATGGGGATGGCAATGATGGGCTCCGGCGCGGCAATTGGTGAAAACCGCGCCCGCGAAGCTGCGGAAAAAGCCGTGCGCAGCCCGCTGCTCGACAACGTCAACCTGCAGGGCGCACGCGGTATTCTGGTGAATATCATTACCGGCAGTGAAGAGGCCGGCTGCGCTGAGTTGACCCTTGGCGAGTATGCCGAAGTGGCGGAAATCGTCCAGGAGATCGCCTCCGACGAAGCCACCGTCGTTATCGGTACCGCAGTGGACGACAAACTGGGCGATGAGATGCGGGTAACCGTAGTCGCCGCCGGTCTTGGCGATGGCGCACAACAGGCTGCGCGCCCCACCAAAGTGGTGGACAATACCCGCCGCCAGGAACTGCGCGAGGGACGTGAAGCTCAAAGTGCGCAGACCAGTATTGGCCGCGAAGCCATTGACGGTCGCCAGCGTGCCGAGACGGAGCGTCCCAAGCGTCAGGCCCCCAGCCTCAACCCAGCGGATACCGATATGGAATACCTGGACATCCCGGCATTCCTGCGCCGCCAGGCTGACTGATCCACCTGCGCTTGACCCGTCAGCAGGAGGCCGAGCCGCCGTTCAGGCGAGGCAAACATACTGCTCATGTCCGCCCGGCCCTCGGGCCGGGCATCCACGCTTCGGCGGCGAGCGGTTTGGCCTCTGACCTTCTGGTCAGGTGCTGGGAGGCGAGGGTCTGGGGTTTTAGCAGGCCGATGCGGCACCGGCGGGATACCCAGTGTCGCGCGGTTTGCTTCAGTTAACAGTGTGTTCACAGGGAGTGGCGTTAAAATAGGGTGCTGGCGCAGCAGTCTTTTCGCTGGGCTAAGCTGAGAAGGAGGAGGAAAGGAGGCCATTTTCCGCTCTGTGCGTTGGCGAAATGGCCAGCCGCGGCAGGGAAGTCAGGATGACTGTCATCTTATTGGTGGTTCTGGCGTGGAAATTCTGCTAGGATTGCCGGCTTGCTGCGGCCAGTGCCGCTCTGACTGACTGGGAATACACGAATACATGATCAAGCAGCGCACACTGAAAAATGCTATTCGCGCCACTGGCGTGGGCCTCCACAGCGGTAAGAAAGTCGTGCTGACTCTCAAGCCTGCGCCTGTGGATACCGGTATCATTTTCCGTCGCACCGATCTCGATCCAGTGGTTGAGATTGAAGCCCGTGCGGAAAATGTGGGTGACACCCTGTTGTCCACCACCCTGGTCAAAGGTGATGTCCGTGTGGCCACCGTAGAGCACCTGCTGTCCGCCATGGCGGGACTGGGTATCGATAATGCCGTGGTGGAGCTCTCCGCGCAGGAAGTGCCGATCATGGACGGCAGTGCCGGTCCGTTTGTCTTCCTGATACAGTCCGCTGGTATTCAGGAGCAGTCTGCGCCGAAGAAATTCCTGCGCATCAAGAAGCCGGTGACGGTGGAAGATGGCGATAAGGTGGCGACTTTCCTGCCCTTCGACGGCTTTAAGGTGTCGTTTACCATCGATTTTGATCACCCGGTATTCCAGGGCCGCAACCTGACCTCCTCGGTGGACTTCTCCAGTACCTCCTTTGTGAAGGAAGTCAGCCGGGCGCGCACCTTTGGCTTTATGCACGAGATCGAGTATCTGCGCTCCAAGGGTCTGGTGCAGGGTGGCAGTGTCGACAACGCTATCGTCATTGACCAGTACCGTATCCTGAATGAGGGTGGCCTGCGCTATGAGGATGAGTTTGTTAAACACAAGATTCTTGATGCCATCGGCGACCTGTATTTGCTGGGCACCAGCCTGATCGGCGAATTCAAGGCATTCAAGTCCGGTCATGCACTGAACAACAAATCCCTGCGCACTTTGGTGGCGCAGGAAGACGCCTGGGAGATGGTGACCTTCGAGGATGAAGAAGAGTCCCCCATTTCCTACGTCAAACCAATCCTGGCAGTCTGAGCTGGGGTTATGAAAAACCGGCATGAAAATTGCCGGTTTTTTTATGGGGCGCAATTGGAGAACTGTGTCCCAGGCAATATTTCACACTGATACACCAGTGGTACAGTAAGGGGAGTTGTCGGTTCGCACACCTGTGACCGGTGTGACAGAGCAGGGCTAGAGGGAAGAGGTTGCGCTCTATTTAGAGCAGCAGATACGGAAGACAACAATAAACTGCCAGATCCAAACACGCCTTATATGAAAGTAATCCTTGTCAATGAACGCGGTGGCATGTCGCGTACCTTTAGCTTCGGCGGCCTCAGCAAGGCCTTGCTGGGCTTGTGCCTGCTCGGGTTACCTGTGGGAGCCTTCCTGATTGGTGCCAGCCTGCCGGTTTCCGACAGCGATGTATTTGATTCCCGCACCGCCAAGGCCTGGAACAAGGCTCTGCGCAAGCAGCAGGAGCAAATCGAAGCGGCCGACCGCCACGCACGGGAGCAGCTCACCGCCCTTACCGTTAAAATGGCGGAAATGCAGGCGCGACTGACTCGTATCGACGCCCTCGGCGAACGACTGACCACTGTCGCCAAGCTGGATGAAGGCGAGTTCCAGTTCGGCGCCGCACCGGCTTTGGGCGGTCCCGAGGATCCGGGTATCGCCGGCGCTGCGGAGCTGCCTTATCAGCCGCCCGGGTTTGTGGATGCTCTGAGCGAGCTGTCAGATCAGATCGAAGACCGGCAGATGCAGATGAGCACGCTGGAATCCCTTATGGCGCGCCGCCAGCTGCAGGAGGAGCAGTTCCTCGCCGGGCGGCCCATCTCCCGCGGTTGGATGTCCTCCCGTTACGGTTACCGCACCGATCCTTTCAGCGGCCGCCGTTCCTGGCACAAGGGAGTGGATTTCGCCGGCAAGAACGGCTCCGATGTGGTGGCTGTGGCCTCCGGCGTTGTGACCTGGGCTGAGGACCGCTACGGCTATGGCCAGCTGGTAGAAATCAATCATGGCAATGGCTACAAGACCCGCTACGGTCACAACAGTGAAATCAAGGTCAAGTTGGGTGACGTGGTCAAGAAAGGCCAGGTGATTGCCCTGATGGGTTCCAGTGGTCGCTCCACTGGCCCGCATGTGCACTTTGAAGTGTACAAGAACAACCGCCCCGTAGACCCGGCCAGCTATATCCGCCGCACCGGCCGCTAACAACTATCCTTCCCTATGCGCCAGACCGGCTCCCGACGGGAGTTGCGAGTCTTGGCGCCTTCCTGTTTACTTGCACCCCTTGTTGTTCTCCGGCACCCGCGCCGTGAGACGCCGGCCCCGAGAGGGTCGGATCGGAACTTTGATTGAGTGGTTTCTAGATAATGATTGGCACACTGATAAAAACGGTCTTCGGTTCAAAAAACGACCGCGAGATCAAGCGCATGCGCAAGGCTGTGGCGAAGATCAACGCCTTCGAGGACGAGTACAAGCAGCTGGATGATGCGGCGCTGAAAGCCAAAACTGATGAGTTCAAACAGCGCCTGGCTGATGGGGAATCCGTTGACCAGTTGCTTCCAGAAGCCTTTGCCGCCGTGCGCGAGGCCGGCAGCCGCACTCTCGGCATGCGCCACTTTGATGTTCAGATGATTGGTGGCATGACCCTGCACGAGGGGCGTATCGCCGAGATGCGCACCGGTGAAGGTAAAACACTGGTAGCCACACTGCCCGCCTACCTGAATGCACTGACGGGCAAAGGCGTGCATATTGTCACCGTAAATGACTATCTGGCCCGTCGCGATGCCAACTGGATGCGCCCTGTCTACGAGTTTCTGGGCATGCAGGTGGGTGTGGTTATCTCCGGTCAGGCCCCGGAAGAAAAGAAAGCCGCTTATCAGGCGGATATTACCTACGGCACTAATAACGAATTCGGTTTTGACTACCTGCGCGACAATATGGTGCTGCGTAAGGATGACCGGGTACAGCGTCCCCAGCACTTCGCCATCGTGGATGAGGTTGACTCGATCCTGATCGATGAGGCGCGCACGCCACTGATTATTTCCGGCGCCGCCGAGGACTCCTCTCAGCTCTACATCGCTATGAATAAGCTGGTGCCCCAGTTGGAGCGGGCCGAGGAAGGTGGTGAGGGGCACTACTCTGTAGACGAGAAGACCCGCCAGGTTGAACTGACCGAAGAGGGTCATCAGCTGGTGGAGGATCTGCTGGCCAGGGGTGGTTTCATCAAGCCGGATGAGTCCCTGTACGCCCCCGGTAACCTGGGCCTGCTGCACCATGTGCACGCCGCCCTGCGAGCCCACGTGCTGTTCAACCGCGATGTGGATTATATCGTGCAGAACGGCCAGGTGGTTCTGATCGACGAGCACACCGGGCGCACCATGCCGGGGCGCCGTCTGTCTGAGGGGCTGCATCAGGCGCTGGAAGCCAAGGAGGGGGTGCAGATCCAAAGCGAGAGCCAGACACTGGCATCTACCACCTTCCAGAACCTGTTCCGTTTCTACCCCAAACTGGCGGGTATGACTGGTACCGCCGATACCGAAGCGTTCGAGTTCCGCCAGATTTACGGCCTGGATGTGGTGGTGATCCCCACCAACAAGCCCAAGCAGCGGGAAGACCTCAACGATCTGGTCTACCTGACCAAAGAGGAGAAGATGGACGCCATCGTCGAGGACATCAAGTTCTGCCGTGACAAGCAGGCTCCCATCCTCGTCGGTACCGCCTCCATTGAAACCTCCGAGGAAATGTCCCGCCGGCTGACGCGGGCCGGCATCAAGCATCAGGTGCTGAACGCCAAATACCATGAGAAAGAGGCGCAGATCATCGCCCAGGCAGGTCAGCCGGGCACGGTCACCATTGCCACCAATATGGCTGGCCGCGGCACCGACATCGTGCTGGGCGGTAATTGGGAAGCTGAAGTCGAAGAGCTGCGCGAGAAGAAGGGAGTCGAGCCCACTGAAGCCGAGATAGAGCAGATCAAGTCGGAGTGGAAGAAACGCCACGACACCGTGATTGAGGCCGGGGGCCTGCATATTATCGGTACCGAGCGCCATGAATCCCGTCGCATCGACAATCAGCTGCGCGGTCGTGCCGGCCGCCAGGGCGACCCGGGCATGACCCGTTTCTACCTGTCTTTGGAAGACAGTCTGATGCGCATCTTTGCCTCCGACCGGGTGAAGAACTTCATGCAGATGCTGGGTATGGAAAAGGGCGAGGCCATCGAGCATCGGATGGTTTCCAACGCTATCGAAAAGGCCCAGCGCCGGGTGGAAGGCCGCAACTTCGATATCCGCAAGCAGCTGTTGGAATACGACGATGTCGCCAATGACCAGCGTCAGGTGATTTATGGCCAGCGCAACGAGCTGCTTGAGGCGGAAAGTATCAGCGACACCATTACCGCGATTCGCGCGGATGTGGTGGAAGAGCTGATCTCCGCTTTTGTGCCGCCGCAGAGTGTGGAAGAGCAGTGGGATATCCCCGGGCTGCAGAAGCAGCTGGCCGCAGAGCTGGGCTTACAGTTGCCAATACAGCAGTGGCTTGACGAAGACAGCACTCTGCACGAAGAGAGTCTGCGCCAGAAGATTGTCACTGCCGCGCAGGAAGCCTACGACGCCAAGGTCACCCGTGTTGGCGAGTCCACTGGCGATACCAACCTGATGGGCACCATCGAGCGGCAGATCATGCTGCAGGTGCTGGATCAGCTGTGGAAAGAACACCTTTCGAGCATGGACCATCTGCGTGCGGGTATCGGTCTGCGGGCTTACGCCAACAAGAACCCCAAGCAGGAGTTCAAACGCGAGTCTTTCCACCTGTTCCAGAGCCTGCTGGACAACCTCAAACACGAGGTTATCCGGGTGCTGGCTCATGTGGAGCCGATGACCCGCGAACAGATGGAAGAGATGGAAACGCGCCGTATCGAGGCCCAGCGCAGGCAGCAGCTTGAATTGCAGCACGCCCAGGCTTCCGCCATGGCGGAGGCCGGCCCGGCGCAAGAGGCCATGCCGGAACCGGCCCGCCGTGGCCCCAAGGTGGGCCGCAACGATCCATGCCCCTGCGGGTCGGGCAAGAAGTACAAACAGTGTCACGGTAAGCTGGCTTCGTCGGCCCAGCAGAGCTGACGCGCCGCTATGGCGTAATGCGCTGGTTGCTTGCATGTCTGGCGCCAGGGCTAGCCCGGCACTTGGGGCGCAGGACGTCAAGCAAGCCGCTTTTGTACAGCTGCATCATACTGCCGAGGCCAGTATGAAAGGCGCAAAAACAAATGCCCCGCTCAGTCGGGGCATTTTTCTAAGCCGCGATAAAATATAATGCTGTTTTCTTTACTTCATCCGCAGAAAATTCAGATTCAGCCTTGTTGGCTGCAGCATCCTCTTTGATAATGCCACTTTTGTCATTCTGCCATCTCTACGGGGTGGTCCTTTTGGGGGAGGCCTGTCGGCCGATAAGTTATGTCCGAACATCCATTACCGCAAATTCAGGGAATTCGTCTGGCCGCTGTGCCGGCACATATCAAGAACTGGTCGCGGGATGATCTGCTGCTGGTCGCCATCGACGAGGGGTCGAGTGTCTCTGCAACTTTTACTCAGAATACCTTCTGTGCGGCTCCGGTAACCGTCGCTAAAGAACATATCGCGAGCGGCTCAGTGCGCGCCTTGCTGGTCAATGCAGGTAACGCGAACGCCGCAACGGGAGAGCGGGGCATTGCCGACGCGCGTGCCTGTTGCAGGGCGGTTGCCGCCAGTCTCGGTATCGAATCCAGCGAGGTGCTGCCGTTTAGCACCGGCGTGATTGGAGAGCACTTGCCCCTGCAGCGTCTGCTCGACGCGATTCCACAGGCAGCCGATCGCCTCTGCAGTAATGGCTGGGGGCAGGCCGCCAAGGCGATTATGACAACAGACACCGCCCCCAAAACCGCGACTCGCGAGCTGGAAGTGGCCGGTGAGCGGGTCCGTATTGTCGGTATTGCCAAGGGCGCAGGAATGATCCAGCCCAACATGGCCACCATGCTTGCCTATGTCGCAACGGATGCGGCGATCGAACAATCCCTGTTGAATGACTGGGTGCAGGAGGCCGTTGCAGCCTCATTTAATCGCATCAGCGTGGATGGCGACACCTCCACCAACGATGCCTGTGTGCTGATTGCCACGGGGGCCAGTGCTCCGCCTAGCGCCAACCCGCAGGATGATGACTATGCGCGCCTCAAAGCAGCCATCATCGCCGTTCATATCGAACTCGCTCAGGCGATCGTCAGGGATGGCGAGGGCGCGACTAAGTTTGTCACTGTTCAGGTCACCGGTGCCGCCAGCAGTGAAGAGGCCTTAAAAGTGGCTTTCGAGGTGGGCGAGTCTCCACTGGTGAAAACCGCCCTTTACGCTTCTGACCCCAACTGGGGCAGGCTGGTGATGGCCGTTGGCAACGCGGGTATCGAGGGGCTGGATACCGGCGGGGTGAATATCTATCTGGACGACGTTCAGGTTGTGGAAGCCGGTGGACGTGCTGCGGGCTATCGCGAAGAGCTGGGGGAGGCCGTCTTTTCAAAGCCGGAGTTCACTATCACTGTGGATCTTGGGCGTGGCGACAGCCGCGAACATATCTGGACCTGCGACTTCTCCCACGACTATGTGACGATCAATGCGGAATACCGCACCTGAGTACCGATTTTGCACTTGTCCGCCGTCATCGGCAGTATCACGAGGGGTGGGTGCTGCAGGCTTTCAGGCGTTGATTGCGTGAAAGCCGCTAGAGAGTCAAACCAGCCGCTGCCGTTGGGGGGGCTCAGCCACTATGAAGAGGGCTACGGCATGAAGAGTACTGCGGTATGAAGATTAACGGCGAGGCGCGTTAAGGCAGTCTGCCACGGCTTGTGGGCAGCCTCTGGCAATCGTCAAAGCGAGAACGAAATGCTCAAACCAGGCCGACGGGCTGTTATTCCCGTTGAGAAAAGTCTGGTAGCCCCGCATAACGTCTCCCCTCCCCTATAAAGGCATAGAAGAATTCGTTGACGGTGAGTAATGAGTAATGAGTTATGAGTCATGAGTGAGGTCATCCACGTTGCTGTCGGTGTAATCCTGGGTGCAGATGGCCGAATTCTGATCGCCCGGCGCCCAGACCATCAGCATATGGGGGGGCGCTGGGAGTTTCCCGGTGGCAAGGTCGAAGCTGGAGAGACTGTGCAGGAAGCGTTGGTCCGCGAACTGCGCGAGGAGATTGCTATCGAGGCGGAAGCGCTCCACCCCCTGACTGAGATTTATCACGACTATGGGGAAAAATCCGTGCTGCTGGATACCTGGTGGGTGACTGCCTTCAGTGGCGAAGCCGCAGGGCGGGAAGGGCAGGAGATTCGCTGGGTTGGCCGGGCTGAGCTGGGTAGTTACCAGTTTCCGGATGCCAACCAAGCGATTATTGACAAGATCTTAGCCGGTGCAGAAGGTAACGGCTAGCCCGCATTGGCGGCTTGGTTTCGGGGGCTCGGTTTCTGCTGCCAGCTTTCTGGGGCTAGCTTTCTGGGGGCTTATGGGTTGCGCAGTGCAGAGCTACAAAAAAGGATAAGAGCAAACTGCCATAAGACTGCGGAACTTGTAACTTGCTCTTGCCAAGGGTGCTAATGGCGTGTCTTGGTCGGGTCCAGGTCGTCGCTCAACACATCATCGTACACTGGCTGCCCGGGGATCTTGTGTCCCTCTCTGGCCCATTCACCCAGGTCGATCAGTTTACAGCGCTCACTGCAGAAAGGACGGAAGGGAGAATCCCCGCTCCATTCAACGGGCTTTTTACAGGTAGGGCAGGGAACCGAGGGATGCTCGGATACTTTGTTCTTACTACTCATAACTCCGCTTATCATTCATGTGACGGTTTAAATTGCAGTTCCAATGCTAATGCCTGGCCCACAAGCAAAGCTCATAAGCAAAGCCCAAAAGCCTAGGCGAATTCACTGTTGCTGCCTTGTCAGTTGCGCCAGCTGAAGGTACTGCTCGTGCAGTGTCTGTACCTGGGATTCAAGGCTGGCCCTGTCTGCGGCATTGTCCAGCACATCGTCGGCCTGTTGCAGCCGCTCCTGGCGCGGCAATTGGGCGGCCATGATCCGGCGTATCTGCTCAGGTGCGTTGCTGTCACGGGCACAGGCTCGAGCGATCTGCAACTCCTCAGGTAAATCCACCACGCAGGTGCGCTGCACCAGTGTATCCTGTCCGGACTCGATTAGCAGCGGCGACTCCAGAATGGCATAGGGGCTGGTGGCGGATTCCAACGCAAGCTTAATCTCCTCGCGGATCAGAGGGTGCAGCAGCGCCTCCAGCCAGCGACGCTCGCTGTCCTGCTCGAATACCAGCTTGCGCAGTTTTGCCCGATCAAGTTCGCCACTTTCAAGCAGCACATCCGCACCGAAATGAGTGGCAATCTGCTCCAGTGCGGGCTGGCCCCGCTGCACAACCACCCGCGCAGCCCAGTCGGCATCGACCACCTTGATACCCAGTTGCCGGAAAGCGTCCGCAGCGGCAGATTTGCCGCTGCCGATTCCACCGGTTAGTCCCACAATGTACTGAGCCATAGGTTTACCTGTATATACCCAAGTCCTTCCATGTCAAATAAGTCTGAGTTGTATCTTTAATACCATGGCTGGCACAGGCGGCGCTCTTTGTGACGATAGTCGAGGTGTGAGTGCGGTTAAAGGCTGGTGGGGCGAGGGGTGTCGGCTCCTGAGCGCGAATATGCGAAAAGTACCTGCAACTCTGCGCATCTGCCGACACATTCTGCCGGCACACTCTCCCGACAGATCAGAGGTGACAGATAGAGCGGCGAAGAGTGACCGGAAGGCCACTCCGTGTGCGATCAATTTTTGGCTGTTCAGGCTAAGATGCGAGCCCCGAGTAAGACAGGTACCAGCCAACAATTTGCTCACCCCACAGCATGGCAATCCAGCCGGCACCCGCCAGGTACGGGCCGAAGGCAATGGGCAGGCTCTTATCCCTCCCGGCAATCGTGGCCCAGGTCAGCCCGGCAACCGCGCCTACGGCGGCAGACAGCAGGATGACCAGCGGTAGCATCTGCCAGCCAAACCAGGCACCGATGGCCGCGAGGATTTTAAAGTCCCCAGCGCCCATGCCCTCCTTGCCGGTCACCAGTTTAAAGATATGATAAACCGCCCAGAGAGACAGATAGCCAGCCATCGCGCCTATCACGGCATCCTGCAACGGCACGAATACCTCCCAGAGGTTAATGACCAGCCCGCCCCACAGTAAGGGCAGGGTGATCTGATCCGGCAGCAACTGCCGATCAAAGTCGATCCCGGTCAGTGCAACCAGTGCCCAGGTGAACACGCAGCCAGCCAGAGCCTGCCAGGTAAAGCCAAGCTGCCATACCACGATAGCGGTGAGAAGACCGGTAACCAGCTCCACCAGCGGATAGCGCATGGAGATTTTAGTGCCGCAGAAGCCACACTTGCGCCCGAGCAGCAGGTAGCTCACCACCGGAATATTGTGCCAGGCCTTGATCTCGGCATCACAGTTGGGGCAGTGGGAGTGAGGCAGGATCAGGTTGAAGGTTTCTTCGAGGACCTTCTTTTCCGCAGGCTCCGGTTCCTTAGCAAAGTAGCCATAAAAATCCTGTTTGTACTCCCGCTCCATCATGATCGGAAGACGGTAGATGACTACATTCAGGAAGCTGCCAACCAGCAGGCCTAAAATAAGAGCGCTGCCGAGCAGCAGCGCTTGCTGGGAAATTAGTGTCTCTAACATCTTTATACAACATTACCCAGCTGGAAGATCGGCAGGTACATGGCGACCATCAAACCGCCTACGAGTACACCTAATACAGCCATAATCATGGGTTCAAGCAACGCTGTAAGGTTGTCAACCATGTTGTCGACAGCCTCTTCGTAAAAGTCAGCGGATTTTGCCAGCATTTCATCGAGGGCGCCTGACTCTTCACCAATTGCCGCCATCTGTACCAGCATGGAAGGGTAAAGCCCGGAGCCCCGCAAGGCAGTATTCAGTGGAACGCCGGTGGCGACTAAATCCCGGATTTGGAGAGTTGCTTTCTCGTAAATACTGTTCCCGGTGGCACCAGCTACGGACTTCAACGCGTCAATTAATGGAACGCCGGCTGCGAATGTTGTTGAGAGCGTTCTGGCAAACCGAGCGGCAATAGAGTTGTAGGTGATCATGCCCAGAATAGGTAGCTTTAAGATAAGCCTGTCAAACAACTGGTCCACTTTCTTGTTGCGCTTCTTGGCTTCCATAGTGCCGCCAATGACAAATGCGACCGCGATAAGTGCAAACAGCCAGTTGGCCTGCATCCACTCGGACATGCCGACAACAAGCTTTGTAAAGGCTGGCAGATCTGCGCCGAAGCTGGAGAAAGTTTCGGCAAACTGCGGTACGACTTTAATCAAGAGGATAGATGTGACAATAATTGCGACTACAAGTACGGCAATCGGATAGGTCATGGCCTTCTTGATTTTGGCTTTTAGCTGCTCGGTCTTTTCCTTGTATGTGGCGATTCGATCAAGCATTGTTTCCAATGCGCCGGATTGTTCACCTGATGCGACCAAGTTGCAGAACAAGTCATCGAAGTAAAGGGGGTGTTTACGAAGCGAGTCTGCAAAGGAGGTACCAGAAGCGACATCATCTCGAATCTTGAACAGCAGCTCCTTTACTCCTTCGTTTTCTAGTCCATCTGCAACGATTTCGAAGCTCTGCACCAGCGGTACACCGGCTTTCATCATGGTGGCCATTTGACGGGTAAATAATGCGATATCCGCCGGCGTTACCTTTTTTTTAGTATTAAAAAGCGCTTTTGGCTTCTTTTGAACTTTGTTGGCAATAATACCTTTCTTGCGAAGTTGCGCTTTGATCAGGGCGGGGTTGGTGCCATTGATTTCACCCTCAACCTTATTGCCCTTGCTATCTACGCCCTTGTAGATATAGGCGACTGCGGTGGCGTTAGCCATGGTTTGGCTCCTGTTGTTATTCATCTGCGCCTCGTTAGCGCATGATAGACCGTTTGTTACTGACAAGGGGCTTGACCCGTAATGTTCAGCAGTCGACAAAAGTCACTGTTTTAGGGCCCGCTCATAACTAGTCTTGAGTCACTCGATTGGCCTCTTCGAGGCTTGTTACACCCATTACAACCTTGCGCAGGGCTGAAGTGCGCAGGTTATGAAAGCCTTCTTTTCTGGCCTGGTCAGCAATCTGGATAGAGTTGCCTCCTTCCATGATGATTCGCGAGATACCATCGGTGATGCGAACCACTTCATACACTCCCACACGCCCCTTGTAGCCCTTGGAGCAATGTTCACACCCAACTGGCTGGTATAGTTTCCACTCAGTTTTGGGAATACTGACAGCGTCAAAACCTTCGTCCTTTAATACCTCTTCAGGCAGGGTGACTGGTTTCTTGCACTCGCTGCAAAGCCGACGTGCAAGGCGCTGGGCGATAATTAGGCTAACCGAGGTGGCAATGTTGAAAGTGGGTACGCCCATATTCATCAGGCGGGTCAAGGTTTCCGGGGCGGAATTGGTGTGCAGTGTTGACAGTACAAGGTGGCCTGTTTGGGCAGCCTTGATGGCGATCTCTGCGGTTTCCAGATCACGAATCTCGCCGACCATGACAATGTCAGGGTCCTGTCGCAGGAAGGAGCGCAACGCATCGGCGAAGTTCAGCCCTACCTTGGCGTTCACATTGACCTGGTTGATGCCTTCCAGGTTAATTTCAACCGGGTCCTCTGCAGTAGAGATATTGCGCTCGGCGGTATTGAGGATGTTTAGGCCAGTATAGAGTGAAACCGTTTTACCCGAGCCGGTAGGGCCGGTAACCAGAATCATGCCCTGAGGCTGCGCCAGTGCATCCAGGTACATCTTTTTTTGTTCTTCCTCGTAGCCGAGGGCATCAATACCAAGTTTTGCCGAGGACGGGTCAAGAATCCGCAGAACGATCTTTTCCCCCCATAGGGTCGGCAGGCTGTTGACGCGAAAGTCGATGGCTTTGGTCTTGGACAGCTTCATCTTGATACGGCCGTCCTGAGGTACCCTGCGCTCGGAAATGTCCATCTTGGACATCACTTTCAGACGGGCCGAGATGCGGGCTTGCAGCTGGATTGGTGGCTTGGCGATCTCGTGTAGTACCCCATCGGTCCGAAAACGTACGCGGTAGGCCTTTTCGTAGGGCTCGAAATGAATGTCGGATGCTCCGGAGCGGATCGCATCGAGAAGTACTTTGTTTACAAAGCGTACAACCGGGGCCTCATCACCACCGGGATCATCATCCTGGTTCTGATCTGGCTGCCCCCCTTCTACATCAAGTGCATCGAGCTCCTCATCGTCCATGCCATCGAGGCCGCCATCCATATCGGAGCTATTGGAAATGTAGCTCTCGATGGCTTTGGCCAGTTTGTCAGCTTCCACCAAGACTGCATCGGTATTCAGGCCTGTATTGAAATTGATTTCGTCCAGTGCGGCCAGGTTGGTGGGGTCGGCGACGGCCACAAACAGGCGGTTACCGCGCTTGAAGAGAGGCAAGGCGAAGTGTTTGCTGATCAGGCGGTCATCCACCAGTCCCTGGGGTATCAACTCGAAGTTGTAGCCGCCGAGGTCAAAGAGCGGCGAGCCAAAGGCATTGGCAGCAATGGTGGCGAGCTCACGGCTTTTTATCAGCTTGGACTCCACCGCGTGCTGGGCAAATGTCTGGTTTTCACGTTTGGCGGCCTTCATGGCGGAAGCTGCCGTAGCTTCGTCCAGTTTCTTGTCGGCTACCAGACGCTTGGCCAAACCACTTAAGGGAATGCTGCTCATGACTTACCGTTTTGAGACTTGGTGAGGGCAATCCCATTGTGATTGCCGTTGGCTTATCTTTAGAAATACGCTCTCGGAACCATACATGACCTACGTATGAATCACCTCAATATAGCTAATTCGGTGCGTCAGGCCAATCGAAGAAATTATCAGCCGGTGGGTCGTTTGGGTTCGTAAGCGCTAGAGGCCAGGGTTTTTGCGAGCTTGCAGTGCTGAGAGTGAAGCCTGATTTGCCTAAGCGGCATAGCATTGCAAAGGGATGGCTTTGGGTGCAGGGCGGCTTTTCCGTAAAGAGAGTTCTGCACCTGTGTGCTCTTTGCCTGGTGAGTAGCTGAGCCCACCAGCCTAGAAAGGGCAATATGTGTCAGTCTCGAGTGACAATTGTTGTCACATTTAGTCGCAAATTGGCTCTGACGAAATTTCTTCCGCTAAAATGTGATGTAATATATTTTATTTTTGTGATGGGTGCCGCGCTTGTGCGTGTTGGCACAAAGCTTGTATTGTACTTGGGGACATCCTCATGGGTTTACTCTCACGGGATTCATTACAAAAACAAGTTTTGTACGGAGACGTTTACAATGAAAAAGCAACAGGGTTTTACACTGATTGAATTGATGATCGTGGTTGCGATCATCGGTATTCTTGCAGCCGTTGCGCTGCCGGCTTACCAGGACTACACCGTCCGCGCCAAGTTGGCCGAGCCGGTAAGCTTGATGGCTTCAGCCAAGATGGATATTTACGAGCGCATGGTTTCAGGTGGCGGCTGGCCCAATGATACTGACGGTGAGGCGATCGTTGATAAAATCGAGGCTAACTCTGATTTGGTAAATACGGCAGAATATGAGAAGGGTACCACAAGCGCGGATCCTACTAAAGTCACTCTTACATTAGAAAAAACAGGTGACGCTGCTGTCGATACTAAGGATTTGGTTTTCACCCTCACTGCAACTGAGAATGGTCTGAAGGTGGCCTGTACTACTAATGTGAAAGCCGAAGCTTACAACAAGCTTCCCTCTCAGTGTCGCAGTGCAGCTAGCACCTGATATATTTACGTTTTAGTACCCTCTAATAGGCCACAGACGTGGCCTATTTTTTTTGGTGATCACATGCGGGAATCTATAAAACTTGCTTGGTTCTTTGTTGTAGCCATAGCCGCATGGTTTTTTTTAAGTATTGACCCTCTTGATACGGCTCTACCCATTGGTTATTACAATAACAAGAGGATTGTTCAGGTCGCTCTGGTCTGTGTAATTGTTTCTTTTTTCTGTCTGAGAATATTCAGGTGTACCCTCTTTGCGCTTTCCCGGGAGCAAGGCCTTTCACGGCCATGGGGGGTATCACTTGTATTCATCCTTGCAAGCACCTTGCTTTCGGCTAACCCTGTACATTCTGGGTTGGAAACCTTGCACTGGGTTTTGCTGATCGGGCTCTTTACTGCCGGCGTGTTTGTTGCTCGTGCAGGCCTGAGTGAGACACTACTAGCTTTGTTGTTAGTAGCTCACGGCCTCTTGGTTTTCAAAGCCATGCTCAATTTGGCCTTTGAGCTTTGTGGTGGGGTGGGGTTGCGTCCCGAGCTGATACTGCCATCAGTTGATAACATCCGTTTTTTTAATCAGGTGCAGGCTTTTATTATCCCATTGCTTTTAGTTGCTTTGCGCTCACCAAAGTTTGGCAGGTTTGCGGCTCTTTTCCTGTTTTTGAATTTTCTGCTGATGCTGGTTTCTGGTGTTCGTGGTCTCCCGTTGTCATTGATGATTGTCGGGATTGCAGGCTGGATCTTATTGCCTAGATTGCGGTCTAATTTTCATTACACCTTACTGCTGTTTGTTTCTGCATTTGTCAGCTACCTGTTGATCAGGGTCTCTTACCCAGAATCACATTTACATAACGACATATTTAGAACGCATAGCTCAGGTAGAGTCATGATCTGGGGTGAGTTAATTGAATCCCTGAGCTGGTCACATCTTGTCTTGGGCTCTGGTTCTGGCTCCTATTCCTATTCTGATTTTGAGCGTATAGAGGGGCACCCACACAATAGTATTTTGCAGTTTGTATTCGAATGGGGCGGTATTGCTACGATTGCATTATGTGTCGCAGTGCTACGAGTCCTGTTTCAGGCCTGGAAAAGCATTCAGAATAATCTTCACGAGGTGCCAACTATTGCTCGTGAGGGTGTGTTAATTGCTGCGGCTGTCTCGGCTTTGTACTCTCTATTTAGTGGTTTGGTTGTAATGCCGGTGCCGCAGACTCTGATCTTTCTGTATATGGGGCTTCTTTGGGGGGGGCGAATTGATGCCTGGGAGGTTCATAACCGCCGAAGGTTATCGTATAGGTCCCTAGTTTCGTACCCATTAATATTTTTGACCCTATTGACCTACGTGACATTGTTTTCAGCTTATTTTGTTCAGCAAGGCAGTGATCCTGATGCCAAGCGTGGCCCCCGGCTGTGGGTGGAAGGTGAGCAGTTTCAGGAGTTTGACCAAATCAAGTTGTTGGCTCTGCCTTAATGAGGTTGCCCCGGGGTAGGTCTGTACTTCTATACTGACTGTTTTGTACGAAGGCCTGTAAAATAGGTTGTACTTTAGCCTGTGTAAAATTTTTTTGACCACACCGATGCCTCGGTTTTGTAGCCCGCCACCCCCTCCTCCGTTCCGGGATTCGATTAAGTCAGCGTTATGGAGAGCTCGACTTCGGGAATCAACAAAACACACCTCTTGCTAATACCGCAGCTCTCAGGAAAAACTACCCTAGAATGGCTGCACCCTAACGAATGATTGTCGGTTACTAAAGATGGAGCACAGGGATTACTTGCTGTTTTGAGGGCTGCCATATATTTTGGGTTCTACCCCGTTACTGCGGACACTTCTAAGAAGAGGCACACTATGCCAAAGGAGTGTTTATGAGTAAGCGTAGAAAGTACAGTCCCGAGTTCAAGCATGAGGCCGTGGAACAGACTCGCCACCCAGGCGTGAGCTGCCGGCAGGTGGCACTGGAACT